>QZKB01000119.1 GCA_003599415.1 Ignavibacteriales bacterium | reverse complement strand
GTAAATACATTGTTAAAAAATAAAAAAATTATTTTGGTGTTTAAGATTCTATTAAAATTTGTTTATTCAATAATTCCAAAATGATTTTCAAATTCTTCTATAAGTTTTAAGGGCTGATTTGTAATGCCGAAACAATAGATTGGGTATAGATTAGTGAAACTTTTTATGACCTCGACTAAAAAATTCTGCGAGTATATTTTTTTATCCTGAAGTTTTAATGATTTCTGCAACAAGCTGAACTTTTGATTTTCAAGTATATCAATATGTTTTGATGGATTAAAAGTTTTCCCGATTAACCTGGATTCTTTACCAAGCTCTAAAAAGCTGAACCTTTTGGAAATTTTATATTTCTCAATGCAGCTTATAAATTCTTTACGATAACGTTTCAGGTTTTTCTTAAGATAAAAATTTTCACCTTCGGAGTTGTTAAGGAATAAACCATAATCAAAATTATCCGGATCCATATAAACATAGAACTCAGAATCCATTTTAAACCGGCCGAAATGAATTAGTAAATAATTCCTGTAAGGTTCTCCTTTTGCAAAACGAAGATCTTTATTTAAACGCATAATGGTTTCGTTAAACTTGGGTTCTGTCCTGATAGATGGGTTCAACCGGTTAAAGAACTGTCCCATTTCAACAATGAATGACCGGGCAGGAAGAATAAGTTCATTATCATACCGTGCCCTGTTATCTTTAAACCATTTTAAATTGTTGTGCTTCGAAAGGTCGCGTAAAAATTCAAAGGCTCCTTTTCTGAATCCGGTGAATTCAGGAATTGTCTCTTTCAATACATTATTCCAATGTTTATCGTAAAGAAAAAACCGCCTAAACTTTTTTGATATATACCATCAAGGCTTTCAACACCTTTATCGAAAAATCTGATTTCATAGTAGCGTATATTAATTCCAAGTAAACTTGATTTGTCCAATCCGAAGTTAGCTCCGATTCCGATATAGCCACCAAGTGTATAACGCGCTTGTGCTTTGGAAAACGAATTAAAAAATTCTCTGTCATAAGGAGTTGTAACAATCATACTAGGACCAACACCGAAGTTGATATACGGCCTGAGATTGTCAGTAATAACATTTTCAAACAAGCGCTGCTGTAAACCAAAATTTAACGGGACTAAAAATATCCTGTTCTTTTTGCCGGGAGTATAAGTCTCTCCCCAGTAAGTTACATATTCCACTTCGCGGGAGTCTTTTCCTTCAGAGAAAGAGATGTCCGTAAAAAACGAAAGCGAATTAGTAAGGTTGTGTCTAAAGAAACTTCCAAGACCGAATCCACCCTCGGTAAACATAAAGTCTAAACCAATCGATTTGTCGGGGAAAATTTCTCTTGGCTTTTCTGGTGCCATTTCTCCAAGCTGCTGTGCATTCAGAAATGCAATAGGGAGAAAAAGCATTATTAATAATGCTCTTTTCATAACTCTGTCTTTTTTGTTCTAAATATCAAATTCATTATTCAAATTGTCAACACTTTTTTAAACTACCAGATTTTTATTTGGTTTCAGGAAATTTATTTGGCCTGAAAGATTGTTCAAATAAAGATTGTTTTAGTAATTTGTAATTTAAAATTAAGCAATTGGAAAGATGGCTAAAAATCTTGAATTAAAAACAGCGATAAAGAATTTTATTTTATATCGGAACATTCTAACTGGTATTGGTGCTGAATACATCAGAGTAATAAATCAATCGGATATTTATTACAAAACGAATAATGGTTTGTTAAAGCTTCGCTTATTTGATGATGAGGCGGAACTGATTAAATATAACCGGGATGAAACTGGTAAGACACGGTGGTCTGATTATGAAATTCTTAAACTTGATGCAAAGAAAGCGGAAAAATTTCTTGGACAGCTCTTTGAAGTTGAGACTGTTGTAAAGAAGAAAAGAGAACTTTGGATGTTTGATAACTCAAGGATTCATCTTGATAATGTAAAACACCTGGGTAGATTCCTGGAAATTGAAACGCTTGTTCTAAATGGCAATGCAGATGCACGGAAAAGATTCTCTTCAATTAAAAACCTTTTGAGGCTTGATGATTCAAAACAGATTTTGTCTTCCTATAGAGATTTAATGCTGGCATTAAAATGATTTTATCCAAGCAAAATATTTATTCTGTTGATCTTGAAGAAATTATAAATGAAAAAATTTCAACAGGGAAGACTAACGAACTTCTTTATATAGTTCCTACCAACAGGAAGTTGAGAGCCACAAGGAAAGAATTTATATCAAAAAGTCCGGGTCAAACGCTGAGTGAACTTAATGTTGAAACTCTCGGTACACTTTCAACAAAACTGTTATCGGGTATTAAACCGTTCAAACCACTTACGGAAACAACCGCATCAGTACTACTAAAGCAAAGCATTAAACAAACCGGGTTAAAATATTTTTCAAACTATGGCAATGAAATTCCTGAAGGTACCACCAAAAGAATAAGCAACGTAATTTCAGAATATAAAAGACAAGGTATAACACCCGAAATTATTTTGAAAGAAGCGGAATCTCTTCAGGGAACGGAAAAAATTAAAGCGATAGATATTTCAAATATTTATGCGCAGATGAACCTTAAGTGTATGCAGCTTAATGTGAAAGATATTGGCGACATTTATGCTGATCTGAAAAATGAAAGCGCCGAATCATTTAATAAAGTTTTCAGAAGTAATTTTAATTCAGTTGATACAATAATTATAAGCGGGTTCGATGAGTTTTCTAATCCCGAAGTTGAGTTAATAAATAAACTCTCGTTAGAACCATACCTTGCACTGTACATATTTTTCGATTATAATCCCGCGAATGATTTTATATTTTCTCATCTTAACAAATGTTATAATAGTCTGTTTGGAAAAGGATTCAGGCCTGTAATTGATAAGACGTCAACCCGGCAAACCTCATTTTCTTCTGTTGTAAGCGAAAGACTTTTTGTTACTAATAAGAACGAGAGTATTGATTTATACAAGCAAAATATAACCGAGATTGTTGCATCGGACAAGACCAATGAAATTGAACTGATCGCCAAAGAAATTAAAAATCTTTTGTTGGAAGAAAAAGTACAGCCGCATAAAATATGCGTTGCATTCAACCTGATTGAAAAATATTCACCTGCGGTTAGAGAAATATTTACATCGCTTCAAATTCCATTTAACTTAACAGACAGGCTCCAACTTTCAAGGTCGTACCCGGTAATTGGTATAATCAACTTTCTTGAAATACTTGAGAACGATTTTTACTTTAAAAATATTTCAAGAGCTTTAAGCTGCGGCTTTCTTCATTTCGGTAATGTTGATCTTTCAAAGATCTTATCCGTTGCAGAAAATCTTAAAGTTATTTCCGGCTACAACATCTGGCGCCATAAAATTCAGCAAAGTATAATTGATCTTGATGAGGAATATGACCTTGACGATTATGAAAGAGAACAAAAAAGAAAAATATTCGGAAAGGTTTTAGCTGACCTCAATTTCATTCAGACTCTTTTAGCTCCTTTTAATCATCAATTAACGCTTAAGCAATTTCTGAACGAACTTAAGAAACTAATCTTTACACTTAACCTGCCGCTTAAATTGCTGGAAGCAAAAGACAGCAACCAGGAAGAACATATTAAAGCAGTATCTGTGTTCATGGATGAAATAGAAGAAGTGTTTGTGCTTCTTGAAAATGAATATGGTTCCGATAAAAAATTTCATCTTGGATTTTTCCTTGACCAGTTAAAGGTTATTGCAATGAATACCCGCTTCAATATAAAGGAAAGATCCGATTACGGTGTACAGGTAACCACAATAAACGAAATACGCGGACTGCAGTTTGATTACCTTTTTATAAGCGGATTAACTGAAGGTGACTTTCCGACGCGCTTTAATCCTGAAATTTTCTTGTCGGGTTCTTTCCAGAAAGGTGAGATGATTCACCAAACAGAAGAACGATATCATCTTTACCAGGTTTTGTCCTGCTGGAATAAGAATTTGTTTCTTACCTATCCTCTTACAGAAAATGAAAAAGAACTTGTACCTTCAAACTATCTGAGAGATATTAAAAGGCTGTTCAGTATAACCACAAAAACGGAAGCTGATTATTCAGATTCAATGTATTCACTGGCAGAAGTCTTAAAAACATCTGTTACCGATGATTACGATTCCTTTGTAGTTTCAAGAGAAATAATTGGTAATTACTGCAGGAAAAATATTATTAAAGCTATTTCAGTTGAAAGACTCAGAAGGGAGCATCCTTCAGAAGAAAATATTTATAATGGATATATAAATCTGTCCGGCAGTGAATTTCTTTTATCCGGTTTAGCTCTTGAAAAGCTTGCTTCTTATAAAAACCGGCAATACTCAATTACTCAGCTTGAAAAGTATGCAGCTTGTCCTTTCCAGTATTTCATTGAGAGAATTTTAAACATCCAGGTTATAGAAGAACCGACAGAAGAAATTGAAGCACTGGAAATGGGTTCGCTGCTTCACATCATTTTCTATGAATTCTATTCTGCAATTATTAAAGAAGGACTTACAATAAAAAACTATTCGGATAAAACTTTCACATTCCTTTTGAACCTGATATTTAAAATTGCTAACGATAAAATTGAAACTGCCCGGCTCAATCCTGTAACTTCATTTTATGAAAAAGAAAAGATACTCGGAATTAATAACAAGAAAGAAGATTCTATTCTTTATCGCTTTCTTCAATATGAAAGGACGGATGAAACCGGTTTTGTCCCGTCATTTTTTGAAGCCGCCTTTGGTGTTTTTAAAAATTCAGGCAAGGCAAGCTCAATGTTATCTGAATTTTCAGTTGGCGGAACTAAGCTGAGAGGTAAAATAGACAGGATTGAACTTGATGAAAACAGACAGCATTACGGTATTGTTGATTATAAATTAAGCGGTAAGAAACCTTCAACCGATGATCTGCTTAATGGAATTTCCTTGCAGTTACCCGTTTATATGCTTGCGGCAAAAGAGATGCTGCAGGAAAAATTTAATACTGTACTTAACCCGGCAGGCTCATACATCTACTCTCTTAAATATAATGAGAATGATTTTGGAAGAATTCTCGTTTCTAAACCAAGAATGAAAGATTTTAATTTGGTTGATGAGGAAAAAAAAACAGAGATTATTGAGTTTTATAATAATTTAGTGGAATCTGCTGTTGAGAATATCCGGAATTATGTTGGTAAAATAGCAGAAGGTAAATTCAATTTATCATCACTTAAGGACAGAGAAACCAAGGTGTGCAATTATTGTAAATATGCTCCGGTTTGCAGGATCCAGGTGATAAGATAGGCCATTTTACCCAAAAAAATATTTTCCTAAACGTGATTTGCCATTGTTGACAACTTAGATAAATTTTTGTAGTTTGGCATTGCCACTGCTAAAAGCAGTGGCAATTTTTTTATATCATTTTTAAAAATAGGTTTTATATGTCCCAGGCTAACTTTGTTTATATAACAAGAGAAAGATTGGTAGAATTAGAAAAAGAACTTTCTGAACTTAAAACAACCGGCAGACAATCTATTGCACAGAAAATTGCCGAAGCCCGTTCTCATGGCGACCTTTCGGAAAATGCCGAGTACGATGCTGCAAAGGAAGAACAGGGATTGTTTGAGCTTAGAATTTCCAAGCTTGAAAATATTCTTTCACGTGCACGCGTAATTGAAAAATCCAATATTCCTCAGGATAAAGTTGGTATTTTATGTACTGTTAATGTTAAAAATGTTGTTAATAGCAAGACTTATGAATATACACTTGTCTCACCTGAAGAAGCAGATTTCCAGGCAGGAAAAATTTCTGTTACTTCACCGGTAGGACAAGGGTTGTTGGGCAGAAAGGTTGGTGAAGTTGTAAAGGTTAAAGCGCCGGCAGGAATGCTTGAATACGAAATTCTTGAAATAAAATAAATTGACTGACGAATCTTACATAAAACTTACACTTGAAATTGCCAAGAAGGGTAAAGGAAATGTTTCGCCGAATCCTTTGGTTGG
This sequence comes from Ignavibacteriales bacterium, assembly GCA_003599415.1. Classification (GTDB taxonomy): domain Bacteria; phylum Bacteroidota; class Ignavibacteria; order Ignavibacteriales; family SURF-24; genus SURF-24. Next base: position 41,878 of record QZKB01000119.1, on the reverse strand, counting down.
CGCTGTTTTAGTTAAAGATGATAAAATAATTGGCGCCGGTTACCATAAAAATTTTGGGGGTAACCATGCAGAAATTGAAGCTATTAAAAACTCCAAGCAGGAGGTTGAAGGTTCAACGCTTTATGTTAACCTTGAACCGTGCTGCCACCATGGTAAAACTCCCCCGTGTGTTGATGCAATAATTGAGAAGAAAATTAAGAAGGTCGTTATTGGTACGCTTGATATGAATCCGCTTGTAAGCGGCAAAGGGATTAAGCACCTTAAGCAGGCTGGTATTGATGTTAAAGTTGGATTCCTCGAAAAGGAATGTATTGAACTGAATAAATTTTTCTTCAAGTATATCACAAGAAAAATTCCGTATGTAACCATTAAAATTGCGCAGACACTTGATGGTATGATTGCAGATCTTTCCGGTAATTCAAAATGGATAACATCTTTACCTTCAAGAAAAATGGTGCATTCCTTAAGAAGTGAGTATGATGCTGTTTTAGTCGGAGCAAATACAGTTAAGATTGATGACCCCGATCTGACAGTTCGTTTTGTTGAAGGAAGGAATCCTCAAAGGATTGTTCTTGATGCCGGACTTAAACTGAGTGATGACTTTAAATTATTTAAAAATACAGGTGATGGAAATTTATATCTTGTTACTTCAACCTGTTCAATTGAAAAAAAGAAGAAGATAAACAAGCTTCTTAACTCCGGTGTAAAAATTTTATATGTAAAAGAAAATAAAGATAAAACATTGGACCTTGTTGAATTGCTAAAAGCACTGGCTGAAAATAATATTGCTTCAGTTCTTGTTGAAGGTGGAAGAAAAATATTCACATCATTTATAAAGCAGGATTTGTACGACGATATTTATCTTTTCCAGAGTCCCAAATATATTGGAAATGGTTTTTCTGTAGTTGATGATATTGGTGTAAATTCCATTAAGCAGGCAATAAAATTAAAAGTAAGCTCTGCTGAAAAAATTGGCGATGATGTTTTAACAATTTTAACAAAATGAAAAGCTGAAAATGTTTACCGGGTTAATTGAAGAAGTAGGCAGCGTAAAAAGTGTTAATACTTTTGGCGGCGGAATAAAACTTACTATCGAAGCGAAAAATATTTTAAATGATATAAAGACTGGTGATAGCATAAACATTAATGGTGCATGCCAGACTGTTGTTTCCTTTGATGAAAAAAGTTTTACAGTTGAAACAGTTGAAGAAACGCTGAAGAAAACAAACCTTGGTTTTCTTATATCTGGCAGCAAAGTTAATCTTGAAAGTTCTTTAACATTGAACAAAAAGCTTGGCGGGCATTTTGTACTTGGGCATGTAGATTCCACCGGCAAAATTACTTCAGTTGAAAAACTAAGCTCGAGCATACTTGTAAGTATTTCCTATCCGGTAAAGTTTTCCAACTATATTATTAACGTAGGGGCAATAACGGTTAACGGGGTAAGCCTTACAATTGCAAGGTTTAATAAAAATGCTTTTACCGTTTCTATCATTCCGCATACCTGGCAGGAAACCAATTTGCAGTTTTTAAAAGTTGGCGATGAAGTAAATCTTGAGTTTGATATTCTTGGAAAGTACGTGGCAAAAATTCTTGGTAAAGAAGAATCCGGCATTACAGATGATTGGTTGAAGAATCTTGGTTATTCATGAAATCAATAGAACAAAAGGTTATTAAGTTTGCCGACAATTATAAACTTCTTCAGAATGGGGAAAAAATTCTCATTGCTTTAAGCGGCGGTCCTGATTCAATATTTGCTCTTTATTTCTTTGAAAAGTTCAGTAAAAGATTCGGAATTACTTTAGCTGCTGCTCATTTAAATCATATGTTGCGTGGTAAACAAGCTGACAGAGATGAAGAGTTTTGTAAGAGAATCTGCGCGGAAATCGGGATTGAATACTACTCTGAGAAATATGATGTTGCCGTATTTGCAAAGCAAAATAAAATATCTGTTGAAGAAGCTGCAAGGAAAGTCCGGTATGATTTCCTTTTGCGTGTTGCTAAGAATTACAGGTTCGATAAAATTATTACCGCACACACGATGGATGATAATGCCGAAACAGTTTTAATGAATTTAATAAAAGGAACCGGTTTACAGGGAATTGCCGGCATTCCGGTTCAGCGCGACAATATAATCCGTCCGGTACTTGCGTTAACTAAAGATGAAATTATCAGCTATCTTGACAACTATAATATTGAGTACCGGGTAGACAAATCAAATAAAGATTTGAAGTACGAACGAAATTTTATCCGCCATAAAATTCTTCCACTGATAAAGAAAAACCTTAATCCATCGATGGAACAAAATATTTTTAATTCGTCCCTTGTTTTCAAAAAAGCATCAGATTCATTAAGAAAATTAAAAGATGAATTTCTTGTTAAGTTCGTTCGGTTTGGGGAAGAGTATGTTATAATTGAACTATCTGGGTTGCAGGCAGAAAATGAATCATTGCTTGGTGAAGTACTAAAAGATATTGTAGTCAATCATTTTAAAAAAGAATTTGAATTTAAGGATTATATAAAGGTTGAATCTCTTCTTGAAAAACCAGTGGGGAGAAAAGTAATTCTTACTTCAAATCTTGAGGTTTTGAAAGACAGGAAAAAAATTTACATTTACCCGAAACAAAATAGCCACGGGCTGCATCTAATTGATGTAAAAGCCGGAGAAGTAAAAGATATTACCGGTAAAAAAATCAGCATCAATTTTATTGAAAAAGATAAAGTAAAATTTGAGAACAACAGGGATCATGAATTTATATCTGCCGATGAGCTGGACAATAATTTTGTTATAAGAAAATGGCAGACCGGGGATAAATTTTTCCCGCTTGGAATGAAGAAGCATAAAAATGTTTCCGATTTTCTTTTAGATGAAAAAATTCCGGCTTTTATCAAAAAGGATCAATTAGTTTTGCTTAACAGGAACCAAATTGTCTGGATTATCGGTTTAAGAATTGACAATAGATTCAAAATAACAGAAAAAACAAAAAAGGTGATTGAATTATGGATAATATAAGGAAGGAAAACCCAAAGGAAATTATTGTCGGTGAAGAAAAATTTGTTGTTTATATTGATGAAGATAAACTGCAGAACAGGGTTAAGGAATTAGCTGAACAGATTAATAATGATTATAAAGATAAGTTTCCGGTATTCATCGGAATTCTGAACGGCTCATTCATTTTTATGTCGGACCTGATTAAATCTGTAACAGTTGATTGCGAGGTTGACTTTCTCAGGCTTTCCAGTTACGGCGATGCAAAAATTTCATCGGGAAAAGTAAGGATGGTTAAAGACCTTAACTGCGATGTGAATGGACGAGATGTTATTGTGGTTGAAGATATTGTGGATACAGGGCTTTCTATTCAATATCTGGGCAAGCTTATGGAAAATTACAAACCTAAGAGTGTTAAAGTGATAAGCCTCCTGTTGAAACCCGACAGCCTTAAACATGAAGTAAAAATTGATTATATTGGATTTGAAATTCCGAGTAAATTTGTAATTGGATATGGTTTAGACTATGCACAGAAGTATCGGAACCTTCGTTCAATTTATATCCTAAGCGAGAATGGAGCTTGATAAAATGTTTTTTAATATAAATAAGTTGTATATGGCAGATAACACAGGTAAAAAACCGCAATTGAAAAGGCCTAAAAAACCGGGAGATCCCGGTGGCCCAAACCAGGATTTTGATTGGTCGAAAATTATAAGAGGAGTGTTTAGCTGGGGTGCAGTTATTGTGGCTGCAGTAATTGTGCTGCAATTTCTTCGTTCCGGCTCAACAAGCTCTACTGAAATTACGTATGATGTTTATGAGAATTTCCTGAACGAAGATAAGATTCTGGAAGCAAAAGTAACTAAAACAGATCCGAATGATTTTACATTTGAAGGTACACTGAAACAAGAAGAATCAATTAGTGTAAACGATAGGGTAATACATTTAAAGAAATTTACTGTGTTCCTTCCTGAACCTTTAATTAAGGACCAGGAAGCTCTTTGGAAAGCAAAGGGAATCAAATATTCTTTCCAGAAAGAGTCTAATGAATGGCTTAACATCCTTTTAAGCTTTGTGCCATGGATATTAATTATTGCCGTCTGGATTTTTATTATGAGAAGAATGCAGGCAGGTTCCGGCGGAACAAGAGGCATCTTCAATTTTGGAAAGAGCCGTGCAAAATTAATTTCTGAAGCTGCATCCAAAGTTACATTTAAAGATGTTGCCGGTGCAGATGAAGCCAAATTGGAATTAGAGGAAATTATTGAATTCCTTAAAGAACCTACAAAGTTTCAGAAACTTGGCGGTAAAATTCCAAGAGGCGTTTTATTATTAGGCCCTCCGGGAACAGGTAAAACTTTATTAGCGCGAGCTGTTGCGGGCGAAGCAGGTGTCCCGTTTTTCTCAATAAGCGGTGCAGACTTTGTTGAAATGTTTGTTGGTGTTGGTGCAAGCCGTGTACGAGATTTGTTTGACCAGGGAAAGAAAAATGCTCCCTGCATTATATTCATTGATGAGATTGATGCAGTTGGCCGGCATCGTGGAGCAGGTTTAGGCGGCGGTCACGATGAACGTGAACAAACATTAAATCAATTGCTGGTTGAGATGGATGGTTTTGAACAGAACAGCGGAGTAATTATTATTGCTGCTACTAACCGTCCGGATGTACTTGATCCTGCATTGTTGCGTCCCGGCAGATTCGACAGGCAGGTAGTTGTTGACAGACCTGATGTAAAAGGAAGAGAAGGAATTCTTAAAGTTCATACACGTAAAATTCCGCTTGATGCAGATGTTGATTTATCAATCCTTGCAAAAGGAACTCCTGGTTTGGCCGGAGCAGATATTGCAAATATGGTAAACGAAGCTGCTCTTCTTGCTGCAAGAAGAAATAAGAAAACTGTTGCAATGAGTGACTTTGAAGAAGCCAAAGATAAAGTTATGATGGGTATGGAACGCAAGAGCATGATTATATCAGAAGAAGAAAAGAAAGTTACAAGTTATCATGAAATTGGTCATGTGCTTGTTGCGCGCAAACTTCCGGATGCTGACCCGGTTCATAAAGTTACAATTATTCCGCGAGGTAGAGCGCTTGGAGTTACAACGTATCTTCCTGTAGATGAAAAGCATACTTACTCCAAAGAATATCTTGAAGCAATGATAACTTATGCCCTTGGTGGTCGTGCAGCGGAAAAAATAGTTTTCAACAGGTTTACCACAGGCGCCGGTAATGATATTGAAAGAGCAACAGGATTAGCCCGTAAAATGGTTTGCGAATGGGGAATGAGCGAAAAACTCGGCCCTCTTTCCTACGGTACAAAGGAAGAAGAAATTTTCCTTGGCAGAGAAATTACACGTCATAAAGATTATAGTGAAAAGACAGCGCAGGATATTGATTACGAAGTAAAAGATATAATTACTACCTGTATGAAAAGAGCAGAAACAATATTAGCTGATAATATTGATACTCTGCACCGTCTTTCACTTGTACTTCTTGAACGCGAAATACTCGATTCGGAAGAAATAGACAAAATTATCCGCGGTGAGGAATTACCGCCGATGAAGAAAAACGGCGCCATTGCGGATGAAAAAAAGGAAGAAGAAATTCCGGATCATGTAGTTAAACTAATGGAAAAAAAGAAGGCAAAAGAATCTTTAGAGAAAGATGACGCAAATTGATAAAGGAACCATTCATTACAAAAATGAAGTCGTAAGAAAATCTATTCATCTTACTTCGCTTTCTATTCCTGTTATATATTATTTTATTACAAGGGAATTAGCTTTAACCATTCTGATTCCCTTAACCCTTTTCTTCCTTGTAGCTGACCTTGTAAGGTATCTCTCTCCCACTGTAGCCCGGCTATTTTATATTGTGTTCGGATTTTTACTTCGCGAGCATGAGCGTGATGCAAAAAAGAAAAATCTTAACGGTGCAACTTATGTTTTAATTTCTGCTGTTGCCTGTGTGCTTATTTTTCCTAAAGTATTTTTTGTTACAGCGTTCGCAGTATTAATAATCAGCGATTCATCTGCTGCGTTGATCGGCAGGAAATTCGGCAAACATAAATTTTTATCTAAAAGTCTTGAGGGCACAACAGCTTTTTTTATTAGCGGTTGTATTGTTGTTTTAGCTGCACCCAAAATAACCGGCGATTTATGGGAATACATAGCTGGCTTTATTGCCGTTTTTATCGGGGCAATTGTAGAAAACATTTCATATGGCTATGCAGATGATAATCTTACTATTCCATTATCCATTGGATTTGTTATGTGGGGTTTGTATTTAATTATTCAACCCGGATTGCCGCTTATTCTGCCTAATGTTCCCCTGTAAAAACTTTTAATGAACGATACCATCTAACTCATTAATTTCAACAGATTCAAAAACTCCGGATAAGTTTTTTATCATTTCGAATTAGATAAAGATATTGTTATTTTTCCTGCCGGTAATGTAACTGGTTATAATGGAATTACCCGGAATAAAACAAAAATATTTTTACACCGATTCTCATCGTAAAATGCAATCAATAAAAATTAAATTTCATTTAATTATCCTTATGGTTTTTGTTATGAATAATCTGCACTACACGGAAGATAAGATAAAATCCAAAGAAGGTTTTATAAATGTAACAGGTGGAAAAGTCTGGTATCGTATTGATGGAGAAGGTGATAAAATCCCGTTGCTGCTTTTACACGGTGGACCCGGTGTACCAAGTGATTATTTAAATCCTCTTAAAGAATTAGGCAAAGACAGACCGGTTATTTTCTTTGATCAGCCTGGTTGCGGACGGTCGGATAAAATTACTGATTCTACTTTATTAACGGTTGATTATTTTGTTGAGCAGGTTGAAGAAATCCGCGAAGCTTTGGATCTTAAAAAATTTTATTTATACGGCCAATCCTGGGGAACAATGCTTGGAGTAGATTACTACCTGAAATACCCGGATAAAATTAAAGGAATAATTTTCAGCAGTCCCTGCCTTAGCGTAGATAGGTGGATTCAAGATGCAAAAAGATTAATTACACAGCTTCCGGATACAATTCAAAATGCTATCCGCATCAACGAAGAGAATAAGACTTATAATTCACCGGAATATCAGCTGGCAATGCAGGTGTACTATGAAAATTTTATTGCAAGGAAATTACCCTGGTCTAATGACCTGGTTAATGCTATTTCCAACATCGATATGAATGTTTACCTAACAATGTGGGGACCAAGTGAGTTTAACGTTACCGGAGTGTTAAAAGATTTTGATCGTACAAACCGTTTAAGCGAAATTAAAATTCCTACGTTGCTAATGTGCGGTGAGTTTGATGAAGCTACACCCGAGACAGTTAAATATTATCATAGCCTTATTCCCAATTCAAAATTTGTTGTGATAAAAAATTCAGCTCACGAAACAATGATAGATAATCCCGAAGAAAATAATAAAGCAATTTCTGATTTTCTGAATGAACTTGAAAAGTAATGTCAGCCGGAATTTTGTTGAATGAAATTTTTGAATAACAGTTTAGCTTTTGTTGCTTTATTGTTAGGTGATGTGAAAATTCTTATTGTTCACCTTGTTAAAATAAATGTGGTATTACTATGGAAACTTTTCAGATAATCCAATTGGTCGTTTTTGTTTTGGGAACAACATTTCTATTAATCATTTCTAAAAAATCATTAAGTAACCAAAGGGTTCATGGTTTTTACAGGTTCTTTGTTTTTGAATTCACATTTATCCTGATTCTTTTAAATCTGCCATATTGGATTAAACAACCTTTGTCAGTTCATCAGATTATATCCTGGTGCCTGCTTGTCATATCTATTTACTATGTTTCTGCTAGTTTTTATTTACTTACAAAAATCGGTGGCTCAAATAAAAGAAAAGGTGAGTCAGCTAACTTCAAATTTGAAAACACCGCAAACCTTGTAAAAGATGGAGTATATAAATACATCAGGCATCCAATGTACAGTTCACTTTTATTTTTATCACTTGGAGCAATGTTTAAGAATATATCAATCTTCACAATATTACTGGAAGTACTAATCCTACTATTCTTATTTCTTACTGCTAAGTTTGAGGAAAAGGAGAATCTTGAATTTTTTGGTGAAGCTTACGGGGAATATATGAAAGAAACCAAAATGTTTATTCCTTTTATTTTTTAAGTGAATATGATGAACAAAAGTAATGAAATAAAGGCGCATTTAATTAATCTCGAACAAAACATGATGAATCATTCTACTCGTCATTCAATTAAGGAATTGAAATTATTAATCGCTGATGAATTTATCGAGTTCGGGAGTTCGGGGAAAATATACAACAAGGAACAAGTTATTGATGCTTTAATGAATGAAGGGACAAAGACTGTATCAGTCTCATTTTCCGATATAAAACTACTTTCACCGGAGGCGGCGTTAATAACATACACCACAGAAATAATAAAAGATAAGAATGAAAGGATCTTTGCATTAAGAAGTTCTGTCTGGATAAAAACGGGTGAAGGCTGGCAAATTCTATTTCACCAGGGAACACCATTAAAAATTATAAATAAGGAAGAAACAAATGTTTAAAACAAAAATTATTTTATTGGCGGCTGCAATTCTTTTTAACGCGTCCATTTGTACGGCACAACATAATGTGAAGAAATCCCGTGTAGTGAGTTCAAACAGTGTTTTGGGTCTTCAACAACAATTAAAACATGTTGAATCCAGAATAATCTCATCAGAGAAATCTCTTGCTGAATTGAAGGAGAGGAAAATTCAGCTAAGCAAATCAATTAAAGAAAAGGCGAAACGAGAAATTGAATTAAAGGAAAAATCAATAAGCGAATTAAAAGAAAAAAAGAATAAGATTAAGATTGATGAGGAAAAGAAACTGAAGAAGGCAAAGGAATATAAAATTAAAAGAAGAATGGATTCAATTGACAGATCCATCTCCGACCTGAACAGGGAAATTGATGAGTTAAGAAAAATCACTAATTAAGGTTTAATAATTATTATGAAAGAAAAAATTAAAATTGATCTTGGCAGCGTCCAGAAAACTTTATTTATGCCGGTTTGGGCAAGAGCAGTTGAAACAGGAAAAACTAATCCATTGCTCGTTGATAATACAGCAGTTACTATTCTTGAAAGTGTAGATTTTGACTTTGCAACAATGACGCAGAATGTACCGGAGATTAGCCAGGTATCCTGGGTTGCACGGTGTAAAAGATTTGACATGGTAATAAAAGAATTCATTGCAAAACATCCCGGCGGAACCATTGTAAACATTGGCTGCGGGTTAGACACGACTTATGAAAGGATTGATAATCAAAATGTAATTTGGTACGATCTTGATCTTCCGGATGTAATTGAACTGAGAAAAAAATTTTTATGTGAGACAGCAAACAGAAAATTTATTGCGGGCTCATTCCTTGATACAAAATGGTTTGATATAATTTCCCGTCCGAAGGAGATTCTTTTTATTTCTGCCGGTGTGTTTGTCTATTTCGATGAAGAGGAAATAAAAGAGTTTTTATTAAAGCTGGTAAATTCATTTCCCGGTGCCGGACTTTTCTTTGATGTAACTTCACCCAAAGGAGTGGAGATTGCGAACATTGTTATTCAGAAATCAGGCCTGGATGAAAAATCGTTTTTCAAATGGGGATTAAAAGATAAAAATGATATAACATCTTGGAGCAGCAAAATTAAATTACTTGGTACATTCTATACATATCAGATTGAAGGAATAAGACTAAGTGAAAAGGACATGCAAATGGCGGCAATGTCGGATTCACTCGATATTCAATATATGGTTCACCTTAAATTATCCTAATAGTTTGTTATTAGGAATTCGGAGGCAGTATGAATAAATTATTCATGGATGAATTAGTAATGCCAAATGAAGACAGTATTAAAGACGCTCTCGGTAACAATTATAAATACTGGAAAGAAATTAAGACAACGCTTAATGCCAAATATGAAGGTCTAAAAGAAGAGTGGAAATACTATGGTAAGAAAACAGGTTGGACGTTAAAATTATTTTATAAGAAAAGAAATCTGTTCTTCTTCTCAGTTTATGAAGACTGCTTTATTATTGCGTTTATATTCAGTGATAAAGCTGTTGATGCAATAACTAAAAGCAATTTACCATCAAAGTACATTAATGAAATTCTCGCTGCTAAAAAATATGCTGAAGGTAGAGGACTAAGAATAGAAGTCAGATATAAAGTTGAAGTAAAAATTATTATTAAGCTTACGGAAATAAAAATACTTTATTAAAAAATATGCATTGAAAAATAATTTTAATTCCGAAATATTATTTAAAAACTACATGAAGTAGATGAAACTTTTTAATGTTATCCTACCAGATTATGTAGCAATATCAGGTGTGGTTCGAATAATCGCTATAAAATCACTCAATTAATGCAGTAGAATAAGCAGAGCCCTATCAATAATTTCGTCTCAGAAATTTTCCAATTGGATTTCAGTAATAATTAACAACATACATCCAAATTATTAAGGAGAAGAAAGTATGAGACGAACCTTTACTTTTTTCATTTTCCTGTTTCTATTAGCATCGCAAATTTACCCTGCAACCACCGGCAGAATTAAAGGAAAGATTCTTGAAGAAGGTACCGGTAATCCGCTTGTTGGTGCAAACGTAATCGTTACAGGTACTTCATTTGGTGCAGCGGCAGATATTAATGGAGATTATGTTATCAATAATCTTGAAGCAGGAACTTATGAAGTAAAAGCTTCTTTCATTGGTTATCAGACTGTTACTATTTCAAACGTTAGAGTTTATTCCGATTTAACAACTGACTTGAACTTTGATTTGCCTTCGGAAGGTATTACTGCTTCTGAAGTTACAATAGTAGCACAAAAACCATTAGTAAATAAAAGCAACACAAATGCAGTACGGGTTACAACTGCAGATGATATTGAATCTCTTCCTGTCAGAGGTATGAATAACATTTTTGCCTTAAATGCTGGCGTTGTTCTTCAGGATAATGTGGTATTTATCCGTGGCGGCAGATTAGACGAGGTAGGTTATTACCTTGAAGGAGTTTCTGCCCGTAATGTTGTTACAGGTGGTAATGCAGTAAGAGTTGTTCAGGATGCGGTAGAAGAAGTTCAGGTTCAGGCAGGCGGCTATACTGCTGAATATGGTGGTGCGAATGCCGGTATCATACGTCAGCAATTAAAAACAGGTACAAAAGATTTTAAAGCGTCCGTTGAATATACTACGGATAATATTTCATTCAGCAGTAAGAGCAATGCATTCGATGGAAAGAAAAGATTAGGCACTTACTGGTATGGTTATAATGAATTCACAGGCACCTTAAGCGGTCCTGTTGTAGATGAGAGATTTAAACTTTTTGGTTTGTTTAATTATAACTATCAAACAGATGCAAATCCGCAGCCTTACCCGGGAGTTAACATTGGCATGATAGGCGATGAAACAACAGGTGATTCACTTAATTTTACTTATCCTGCCGGAGCTGTTCAGGGTAATCCTACACAAACATTTACTTACAGCGGTACATTTACAATGGATCTTAAACCATTTCAGATAAGGTTTGCTGGAACGTATTCTGACAACGAAGGCTATATTGCTTTTAATACTCACAGAAATGCCGGGAACCTTGCTAACATGTTAAATATTGGAAGGACAGAACGACTTGATCAGAACAATGGAACCGGAAGTGTAAAAATCACGCACGTTCTTAATGATAAAATGTATTATGAAATTACCGGCGGATATTTCCGGCAGACACTTCATCGTTATGATCCTTACTTAGTAGATGATTTCCTGAATTACGGCGACAGTCTTGTAAATGCACAATATGGATTTACAAACTTTGCTACAAGATATACAAGACCGGACAGGATAGATATTTATAATTTCTCCTTCAATGGTTACGGCGATGTTATGGCAGGATATCAGAAAGCAAGACGTGAAAGCTTTACTTTATCCGGTGGATTTTCATGGATGCCGAATAATATTCATTCGATTAAAGTTGGTGGTGAATTCCAGCAATTTAAAATCAGAAATTACTCGTATGGCAATGAAACAGTATTTTCTCTTGCTGGCATTATTGCTAATAGAGGTACCAGGACTGTTGAAGAAATTGTTACGCAGCGCGGTCCGAATAATTACGGCTATGATGTTTTAGGAAATGAGTACGATGGTGGTGGAATTTATGCCCCAAAGAAACCGGTATTTGCGTCGGCGTACATACAGGATAAAATTGATTTAGAAGATATTATTCTGAACCTTGGTCTACGGTTCGATTACATAGATATTGACAACCTTGTTTTTGTTAACCCTGAATTACCGGATATTACTGTTAATTACAACTCGGGTTTCATTGATGAAGCAGGTTTGAAAAAATCAAATTCTTATAGTGGAGTAAGTCCAAGAATTGGAATTTCATTCCCGGTTACTGAACAGACAATTTTCCATGCCCAGTACGGAAAATTTGTTCAGCAAACAAGATTAGCAGATATTTATCAGGGATTGGCAGCAACATCCAGCCAGCTTAGAGGCGGCTTATGGATTGGTGCTCCAATAGGTTTTGATATCAGACCAACCAGAACTACTCAATATGAAATTGGTTTTACTCAGCAAGTTGGAAGTAATGCATCATTCGATATAACAGGATATTACAGAGATATAAAGGATCAGGTTATATATGATGTTCAGGATGTAAGTAAAAATTCTCAGTTTAAGAGTTATTATATTCTTAGGAATGGTGACTTTGCAACAACTAAAGGTGTTGAACTTTCATTCAACTTAAGACGAACCAATCGTATTGCAATTAATGCATCATTATCATTCCAGGATGCACAGGGAACAGGTTCTTTTCCGAATTCCAACAGAGGTATAGTTGGCGCTCCTTTAGATGGAGTAACAGTATTTAATCCGCAATATATCTCTCCTCTTGAATACAATAATGCTTACAGAGGCAATTTAAATTTAGATTATCATTTTGGTATTGATGACGGCCCCAAATGGTTGGAAGAAGCAGGTGTTTCTTTGTTAATGTCATTTACAAGCGGACATCCATTTACAATGGGAATCGGTGGTGCTGATCTTGAGGGTGAGTCAAGAAGCAGAAAGCCCGTTGAAGCTCTTAATTCATCAACAACACCGGCAACATTCCAAACAGATTTAAGAATTGATAAAACTTTCAGCTTGTTTGACCAGCTAAAAGTAAATGTTTATGTCTTTGTAATAAATCTGTTTGATGCAAAAAATGTTCAGAATGTTTTCTTAAGAACAGGTACTACAACTGATGACGGTTATATTAGTAATCCAAGCTTAAGCGGAGAATTGGTGAACAGGGACAGGTATTCAGAGATCTACAGAGCGGTAAACATCGACTATTATGAAAAATATCAGAATGCTCCGTTCCTTTCCACGGTTCCTTACTTCTACGGAGCACCACGACAGATTCGTTTTGGTATTAAGTTAGAATACTAATATTACTCTTGTGATAAATAAAAAGGAGTTTATAAAATGACATTAAAAATAAAAACAATAGCTCTTACAGCAGCAATGATTTTGTTCTTACCCTGCCTGTTGTTTGGTCATGTTAAAGATGGTAAGAAACTTAGTAAAACAAATGGATTGCCTAACTGGACCAAGTTGAACATAAATAATATTTCAACATTTTTCAGAAATAACGGCGATTCTGACCTTAACAATATAAGTCAATCAGGATTTGAATACCCAAAGGGTAGTGGCAAAACATGTTTTTTTGAGTCAGGTTTTCTTTGGGGTGCAAGAATCAATGGCGGAGCTGTTAAAGTTGGAGGATCAGCTTATAGCGCAGGATTACAGGGTGGTAAAATACTTTCACCCGGAGTTGCAGAAGACCCGAATCTTGGTAAGAATAGAATATTTAGAGTAAGGGCAGATTACAAAACTGCAAGCCTTGCAAATGATGCAAGAGATCTTGGATTTTCTGAACAGGATGTTTATGATCAGTATGAAACCGACTGGAACGAATGGCCGGCTACAGATGGAGCTCCGTTCGATGATGTAGATAGTAACGGTGTATACGATCCTACTGTTGATATCCCCGGTGTTCCCGGTGCCAATCAAACAATCTGGTTTGTTTGTAATGATCTTGATCAGGATTTAACTATTAATCTGTACGGTTCTCAGCCAATGGGTATAGAGCAACAAACTACTATCTGGGCATATTCACAGGCAGGGCCTCTTGGTAATATGCTATTCAGGAAATATTTAATTATTAATAAAGGGACTGATACTTTTACTGATATGTATGTATCGATGTGGTCTGATCCAGATAATGGTGAGGCTGATGATGACTTTGCCGGCTGCGATACTTTGTTGAGTTTGGGTTATGTTTACAATGCTACCGCATATGATGGTACATATAAAGAAACACCACCCCCGGCAGCCGGTTTCGACTTTTTCCAAGGACCAGTAGTTAGTTCAACCGGTGATACTGCAATATTTAAAGGAAAATATCTGGTTGATAAAAAGAATTTGCCGATGACTGCTTTTTATTATTTTGCTAAGGGCGATCCTTCAGTTGTTGATCCAACAACCGTATCTTATGAAGGAACGTTGCAGTTCTATAACTTCTTCCAGGGAAGGATTGGAAGATCTGGGGAAATATTTAGAACACCCGAATCACAAGGTGCAATACCAACACCTTTTGCATGTTCTGGCGATCCGGTAGCTGGAACAGGCTGGTTAGATGGACAGATCCTTAACGCTGGTGATAGAAGAATAGGATGTTCCTCTGGTCCGTTTACAATGGCTCCCGGTGATACACAGGAAGTTGTAGTTGCGCAAATTGCTGCTATCGGAACAGATAATCTAAATTCAGTTGATTTGTTAAAGAATTATGATAAAGTAGCGCAGGATGCATATAATAATTTCTTTAAAATTCCCGGTGGCGCAAAAACTCCAATTGTTGTTGCAACCGAAATGGATGAAAAAATTATCCTTAATTGGGGTGATGCTACTACAGCAGGTTTAAGTGAAGCTTATAGTGAACGTGGTTATAAATTCCAGGGATATAATGTATACCAATTGCCATCTGCTTCAGCAAATAAAAGCGAAGGAGAACTAGTTGCAGCTTATGATAAGATAGATGATCTAAAAGTACTCTATGATTATCAATACGATGCAAGAACAGGTAAAGATGAGTTAGTCCCTGTTGCTTTTGGTACAGACGCAGGTGTTCAGAGAACAATAGAGATACAACAGGATTATTTAAATAATATGGCTTTGAGAAATGGAACAAAATATTACTTTGCTGTTACTACATATTCTTATAATGAAGATCCACTTGCCGTTCCAAAAGTGTTGGAAAATCCTCTTACGATTTTAACTGTTACTCCTCATTCAGATAACCCCGGTATGAGGTATGAAACAAGTTATGGTGATACTCTGCATGGCATCGTTCATACATCTTCAGGTTCATTATCGGATGGAAATGTTGTAGTACTTATTTACGATCCTACAAAACTAACAGGTCATGAATACAAAGTTACATTCGATACTTTACCCGGTAAAATACCTGTTTGGAATCTTACTGATGTTAACACCGGTGAAATAAAATTAAAGAACCAGACTAATCAAACCGGCAACTTGGATTATTACATCGTTGATGGTTTGCAGGTAAAAGTTCTTGGTCCCAGCAACGACTTTAAGAATTTTGAAGTGGTTGCAAATGCAAGCGGCAAGTTAAATCCATCCGAAGGCTGTACTGCAGCAGGTGATGACTGGTATGGTTTTCCGGGCGCGGCTCCTACTACAGCACAACAAACAAATGGATCAAGATGGTTGTTCCATACTGCCGACAATGGCGGTACAAGTGGTGGTGGAACCAGATATGATTATGAATCATTTATTTCCAGAACTACACGTGATGGCAGCAACTGGCCAAGCATTGTCCCTTATGATTTTGAAATGAGATTTACTCAAAGAGGAAGTTGGGCATATGAAGCCTTTAATACTGGTCAAACCTTTCAAGTACCGTTTGAGTTATGGAATATTGGAATAGGAACACCAGACGATCCTTCTGATGACTATAGATTGGTTCCATGGATATTAGACAATGGAGATTCTACGTTCAATTTAACTGAAGACGAACATTCGGTATCCGGTGGAGATAATGATCCTTTTACAGATTGGGTTTACTGGTATGTTCCGGATAACCATACACCAGGTGAAGCCGGTTATTTAGCCTCCGAACAGGAAATGATAGCTAAAACTTATGACGGAAGCAGAGAGAATGAAGAAGTCTTGGCAAGAATTGTTCTTGTTAATTGGAATGGCGGAGTTCCTCCCGGACCGTATAATGCAGATCTTCCTGAGACAGGAACGATTTTCAGAATAACATCTACTAAACCGAATTCATTATCAGATGTTTATAAATTCACTGCTCCGACAAATACTTATAATTCAACACTTGCAAAAGACGATGTACAGAAGGTAAACGTTTTTCCAAATCCTTATTACGGAGTAAATCCGGAAGAAATAAACAAGTACCAAAGATTTGTTACTTTCAATCATCTTCCAAAAATCAGCACAATAAGAATATTTAATTTAGCAGGAGAGATGGTTAGGGTAATAAGAAAAGATAGCGAAACGCAGTTCCAGAGATGGGATCTTGCAAATGAGAACGGCTTACCTGTTGGTAGCGGCTTGTATATAGCTTATATCGATATGGGTGAACTTGGTACTAAAATCCTGAAGCTATCTGTAATTCAAGAACAGCAAATACTAGATAGATTCTAAAACTATTATAAGAAGTTTGGAGAAAACATGAAAAAGATATACACAATAATTTTAATGTTCCTTCTGGTAGCTGTTAATCTTGTTTATGCAAGCGGTGGCAACAGGAACGGAACAGGTGGAGCAGCACAGCTGCTCATTCCAACAGGACCTAAAGGTATTTCTCTCGGAGGATCCAACGTTTCATTTACAAAAGGAATTGATGCGTTATATTGGAATCCTGCGGGATTATCAAGAACAAAGTATGGCATTGAGGCAACATTTTCACAAATGTCTTATATAGCAGATATTGGTGTAAGCTATGGTGCAGTATCAACTAATGTGGAAGGTGTTGGAATGTTTGCTCTCAGTATAAAAGCTTTGGCAATCGGAGAAATTGATGTAACAACCACAGAACATCCTGATGGAACAGGACAGACTTATTCACCTCAAATGCTTACAGCTGGTTTATCCTTCGCTAGAAATCTAAGTGATAGAATTTCTGTTGGATTAACCGCCAACCTTATAACCGAAAAACTCGGTTTGGTAAGTGCAACAGGATTTGCATTTAACATTGGTGTAATGTATACAGGACTGGGTGGAATTGATGGTTTAAGTTTTGGTCTTGTAATGAAAAATATAGGGCCACAAATGCAGTATGAAGGCTCGGGCCTGAATATTCAGGCTACGTCAACATCATTAAGTCGTCCGGGACAGTATTACAAAATTGAAGCGGCTTCCTTTGAATTACCATCTTCACTTGAATTCGGTGTCGCTTATAATGCAAGAATAGACGATATGAATTCACTTATGTTTTCAACTACTTTCCAGAATAACAACTTTGCAGGTGATAATTATAAACTGGGAGCAGAATATACATTTAGTGATGCAATTTCTGTTCGTGGTGGCTATACCATGGCTCCTGATTATGAGAAGGATGATTTCATTTATGGTTTAACCGCAGGTATTGGTGGAAAGTATGATCTTGGAGACGTACAGATAAAAGTTGACTATGCATACAGGGACGTAAAATATTTCGATGGTAATCATGTGTTCGGTATTTCGTTTGGATTTTAATCCCTATACATAAAGTGTGAACCCAGGAAGGAAAGCAATGGGCTCATATCTACACTCCTTATAGCCTCAGAGCCCCTCATCTCTGAGGCTTATTATTATAAAATTGGAGGAAATAATTAATGCTCAAGTTGGAATCTGAAAGAATATTTTTAAGAAAGTTAATTGCTGATGATCTGGATGATTTTCATTCTTACAGATCCAATCCTGCAGTTGCAAAATATCAAACCTGGCATCCGTTCTCAATTAAGGATTCAAAGGAATTTATCTCGCGTTACGGAATATATAAACCTTATTTTACGGGTGAATGGTTTTCATTCGGAATCGAATTGAAATCTATACATAAAATAATTGGGGATTGCGGTGTTAAATCTGAATTGGTTGATTCGCGTCTAGCTTTAATTGATTGTACGTTGTCTGTCGATTTTCAAAAACAGGGATTGGCAAAAGAAGCGCTTACACTTTTATTTAACTATTCGTTTAATGAACTTAAACTGCATAGGATTACTGCCGTAACAGATTGTAAAAATTTACCGTCGATAAGATTGTTTGAAAGGCTGGAGATGAGAAGAGAAGGTCACTTCATAAAAAATTCATGGCTAAAAGGAAAATGGTGCAACCAATATCTTTATGCAATTTTGGAAGAGGAATGGTCGAAGAAGCGGCTAATTCAAAATTATAGTAAAGAGAGGATTAAAGATGAAATTTAACAAGAACGGTTTTAGTAAAATCGATTGGAAAAATATTATACCTTTACGACAGTCAGGCTCTAACGGAATATCATTTGCTAAAGTGGTTGAAATAGGTAATTATAAATTAATGATGGTTGATTATTCTTCCGGCTTTGAAGCTGATAGCTGGTGCGCAAAAGGTCATATTCTTCTTGTGCTTGATGGTGAAGTAGGCATTAAAATGAAAGACGGTACAATTCATCTTTTAACTTCCGAAAAAAGTATTAATCTTCCGGATGATATAAACAATCCTCACTTTATCTACTCTGAAAAGGGCGGTAAAGTATTTATGATTGAATAGATCCGATAATACAGGTATTTTTTAACCGAGTAATACCGGGAAATACTATGCACGATTTTAAACTTGTTCGGATTAATCTAAAGCATCTTGAAGATTTAAAAGAATTAACCCCACCGGATTGGAATTCGGATATTTCTTTATTCTACAAAACACATGGCAACGAAAAATATTTGCATGCAATCGGCTTTGAGTCGGATGATCAATTAATTGCCTGCGGTTTTGCTATTATTAATGATGATGTTGCATGGCTTGGAAATATTGTTGTAGATAATAATTTTAGAAATCTTGGCCTTGGTACAAAAATTACCTCTTTCTTAATTGACCATTGCAAGAAGGTGAATTGTGCAACAATTTTGCTAATTGCAACCATTCTTGGTGAACCTGTTTACAGGAAGCTTGGATTCCAAACCGAATCAGAATATATTTTTTTTCGTGGCATAAATAATTCATCATTGAAGGATGAAAATAATTTCAGAAAAATAACTAATGCCGATCACGAGATTATATTCAAATTAGATTTTGATACTTGCCGTGAGAATAGAAAATCTTTGTTAAGAAAGTTTTTAAATTCAGGTCTGCTGCATCAGAATAGTGAAAACCAGATTGATGGTTTCTTTCTACCGGATTTTGGAAACGGATTTATTGCAGCAACCAATGATACGGCAGGCATACGATTGCTTCAAAGAAAACACATTGGTATTGAAGCTACAACTGTAGTCCCTGCTAAAAATGAAACTGCCGTTAGATATCTCTTAGAAAATAACTTCCGGGAAGTGCTAAGAGCACCAAGAATGATACTTGGTAATAAAATATCATGGAAGCAGGAATGCGTATTCAGCAGGGCAGCAGGTTACTGTGGGTGAAAAACAAGAGCCATTAAGGACTAATGGCTCCGTTTGAGGTTAAGGGGTCATGGAGTATTTGAGGGATAAACTTTTAAATCAACTCAATCAATAAGAAATAATTTATCTGAACGCTTTTTGCAACTACAAAATCATCATCAATTTAAAATACGAGCAATACCAGATTGCGTTATTACACTTTTATCTAATTCATTATTAAAGATAAATTCTCGAATATTATGCCAGAGAATAATTTGTAATTCATTAAAAAAATGGGAGAATAATAATTTTATTACTACTTTTTATTGTAATATTTACCGGAAGTAAGTATAATTTGCCGGTAATAATCCGATCGTTTTTTTCTTTGGATGATAAATTAAACTTTTAAACTAACAGCGAATTGCATATGAAGGATTTTTTAAAATATACTTTAGCCTCTATTGTCGGAGTATTTGTAAGCTTCTTTATACTCTCAGTAATGTTTTTCTTTTTCTTCGTTTTCTTCTTGGCAAGTATGCAGTTGACAACTGTAGAAGATATTCCTGCCAATAGCGTTCTTGAAATAAAATTGAATTATGTTGTTGAGGAAAGAGCGTTGCAAAGTTTTAATGCAGTTTCTTCTTTTCCGTTTGTGTCAATCCGGAAGGAGCCTGGATTAAATGAGATTGTTAAAACTATAAGAAAAGCAAAGTATGATAGCGACATACGCGGGATATATCTTAACCTGAATAATTTTGTTTGCGGCGGATATACGGTAGTTGATGTAATAAGGAAAGAGTTAAAAGAATTTAAAAAATCCGGCAAATTCATTATTGCTTTTGGAGATGACGTTACGCAAAAAGCTTATTACTTTGCCTCTGTTGCAGATAAAATTTTTATTACTCCGGAAGGCAGCATTGAGTTTAAAGGGCTTGGTTTTGAGCAGATGTACTTTAAAAATACTTTAGATAAACTTGGAATTGAAGCGCAGATATTTAAAGCGGGAAAATTTAAGTCGGCAGTTGAAATATTTTCCAACACCAAAATGAGTGATGCAGACAGGCAGCAGAACACCGAATTGATCAATTCAATTTATTCTTATATGCTAAATGAAATGTCTGCTGTTAAGAATATTTCGGTTGATTCATTAAAACTGTTTGCGGATAATTTACTGCTTCAATATCCGGAAAACGCTTATAAACTTAAAATGATTGATTCAATCATTTATAAAGACCAGTGTCTGAATTACCTTAAACAAATTTCAGGAATAAAATCTAACGGCAAAGTTAAATTAGTAAGATTAGAAAATTATGCCCTGGCAAAACTGAAACAACAACCGGCATCATCAAAAAGAATTGCTGTAATTTATGCGGTCGGCGAGATATTGAATACTTATGGCGATCAAAGTACAATTGGAATTGAGAATATTCCTGCCGCAATTAAAAAGGCAAGAGAAGACAGCAGGGTAAAAGCTATAGTGCTGCGCGTGGATTCACCCGGAGGTGATCCAACTACATCAGATATTGTCTGGCGGGAAATTGAAATAACAAAAAAAATAAAACCTGTAATTGTTTCTATGGGCAGAGTTGCTGCTTCAGGCGGATATTATATTTCCTGCGGAGCAGATACAATTGTGGCTGAACCAACCACACTAGCCGGATCGATCGGCGTTTACGGGATTATTCCGAATATGCAGGGTTTCTTTAATAACAAATTAGGCATCACGTTCGACCGGGTTACAACCGGAAAATACTCAGACTATTTTAGTCTTAACAGGCCGCTCAGGGCTGATGAAAGTAAAATTGTACAAAGCAGGATAGATAAAATTTACGAGACTTTTGTGTCCAAAGTATCAATCGGTAGAAAGATGACCTATGAAGAAATTAATGAAATTGCACAGGGAAGAGTATGGTCTGGACTTCAGGCAAAAGATGTTGGGCTTGTAGATGTTTTAGGTGGGCTGGATGATGCAATCAAAATAGCGGCTACTAAAGCAAAAGTATCAGGTTATTCTGTTGTAGAATATCCTGCTCTTAAAAGTCTTGTTGAATCTATTCTTGAAGATTTTCCTGCAGAGGTTAAAGCAGATTTGCTGCAGAAAGAACTTGGCGGACAATATAAATACTACCAGTACCTGAACAGGATAAAAAATTATGTCGGATTCCAGGCAAGGCTTCCATTTGATATGGAAGTTTACTGAGAAATAAATTGCACCGGAGATTTATAAAATCATTCAGAATAATTTCATTATTAGTTCACCGATGAAATATCCAACGGCAGCAACACCAAATCCAACTACAAACATATCAAAGCCGCTGCGGAATATTCCGCGGCCTGTGAAGAAACTTCTTGCAGCACCGACTGCAAAGTGAGCTACCATAGAGATTATAAATGAAATCCAGATTGCATTTGATCCGGTGAAAATAAGGAAGGGGAGTACAGGAATAAAAGCTCCTATTGCTGTTGCTGTTCCTGTTATCCAGCCTTCTTTAATCGGGCTTGTATCTTTTTCGATAATTCCAAGCTCTTCTTTTACTTTTTCATCAAGCGCTAATTCCGGATTACTTATAATTTTATTTGCGCGCAACCTTGCTTCAGTTTTATTCATTCCTTTGGCTTCATAAATTAATGCAAGTTCTTCTGCTTCAACTTCGGGCATCATTTTTATTTCCTCAAGTTCCATTTGTTTCTCATAGTCATAAACTTCTTTTTCACTAATGGCAGCAAGATATCCCGAAGAGCCCATTGAAAGAGAATCGGCAACAATTCCAGCAATACCTGAGATAAGAATTATATGAGGAGCAGAGGAAGCACCAATCATTCCGGCTATCAACCCAAAGTTAGCAGTCAAACCATCATTAAATCCGTAAACAATATTTCTAAGCAATCCACCCGATTCCGAACTATGCCATGGTTCGCCTTTTATTCCGTAAGTGCTCATAAGTTCATTTGCATGATCAGCAGAATCTTTTGCTAGTTTAAGCGCGATTTCTTTTGTTGAGTCCACAGAAGAATTTCTATATAATCCCATATAAGATTTTACTTCATCAGCTTCTTCCCTTAATTGAAGCTTAGCTAATAATTCCGGGCCGAATTTATTTGAGTACCAGGCAAGTAATTTTGCTTTTGATGTAGGCTTTGTACGGGTTGATGAAATATTATTATTCTTTAATTGATTCTTCCAGATTGCAATGTGCTTATCTTCAATTTTAGCAAGCTGATTAAAAATTGATTTTTCCTTTTCATTCCTGGTTAAATCAACCAGAGTCCTGTACAAATAGGCAGCGTCAATTTCGTTTTGTAAATGCTTTAACCATATGTTAATAGTTTTTTTTGAAATTTCCATAATCAGATTAATTCTTTGTTTGTGTTGTTATATTTACTGAGTAATTTTAGGCATTAAAAATATAAACAGATAAACGGAAAAATACCTGCATGAAGTTCAACAGAGAATATTTTGTTCATTACTACGATTGCGATACAAACCTTAGGCTTCACATTACAAGTCTGCTCAGATATTTCGAAGACATAGCGCTGCTTCACTCTGAAGATGCGGGAGTCGGATTGAATTATTATCACACGAATAAAATTGCCTGGCTGCTTTATAAGTGGGATATCATAATTCACAACTATCCTCATTTTACGGACAGCGTAAACATTATTACTGAACCGCACGGTTACTCAAAATTTTATGCTTACAGGACATTTGATGTAAGAGGTAAAAACAATGAGCAATTAATAACCGGAAATTCAATCTGGTTTCTTGTTGATACAAGCATCCGCCGGCCGACAAAAATTACAGAAGAACTTTACGGTTATTACAACGTTCCTATGGAAGACAGGATAGAACTTAAGCTTGATGAAATAGGGACTGTGAACAGGATTGATAACCAGAAGGAATTTTTTGTAAGACAAAGTGATATTGATACTAACGACCACGTGAATAATATTAAATATGTTGAATGGGCTTTGGAAGCTATTCCAACTGATATATTAAAGACGTGCGTTTTAAAAAGGCTGAAAGTGATTTATAAAAAGGAAACACATTTCGGTAAGAAGATAAAAACTATTGTTGAGATAAATGAAGAATCTTCAGGAATTATTTGCAATCATAAAATAATGGATGAAGATGTTGAAGTCTGTTTGCTTGAAACGCACTGGACAAAACAATAATTATTGTCCGCAGACTTTTACAAGTTCAACATAAGCATCAATATTGTTTAGCGTACTGTCTCCTTCAAGTAAGAGAACTGAATCACCGCACTTTGCAATTGTAATTGTTTTATTTTCTGCTTTGTATAGTTTGAATTTATCTT
Organism: Ignavibacteriales bacterium; assembly: GCA_003599415.1. Lineage (GTDB taxonomy): Bacteria > Bacteroidota > Ignavibacteria > Ignavibacteriales > SURF-24 > SURF-24. Next base: position 17,919 of record QZKB01000119.1, on the reverse strand, counting down.
CTATTGAATAATCAATCTTTAACTGTTTCAGGAATTCTTTTAGCTGATCTTCACCTGAAAATTTTATAAGACTTATGATTAATGACTTGCCATCAACTTCAAACGGTAAAATATATAGAGAAAATCCCGAGGTATCTGAAAAACGGTCAATCCAATCCGGGTAGCCATTCTGTAATCCAAGTATTCCATTAATATATTTTAATTGCTCTGATTCCCCGGCAACTAATTTATTCCTGAAGATTCCGGGAATTGCAATATCCTTATCGGCTGTTTTGGTTAAAAGAACTGAAGCGATTTTTTTGCTCTCATCCTTTGCTGCTTTATTTCCTTTATTATTTATTATCTGGATATAATAATTTCCTTTAACAACCTGGAACTGGAAATTCGAGATACAACTGAATTCGGAAATGGAATCAACCTTGTTGCATTTATATCTTGATATGGAAAAAATTCCGAATGCGGATGCAGAATCTTTCATCCTGTAAATATTAACTGTATAATGAATTTGGTTTAAATCCAGTTCCTGCACAAGCAAACTTGTAAAACCATATTCAAGATAAAGATCAGCGCCACCATCAATATATCCCCAGAGTGATTCGCCGTTAAAAGTCTGTTCTCTCGTAAAAACTGAACCGGGCAAATCTTTCACTTCAAGTCTTGGAAATTCTGCCTCCGCTAAAACGCCTGTGCATAATAAAACTATAAAAATAAAAATCCTGTTTCTCATTTCATATCAATTTTAGTAATTGAAATCTTCTCAAGATCGGCTGTGCCGAGTTTTAAATTTTCTGCAAGTTCCATAAAAACTTTCCCTTTAGCAGAATCTTCCTTCTGGATCTTTTCTTCAATTCGTTTCTTCAGAATGAAGTCATATCCGACTCTGTCAACAGCAACCGGATCTGTTCCGATTAAGACAGTTTTGAACTCGGTTATAAACTGAGGATTAGCGCCGGGTCCGCCCTGAAAGCATCCTTTAATACCATCAACAATATTAAGCACAACTTTATCCCGCAACGGAGGAAAAGCATTTACTTCCGCACATGTTTCTGCCCAAAGTTGTTTATGCAGCCTGCCGGTATTTGAAATTGCACCATACGCAAGATTCTTTAAGCATAATGTTATTGATGCTCCGGCATTTTTCAGAATGGGGACATTGATAATTTTATCAACCATCTCTGTGCATATTTTTGTGAAGTAGGAATATTTTCCTTCGTTAATCATGTAAGGTATTGTTTCAGCATCATACTTTTCTTCGCAGTCTGCCCAGTAGTACCATTTCTTATCAATCATTTCTTCGCCGTAAAGTTTTCCTTCCGCATTGTAGAATGAACCTTGCTTATCTTTTCTTTCTGTGCCTATAATTTTTATTCCCGGGAATCTTTCTTCGGTAAATCCGGCTTCGAATAATTCAAACTCACGCCTGTCCCAGATTAAAATATTTTCTTTAGGAACCCCCGCATGAATTAACTGCTCAATTATCGCCTCAGTAATTTCCGGAGAAGTGGAGAGATCAGGTCCTGCAACCGGATTGACCTTTAAACCAATTCTGTCTTTTGGAGAAAATAATGTTAACCATGCTTCATCAATATTTTCTTTGCCGGTAAGTGAAAGCATTCCTTTTTCAACCATATCATTTATAGCGGCTTTATTAAACTTATCTTCTTGAACGCTATTATCGTTCATTAGTTGAATAACCTTTGCAGGAAATTTGCCCGGCATCGAATCTGCTGTTCTTGGATATTTCAACGCATCATTAATATTTGTGTCCGGCTTCTCAGAAAAAATTGTTCCTGCAAATGAAGTAGTTTTAATTAAAGGAGCCAAAGTAATTCCTGCCCCCGTTAAGCCAACAGTTTTAAAAAATTTTCTCCGGTCCATTTTTCCCTCAGCTATTCAGTAATTAATTATTAAGATGATATTTAATCTCAGATTTATTTTGAAGTTCCGGTTTTAGTTGAATCCTCTTCAAGACTTTTTAATAGATTATTCAATATGCTTCCTCCCCAGTTTGGTGAAATTGAAGTTTCCGGTTTAAACTTCTTGTATTTTTCCTGTGACTGTTTTAAAACCGGCAAAGCATTTTTCTTTCCACCGCCAAAAGCTTCCGGTGTATAAAGTAGGGCCTGCCCAACAAGATAATCCGGTCTTGGGTTATCAGGATTTAATTCTTTTGCCTTTTCAAAAAGTGAATTAGATAGTTCTCCGTATTTTTGCCAGCGCTGCATTGGATTAACAACCATCCTCATCTGCGCAGAAAAACCTTTTAATGTATAAATCTCTGAATCATTAGGCTGAAGCGAATCTGCAATTGTTAAATAAATATCAGCCTTATCAAGATAGCTATCTTTTTTACCGTTAACCGAATCCATGAAGCTTGCCATAATCTGGCATTCAGCAGCATAGTAGTAAGGAATCCATTTCGATTTTTCGGCTTTGGCAATTCTTTCGAATGCGTTGGACAGATTAACAAAGTCAACATTCGTTCTTGCAGAATCCATCATCATCATTGTTTTGCTCATTGTCTTTGTGTATTTGTCCTCCTGGGCAAAACAGGATATAGTTAAAGTAAGAATGAAATAGAGCAGTAACCGTGTTCTCATAATTTACCTCATAAGTTTAAAGTAAAAAATCACCGGAAGAAATTTAATCAAAAATTAGTAGGATTTTCACCAAGTGAAACAAAAATTCCTATAAAGAAAAATCTTGATGCCGATGCAGTTAAGGGTTCTCTTATTTTTCCATCCGTTGAATAGCGGTAGGAATATATATTTTCATAAGCAAAAATATTATCGATAGAAAGGAAGATTACTGTGAGGTTACCAAATAGATTTGTAAGATGACTGCAGTTAGCGCTCATGTTAAAATAATTCTTTGTCTTATCACTGTTAAAGACCGGATTATTAGGATTATAATATGGTCTTCCGGTTGCATAAGTTAAAGTAACACCAAATAAACTGTTCAGGCTGCTGACCCATTGTTTAGATACAATAGAAAAGGTATGTGGTGCGGCAAAAGTTGGCGTTGCCATTGTTGGGAAGTTACGGTAATCTCTTTTGGTATCAAGGTAAGTATAGGAAAACCACATATCCATTCCGCTGCTTGAGAATTGGTTATACCGAAGGAAGACATCAATTCCCTTTGCATAACCTTTTCCGTTATTATTGTAGGTGCTGTCCATACCCGGTAATGTTTTAACAAGATTTTTATAATCTTTATAATAACCTTCTAAGCGAAATGTAAATGCGGGACCAATAAACTGGTAATTAGCTATGTAATGAGTTGCTTTTTCGAAATCAAGTTTATCGGTTTGAAATAAAAATTCACGTTCAGGAATCTGGTAAAACTGCCCGTAGGCAAGGTTTATCTGATCGTACTGCCCGAGTTTGTAAGCAAGGGAAACTCGCGGAGCAAGATTAGTTTTATCGACAATTTTAGATTTTTCAAAACGTAATCCAAATCTTCCGGCAATATTATTTGAAAGAAAAATATCCGTCTCTGCAAATCCTGAAAAATAAAAATCTTCGGCATCTCGTCCGTATTGGTTATACTTATCATTAAAGAACTGTTTGTTTACTTCTCCTCCAAAAGTTATAAATGAACCTTCCATAATCTGACGTGAAAGAGTAACCTTAGCCTGGCTCATTTCGTTGTTCATCCTGATTTTAGCAGAGTTCCATTCTATGTTGTCTACATTTTTACTGTAAGAAATTCCCGAGAAGAAAGTCCATTCTTTTGCAAGAATATCATAGTAACTCGAGTTCAGATAAAAATTATCATTAATTAACTGGTAGGAGTCTATCGTGGTAAGGTTATCAAGATTTTTCATGTTCAGCTTCATCCTGTCATTGCTGTAAGATGAATAAAACTTAAACATACCGTTCTCAGAAACCTTCTGACGAAAGACGACCTGACCTTCAAATGTTGCAGGCACTTTTACCCAATCCTGTTTCTGTTTTTGAATTTTAAAGTAGGGCGCCATATCATAGTAACCGGCTTCAACAGATAATGAAGCATTTTCCCATCTTTGAACATGTGAACCGCCAAAGCCAACTGACATAAGATTTATTGAGCTTCTTGTATCGGGAGCAAGATCGGTACTTTTAAGAATTAATGCTGATGATAATGCCTGTCCGTATTGAGCAGAATATCCTCCGGCGCTAAAAGTAAGTCCCTTGAAAAGAGCAGGAGAAAATCTACCTCTCGATGCAACATCCGGAACCGTACTGTAAAAAGGTTTTTGTACAATCATTTCATCAATAATTGTTTTAGTCTCTGCAGAAGAACCGCCGCGTACAAACAAGCCTTCTGTTTCACCAATTTGCTGCGAGCCTGGTAAAGTGCTCATCGCATAATAAATATCTGCAGAAGAACCGGTTGTTAAAATATCTAATGGTCTGAAAATAACGGATTTATTCTCATCGCTTGCTTCAAATGCTCCGGCAGAAATTACAACAGTTCCTGTTGACGATGCTGCATCTTCAAGAACAAAATCAAATTTAATTTCTTTGCTGTTGATGGTTATCTTTTCTTCTTTGGTTACGAAACCAATAAAGCTCGCAACTAAAACCTGGTTGCCTGTTTCGCTTGTTGTAAAGACGTAATTCCCGTTTATGTCTGAAGAAATTCCGTCGTATGTATCCTTTAAATATATATTGGCAGAAGGTAGCGGGCTGCCTGATTTATCTGTTACTTTTCCTGAGATAATAGTCTGTGCCTGCAAAATAACCGGTACAAATAATATGAAAAGAAGAGCGACTGAAATTCCCTGTAGATATTTCATTATAGATAGTCCTGTTTAATAAGAGAAGTAAAAATTCAACTCATTAATTATAAATCAGTTTTAATTGTGTAACCTTAGACGTAATCTGCTGAAAATTTCTATAATAAAAAAGCAACCAAAATAGTTTTTGGTTGCCTAGCTAATCAATCAATTAAGGAGTGTAGATTAATTGATATTGAAATGGTTATCATCATCAAGTTCTTTGTCAAAGTGTTTTTTGTATAAATCTTTGTACTTCTTATGTAATTCATCCGATACTTTTTTACCGTCAACTTTCATTTCTTCTTTGGATAATTTAATTTTTACTTCATCGTCAGCGTTTTTAATAAGATTGTCTTTTACCATTTCATTTTTCATTTCTTCAACAAACGCGTCTAATTCTTTCATTTCAACATCAAGGTTTTTCATGTTATGTTCCAGTTCTTCCATGCTTTCTTCCAAACCGGATAAATCAATATTAATCTCAGGAATATCTATATCCGGAATATTAATCTCAGGTATGTCGATATCCCGAAGATTATCTATATGAACATCCGGAATATCAATTTCGATATCTGCAAATTCATCATCATCACACAAATGCTTTGGAATACGAATGGAATGTCTAACCCCATCCATATCTATATGAATCTTAGGGATTTTAATCTTCATTTCTTTCAGAGACCTTTTAAGTTCCTTCATCCCTTTATTAAATTCATCTTCATCGAATTCGGCATTTATCTCAATGTCTTTCAACTTACTTAGTTCTTCTTTCAGCTTTTGCATTTCACCTTCGAATTCCTGCTTATCAAAATCCCATTCATGTTTGTGCATTTTAAAATTCTTTTTGAACTCTTTCATTTTTTCTTTGAATAGTTCTTTATCGAATCCGTCAAAATTAAAAGTGAAATGCCTTTTTTCTCCGCGCAGTTTATTAAGCTTGTAATCAATCATATCTTCGTATTTATTAAACTCAGCTTTTGGTATCCTTTCACTGTCTTTATACAAAGCAGCCAGCTCATCATCTCTGAAAACAGCTTTCCATTTAATTATTTCCCCATCTTCCCGCGTTTCAAAAGAAACAGATGTTTTGCCTCTGTCCGAATCTAACATAGTATATTTTTCATGATAGACTTCGTGAGCAGAACCGCATCCAAATAATATAAGCGTGGAAAAAAGCAGAAGGCTTAAAAATATATATTGTTTTTTTTGAAATGAATTTGCCATTTTTACCTCTATCTGTTTCTTCTTTAAGATTAAGACGAAGCAAAAACAAATGGGTTTCATAATGAATTAATAGTATTAAGAATATAATTAGCCGGAACAATATTAAAGGTCTTAAGTCTAAACATTGAAAAAGATACCTTTTACTTACTATCATTATTTAAGGCTACAAAATGAAAAAATTAACGCTGGCTTTGCTTCTTGTTTTATTGGGAAATCTGATTTTTGCCGGTTTAACTCAAACGGAAACGCAGCTTAAGGAATTGTTAGATAAAAAAGAATTTTTCAGGATGAGAAAGATATTACGTCGGAATCCTCCGGACATCAGTGAGGTAAAAAAGTTATACTTTAATGCTTTTGTGGAAAATGCCTATAATAAGAATCAGTATTCCATTAATACAATTGAATCCTTATTCAGTAATTATTCAGATGCCCTGGATGATACAATGAAAGCCGATTTATTAAAAATTCAACAGGATAATTTTTACAAGACTTATGAATATGAAAAAGCGGGAAAAACCGGTGAGATAATTCTGACTATGTATAAGAGTGTTATGGATAGTATGGAAATTGCTGACATAGAAAATTCAAATATAATTTATAATGCATTAACCAAAGTTGAAAAGCAAAGTGTTTCATTTAAGAATGAAGTTAAAATTCCGCTGAAACGGGATTTAGCTAAACTTATGAATGTGCCGGTGAAATTTGCTGATAGTCTATATGATTTTATTTTTGATACCGGGGCTAATATTTCCACCATTAATACTACGCTTGCAAAGAAACTGGGACTGAAAATCTTTGATGTTACTTTCGATGTTGGAAGCAGTACGGGCGTTCAAAACAAATCTGCAATTGGTGTTGCAGATAGTTTTTATATGGGTAATATTTTAATTCGTAATGCGGTATTTCTTGTTGTACCGGATGAAATGATTTCATTTCCATCAATAGGGTATTATGTGAACGGAATTATTGGTTACCCTGTAATTGAACAACTTAAAGAAGTGAGAATAAATAAGAACGGGTATATAACTATTCCTGCTCAAACAGTTGAAAGTGAATTAAATAATCTGGCGCTTGATGGTTTAATGCCGATTGTTTCTTTTATTACTGACAAGGACACTTTATGTTTTCATTTTGATACCGGCGCAAAGCATACGGATTTATTCAAACCGTATCTTGATAAGTATAAAAATGAAGTAATTGAAAAAGGAAAACCTGAAGTTGTACAAATGGGTGGAGCAGGCGGTATGGTTGAAACAGAAGTGTATACTTTACCTGAATTCAATATTTATATTGGGAATAAAAAGGTAGTGCTTACAGATGTTAAAGTACTAACAAAAAACATTGATGAGGCCGGTGATAAATTTTATGGGAATATCGGTCAGGATTTGATTTCTAAGTTTGATGAAATGATACTGAACTTTGAAGATATGTATATTGATTTTAAGTAAAGTCAGGTAGAAATAAGCTGATATTCTTTATATAAAAAGGAGTCTGTTATAAATAATTTATTACAGACTCCACTTATTTAATACAAATTAAATTTTACAATCGGGCCGGAATTTTACGGATAGAACCTGATTCCCAAAGCGGCTTCACCTTGTGAGCCAAAATCGGGTGCCATACCAATCAAAACGCCTATTTCAAGAAATATTTCTAACGGGGTTCTGCGGGGAATTATATTTATACCTACCAATCCTTTAATTCCCAAACCGAGTTCACCGGATTTGCGGTAATAGAACCTGTCATTCTTCCATTCATACCAATAACTGTTTCCTTCACCAAAGCCTAACACACCGCCAGGACCGGCATACATTTTCACAATAGAAGAATTAAACGCATCGAAATGCCATAGATATTCAACATCCAATCTTGGTTTGCCAAAGTACGAAGTACCTAAGTTTCCAACAAGAGCATTCTCGCTGTTAAACCAGTACTTTACCGTAATACCGGTAGGTTCACCCAGTATAATTCCGAATCCGAAATCTTTTCCTCTTGGGCTTTGACTGAACAAATTAATACCCAATAACATTACGAACATTAACACATACACAATCCTGATTTTCATAATTACCTCTTTTATTCTCATTTATAATTAGTAAATGGGATAGAATTTTACAAGTACATAAATTAGAACCACGATAATTTAACTCTAAATTTTCCCTTATAATTCTGCAGGCTATCCAATAAAAAAATCGCCCGCATTTACGGGCGATTTATTGAGATGTTTATTTGACTTCTTTAAAAATCCCTTCGTCGTTGGCAAGATCCCATATATCCCTAAAACCAAGTTTAATGATTTTCATCATTTTTTTATAATCAGCTTTATCAGCAGTATCACTTGGTTTGTGGTAATCATCATGAAAGCCTGCCATAAAATAAAATATCGGAATATCTTTCTCGGCAAAGGGGGCATGATCACTGCCACCACCAGGTCTATCCGAAGCTTCGAATTCAATGTTTAATCCGAGATCTAATTCTTTATTATACTTCTCTGAAAGTTCTTTAAACGCGGGATATGCTTTAGTATAATTCATACTGCAGTTTACACCAAGAGAATCTTCACTATCATTTCTTGAAATCATATCATAATTCAGGTTAAGAAGGATTTTTTTAATTGAAGGTGGTGGATTGCTGACGAAATATTCAGAACCTAATAATCCCTTTTCTTCTCCTGTCCATAAGGCAAACATAATTGATTTCTTTGGTTTCACTCCGGCTTCGGAAAAAGCTTTTGCCAATGCAAGAACACCAACTGTTCCACTAGCATTATCATCTGCTCCGTTCCAGATATATCCATTAGCCATACCCACATGATCATAATGAGCTCCAATTACAATCACTTCATCCTTATCTTCACCTTCAATTAGACCCAAAATGTTTCTTGTACCTATAAGATTGGTTTTAGTCTGAGATTTTATACGGATAATTAAATCATCAATATCTTTTGATGCAGGTTTCAATTTTTCGGCAGCATATTTTTCAAATTCTGAAATACTGATATTACTTTTCTCTATAATTTTATTTGCAACCCTGTTAGTTACTACAATATTAATCAATCTGGAGCTTATTGTATCTCCGGGAATAGACATATTATCATATTTGCCTGGATGTAATTCAGTTTCACCTTCATAAGTAGGAGTATTATATCTTAAAGGAATATTTACTGTCCAGTCTCTTGGAAAATTCCTGTTGTCAATAATTTCAATCACTCCTAATGCACCGGCATCCTTTGCCCATCTGTTTTTATCTCTTGATAAACCCCACTCATCCCTTCTGTCTTTCGGCTTAAAAATTTTAAATGCTTCAGAAGAAGTATCTTTAATTCCCGGGTAACCCGGAAGTCTTAGTATTATTTTTCCTTTCACATCAACGCCGGCAAAATCATTGTATCCTTTCTCTTCATTCTTATATCCATAACCAACAAAAACAACAGGTGCTTCCAATTCAATGTTTGCCAGTGAAGAATATATATCAAAATCGGTCCTGTAACCAAAACTTAATATTTCTTTGTTATCATCTTTAACTTTAATAATTGATAATTCCTGATGATCGCCTGGTTCAGAATTAATCAAGTTAAAGTTTTGAAAATAAGTCGGGATGCTTTCAGGTCTTCTGCCTTTACGCCAATCTCTCCATGAAGGATTTTTCATTTGAATGTCTCCGGCAGGTTTAATACCATAAATCCGGAACAGACTTGCAATGTAATCACCCGCCAGCATATTCCCTTTAGTACCGGTTTCTCTGCCCTCTGTATAATCTGATGAAAGAAATTCAAGTTGACCTTTTAATGATTCGATCGTAATTGAATTCAATCCTTTTGATACAGCATCTGACTGTGCAAAAGATAAATTCAGTGAAAGAAGTAAAGAAATTACAATGATGAGTAGTTTGTAGTTTTTCATATTTGCTCTGTAAGGTTCGTTTGATTGTCGCAAAAGTAAAGAAGTTTAGGTTAAATAAGAAACACGTTTAGAAAAATATTTGCAACAATAGAAAGAAAATATGAAGATCAAAATATTTACATGACTTCATTTGTGTGATTGAAATCTAATTGACATTTGCAATTCATTAGATTATAATTAAATGCATTTCTAAAAGAACATGAGTAAAAGGTTTAAATAACAGAGAAATTCTATGAAACAGTCACCAAATGAAAAAGCCGGTAAAGGGTCAAAGCAACCTAAAGATTCAGATATGTTTAAAGAAAGCTATCAGAATTTATTTAATCACAATCTTGCCGGTACGTATAAGACGACATTTGAAGGGAATATAGTTGACTGCAATGATGCATTTGCAAGAATGCTTGGTTATGATTCAAAAGAAGAAGTTTTAGAGTTGAATGCTCTGGATTTATATTTCTCTCCATCAGACAGAAGCAGGTTTATAAAAGAATTAAAACAGAATAAAATTTTAACTGCAAATACTTGTTTGTTAAAAAGACGGAATGGGAGTCGTTGCTGGATTCTTGAAAATACTTTTATTGACAAAGGAAATTTTATCATAGGAACCGTAATCGATATCTCGGAAAGGGAAAGAGTGGAGGAATCTTTGCTTGAAGCCGAAGAGAAATATCAATTATTGGTTGAGATGTCGCCCACGTGTATTGTAATTCACATGAATAATAAAGTAGCTTATGTTAATGATGCTACGGTAAAATTCTTTAAAGCGAAAAATAAAGAAGAGCTACTGGGAAGAAACATATTCGACTTTGTACTACCTGAGTATCATACTATAGTAAAACAGCGCATCTACAATATGCAAACGGAAATGAAAGGTGTTCCTGTAATTGAAGAAAAACTAATTTGCCTTGACGGCTCGGTTGTGACTATTGAAGCGGCAAGCGTTCCGATATATTACAGAGGGCTGCCGGCTTACCAGGTGATATTCCAGGATATTACAGAGCGGAAGAAAATGCGCATCGATTTAATTAAAGATGAACTAAAGTACAAAGAATTTATTGAGCTGCTGCCTCAACCGGTTTTTGAAACCGACAGGGAAGGAAAAATTCTCTCTACGAATGAATGCGCAATTAATTACTTCGGTATTTCGCCTGAAAAAATTGCGGAAGGAATTAATGTATTCGATTATATTGTTTCCACTGAACGGGAAACTGCGAAAAATAATTACAGGTTAAAACTAAATAATGAAGCAGTACCGCAAACTGTTTATACACTTCAAAGAGCCGATGCTACGACTTTTAAAGCCGTAATTTATTCGTCGGTTGTTTTTAAAAATACCGAACCGGTCGGTTTAAGGGGGATTATTCTTGATATAACCGAACAAAATAATATCGAAGAGTATGAAAGAAAAAGAAAAGATAAAATTATATGGAACCAGACTGCATTACTTGAACTGAATAAGATTGATAAAACCGATTTAAAAGTTGCAGCCAGAAAAATATGTGAAATTGATGCGCAGACTCTAGGAGTAGATTTTGTTGCCGTATGGACAAGGGATAGCAAATTACTGGATATTACCTGCAATAACCAGTACGACCTCCAAAACGATAAACACAGTGAGGGAATTTTTATTAAAGTTGATGAGAACATTGCTATAAAAATGTTCGGAGTATTTGAGGAAGAAGGTATAATTGCAATAAATGATATATCCAGTGATTCTTTAATTGAAAGTTTTCGCAATAATAAATTCCTGCACCCGGATGTCCAATCCTTATTATATGTTCCCGTCTGGTCCCAGAATTCAATTGTTGGTATGGTTTGCCACGAGTGTTTACAGAAAAGAGAATGGACATTGGAGGATATTAATTTTACCAAATCGATTGCCGATATCATTTCTATAGTTTTGTTGACTGTTGAAAGAAAGAATGCTACCGACCAGATTAGAAAAAATGAAGCATATTACAGGGCGATAGTCCAGGATCAGACGGAATTAATCCGAAGGTACTTACCGGATAAATCCTTAACGTTTGTGAATGATGCCTATTGCCGGTTTTATAATTTGAATAAAGATGATTTAATTGGAAAAAAATTTACTGATTTTATTCCAGATGAAGAGGTTGAAATTGTTGAGCAAAATATTTCAAGCCTCAATGCTGATAATCCTATTGTTTCCTATGAGCATAAAGTGAAATTTGCAAATGGAGAAATTAGATGGCAGCAGTGGGTAGACAGAGTAATTCTTTGTAATGAAAATGGAGAGAGCCTGGAGTTTCAGGCGGTTGGAAGAGATATTACGTTGCAGAAAAAAATGGAAAATGAATTGATTGTTTCGAGGAAGAAAGTGGAAGAAAGCAACCGTCAAAAGTCAATATTTCTTGAAAATATGAGTCATGAATTGCGCACACCTATTACCGGTATTTTAGGTCTTACTGAATTACTAAGGGAAGAACTGGATAATAATCTGCATAGAGAATTGGCAGACAAAGTGATTAACTCGACAAAAAGATTAATGTCTGCTCTTAATCTTTTAATTACGGTTTCAGAAACAGTGTCGGAAAAACCGGAATTACAGAAAACCGAAATCGATATTTTAAAGATTACAAAGTCTGTTGCCGAGCAGTATGAAAAAGCAAATTCAGAGAAAAATCTTTATCTCAGATTCAACATTGCCAAAAAGAAAGTTCATGCTTACTTAGATGGCAGTCTGTTTAAACTTATAATTGAATGTTTGATTGATAATGCTTACAAGTTTACTAAAAAGGGCGGTATTACAATTGACATCGGCGAAATTACTAAAGATGAAAAAGAATATTGTTCAATAAAAATATCTGACACGGGAATTGGAATTGCAAAAGAAAATCATTCTATTGTATTTAAAGAGTTCAGACAGCTTAGTGAAGGATTCAGCAGGCAGTTTGAAGGCTTTGGGCTTGGTTTAACGGTAGCAAAACGACTGACCGAAATTATGGGCGGTACAATTGAAATTGACAGCGAATTAGATAAAGGAACAACCATTTCACTTTTCTTTGAAAGGAACTCTGAGTGATATTTAAATAACCACAAGAATATTAAATCAATTAATCGGCTTGTTTAACAACTAAAATATTATAAAATGATTTACGAAATAAACAAATCTGTCTTTGATAAATTTCCTGAGATTGATAGTAAAAATCTTTTATACAGAAATATAACTCCGGAAGACTGCAATGAGATTTTCAAAATCAGGTCAAATGATAAAGTGATGACCTACCTGGATACAACTAAACATAATTCCGTGGAAGATTCAAAGAAGATGATTGAAGCTGTAATTGAATCTTACAAAAATAAAACAGGAATTAATTGGGCGATAATTAAAAAGGAATCAAGAGCATTTGTTGGCTACTTTGGTTACTGGAGAATTATTACCGAACATTGCCGGGCTGAAATTGGGTACGCACTGAAACCTGAATACTGGGGACAGGGAATAATGGCAGAAACATTAACTGCTATGATAGAATTCGGTTTTAATACATTAATGCTTCACAGCATAGAGGCAAATGTTAATCCGGGTAATACTGCCTCAATTAAAGTGCTGGAAAAAGCCGGTTTCAAAAAGGAAGCATATTTCAGGGAAAATTTTCTTTTTGACAATAAATTTCTGGACAGCATTATTTATTCACTGCTTGAAAAAGATTTACACAAATAAAATGTTAAAAGTAAATAGCCTAACTTTCTTCAGAGACCAGATTCATTTCCGTAAATGGTTGGAAAAGAATTATAAAAAAGCTAATGAACTTTGGGTTGGCTTTTATAAAAAAGAAACCGGTAAACCAAGTATTCAATGGAAAGAATCTGTTGATGAAGCTCTTTGCTTTGGATGGATTGACGGAATAAGAAAAAAAATAGATGATGTGAGCTATTCTATAAGATTTACACCCCGCAATCCTAAAAGTAACTGGAGTAAAATTAATACTGAAAGAATAATTGAATTGAAAAAACTTGGATTAGTAAAAGATTATGGTTGGGAATTGTTTGAGAACAGAGATAAGGTTAAATCAGGACAGTATTCATATGAGCAGCGTAAAAGTGTGAAATTTCCGGCTAACTACCAGAAAATTTTTAAAGCTAATAAAGAAGCATGGAATTTTTTCCAGTCTCAACCACCCGGTTACAAAACACTAACTACTTGGTGGATAATGAGCGCCAAGCAGGAAGAAACAAGGGTCCGAAGGCTTAATCAATTAATAAATGATTCGGAAAATTTACGAACAATCGCTCCATTAACAAGAAAGTAAAGTAGTTTATCCTCTCTTAAATTATTCCTTCTTTAAGTGCTTTTGCCACTGCTTCTGCCTGAGTATGAACGTGTAGTTTGTTGTAAATATTTCTAAAATGAAATCGTACAGTTTCAATACTTATAAAAAGTGAGTCAGCAATTGCTTTGCAGCTTCTGCCTTCCACTAAGGATTTTAAAACTTCCATTTCTCTCAAAGTCAGGTTGTAAGCATTGGTTCCATTATTATTTTTCTTCTCCTGGAAAAATGCTACAACTTTTCTTGCGATATGGGAGCTCATTGGAGCGCCACCTTCATAAGCTTCACGTATAGCTTCAACAAGTCTTGCGGGCGATGTTTGTTTAAGTAAATAACCGCAAGCCCCGGCACAAAGCGCCTCAAAAACAAGGTCGTCTTCTTCATGAATTGTAAGTACAAGTATTTGCACGTCAGGATAAAGTTTCTTTAGTATTTTAATTCCTTCAATTCCGCTCATACCCGGCAGACCAATATCCATAAGTACTATATCAGGTTCAGAGTCACCTATTTTCTCGAGCATAGCCTCACAGTTTGAATAAACTCCTCTGCATTTGAATCCGTCAGTTCCGTCAAGTAGAACGCTCAGACCTTCTCTTATCCTGTTATTATCTTCAACTATAATTATTTCTATCATAGGTTATACTTTTCCTTTTTACGTTAGCTTATTTTGCCCATAAATTTTAATTCTGTTCCATTGTAAATATCGGAATTGATAAACAAGTCGCCGCCAATTTTCTCAGCCCGGTTTTTCATGTTTGTTAAGCCGTTGCCGTTTTTTTTGTAATTAGGTTTTATTCCAATTCCATTATCCTTAAGTATAACCTCAAGTCTTTTGCCGTTTACAGCTGCTTTAAGGCTAAGCTGGTCACAGTAACTGTACTTTAAAGAGTTATTGATTCCTTCTTTAAGAATCAGGAAGAGATTGTGCCTGTAATCCATGGGCAAAGTTATTTCACTTAGCAGTTCTATATTCTCCGTTGTAAAAGAAATTCCTTTCTGTGTAAAAATATCGGAGAACGAATCGTTCAGTCTTGTAAGCAAATCTTTTAGAGTATCCTGGTTTGGATTAACCATCCAGACAATATCCCGGATACTTGCAATAACGTTTCTGCTTTCATTACTAATAGATGATAAATATTTTCTGACCTCATCGGAATCAGTATTTATTTTACTTTTCAGTATCTCGCTCATTATTGAAATTTCAGTCAGACTTGCGCCGATATTATCATGCAGGTCAGCAGCTATTTTTAGCCGTATTCTCTCGAGGGTAAGAACATTCTGAAGTTGTTTGTATACTACTAAATAGATCCCTCCAACTATAACCAGTGCGACTAATAAAATAAACCACCACAGTTCCCAAAAAGGCGGTGTTATTACAAATGAAATTATTGCCGGCTTACCCCAATAACCCCACTCATTTTTTGCTTTCACTTCAAACGTATAAGTCCCGTCATTCAAATTTGTATATTGAACTGAATTCTGCTGGGTGAACAACCATTCGTTATCAATACCTTTTAGTCTGTATGCATAAGTAACACGTTTGGGAGCAGAAAGCATAACACCGAAAAAATTAAACTTGAAAAAATTCTGGTCATAGGTAAATTCATAATTCCCTGGTTGTTCTTTCCAGGGAACATCCTTATTGAATAAATGGAAGTCGCTTAGCATAACCCTGGGCGGGTAGACCGAAGGTTTTATTTTTGCCGGGTCAAATGAAACAACTCCTTTTATCGTACCGAACCATAAGTTTTCTTTTGAATCTTTATAAACTGCTCCCATATTACTTTCTTCACCAGCAATACCATCCTCCGCGTGCAGCGTGTGAATATCCGTTTGTCCGTTAGATTCATCCAGAATATTAATGCCATGGTTTGTAGCAAGATATATTTTTCCTTCTTTGTCTTCAGCTATACTGTTGATTGAATTATCTGACAGACCATGGTTGCTGTTTATTGTTTTTATCTTTCCGTCAAGTTCTATGTTAAGTCCTTCAACTGTTCCGATATATAATTTACCGTTAGGACTTTTATACACCGATAAAACAGTATTAGAGATTAACCCGTTTGTATTATTAATTATTCTTGATTTACCCTGCTCAATTATTGTAATACCGTTAAAGAATGTACCAACATAAACTTTGCCTTCAAAAGCAGATAAACTAGTAACAAGGTTATCTCCAAGCAGATTTTTCTTCGTCAGATTCCGAATCTTTCCGTTGTTATAGACGCTTAATCCTCTTACTGTACCAATATATATTTTTCCGTTTGCATCCCCGGTAATGGCAGTAATAATATTTGTCGGTAACCCGTCTTTTACTGTAATTGAACTTTCTTTACCACCATTTATAACAAGAACTCCGTTGTTTGTACCAAAATAGATTTTACCTGTTTTATCTTTGAATGAGCAAATGATCTGATCATAGTTTTCAAAAGCCCGTTTAAAAGAGCCATCTACAAAATGAGATATTCCTCTTTCTCTAGTACCGAAATAAAAACTGTGATCACCAGTTTCAACAATTGATGTAATGTTATTATCAACAAGTCCATGTTCTTTGTTAAGCGTGATCATTTTATACCTGTTTATAACAGCCACCCCACCGTTATTCATTCCAAAATAAAAAGTATCATCAATATCTTTGAATATCGAAAGTATCTGGTTTGAACTAAGCCCGTTTTTTTCGCTGATAATTTCGAGTTGCCTATTGTCTTTCCATACTAAAATTCCTTTTTCCGTAC
The DNA here is from genome assembly GCA_003599415.1 of Ignavibacteriales bacterium. Lineage (GTDB taxonomy): Bacteria > Bacteroidota > Ignavibacteria > Ignavibacteriales > SURF-24 > SURF-24. Next base: position 1,007 of record QZKB01000119.1, on the reverse strand, counting down.
CGAAGTAGTAGCAGCCTTCTGAATCCTGCTCAACTGATGTAATATTTTCAAAGTCTTTTGGAATTTTTAATTGCTGTAAAATCTTTCCCGTTTCGGAAATAAGAAATAATTTGTTGGAAACATTACATAATAAATTTCCATCTTTGTCCCTGAAAATAAAATTGACATTATTTTTATGAAGATCTATTAAAGTGTAAGAACCCGCATAATTACCTGCAGGCATTTTTATTATTCCATTCTCAGCAGTTCCCCAAATTATATCTCCATTTTCCAATTGAGTTCCGCAGGTAATATCCAAAGCAGAATAATGTTTTAAACCAGTAAAAGGAATAAGTTTATTATTCTTTATTGTGTACAAACCTTTATTAGTTCCAAAGAAAACATTTCCGTCTTTTGAAGTCTCAATGTTGTTTATCTTAAGGTGTCCGGCATTTCCGGCTACTGGAAGAGTATTGATTTTTCCATCTTTGAATATTGCAGCGCCGTTGCTTGTCCCGAATATTATATTGCCGTCCTTATCATTCTTAATAGAATAAACAATATGGCCGGGAAGGCCTGAAGTAGTTGAATAGTTTGTAAAATTTATCCCGTCCCAGCAGCTTACGCCAAGCTTTGTACCAAACCAAAGCCTTCCTGTAACATCTTTATAAATTACCCGTACAGTTGATTGAACCAGGCCGTCTTCAACTCCAAGTTTTTTATGGATCTTAATCTGCGCAAATGCAACTGACTGAATAATCAGGTAAAGCAGGAGAAATATTTTAAAATGATTTTTCATAATTATTATATTTTCTTGAACCTACTCATTTTGACGGCAGTATAAAACAAATGTTACCGGTTTACCGGGTTTAATCGACTAAAGGCAAATATAGTCTTTAAGTGGCTATAAAATCACCTACATATTCATGGTGCTTTTATTTTCAGAATCTGAACTCAATATAACCAGTTGAATTTTAAAATGTAATATTTAGTGAAAGGAAAACCGGAGAATAAAATTTTATTCTCCG
>QZKB01000003.1 GCA_003599415.1 Ignavibacteriales bacterium | reverse complement strand
AGTAACCATAAAAAATTCCAATTTATTCGAAAAGTAAAATTTAGTACCCGGTAATCTTATTCAATTTTTCAATAAATCCCAAAAAAAATTTTCTTTGGCATGATTTAAGATTTAATGTTTTGTCATTTTTTGAGGTTTAATCATATTTTCAGGTGCAAGTATTTTATCAAGCTGTTCTTTGCTTAAAAGATTTTTCTCAAGCACAAGTTCATAAACTCCTCTGTTTGTTTCTAATGCTTCCTTTGCAAGCTGAGTTGAAACTTCATATCCAAGTACAGGATTTAATGCTGTTACAATTCCAATACTTCGTTCTACCAAAGCGCGGCACCTGTCTTCATTTGCGGTTATTCCGTCAATACATTTGTATTTTAATGTTGTCATTCCGTTTTTCAACAATTCTATTGATTCAAATATACTCTGAACGATTACAGGCTCCATTACATTCAGTTCAAGCTGGCCTGCTTCTGCCGCAAGTGTTACAGTTAAATCATTCCCGATAACCTTAAATGCTATCTGGTTTACAACTTCAGGAATTACAGGATTAACTTTTCCCGGCATTATTGATGAGCCCGGCTGCATCGGCGGAAGATTAATTTCGTTAAAACCTGTTCTCGGACCGGAGGAAAGCAACCGCAAATCATTACAAATTTTAGAAAGCTTAACTGCTAATCTTTTTACTGCAGAAGAATATATTACGAATGCTCCTGTATCCTGTGTGGCTTCAACTAAATTTGCAGCCAGAACAATATCCAAACCCGTAACTTCTTTTAAATGTTGAATACACTTACTGCTGTAATCAGGATCAGCATTTATTCCTGTACCAATTGCCGTTGCACCCATATTAACTTCAAGAAACAGTTTTGCGTTTTGTTCGAGCCGTTGAATCTCTTCACTTAATGTTGCTGCATAAGCTTCAAACTCCTGTCCAAGTGTCATTGGAACAGCATCCTGTAATTGTGTTCTTCCCATTTTGATTACATTACTAAATTCTTTTGCTTTATTATGAAAAGATTCAATCAAAGAAGAAAGAACCTCAGTCAGTTTTTTATTGCTGTTGATTATTGCAATCTTAACTGAAGTAGGATAAGCATCATTTGTTGATTGAGAAAGATTAACATGATTATTCGGATGACAATATTTATAATCACCTTTTTCGTAACCAAGAATTTCTAATGCGCGGTTTGCAATTACTTCGTTAGCATTCATATTTGTAGAAGTGCCGGCGCCGCCCTGGAACATATCAATTACAAAATCATCCTGCAGTTTGCCATTGATGATTTCGTAACATGCCTGCACTATTGCATCTGTAATTGGTTTTGAGAGCAATCCTAAATCATAATTTGCTTTTGCAGAAGCTAACTTTACCATAGCCAGAGCTTCAATAAGCAAAGGGTAAAACGAAAGAGCAACACCGCTGATATTAAAATTTTCCAAACCTCTTAAAGTTTGTACACCGTAGTAAACTTCATATGGAACATCTCTGTCGCCGAGCAAATCATGTTCATGCCTTGTTCTGCCGGATAAATATTGTGCACCGGGATTTATTGCCCGTGTATTTGCAAACTGCATTCTTCTGAAAATTACCCTGACCATTTTGGAGAAGATTTTAATCGGCAGGTGAGTTTCCTTTAATGCAAGTACGTTAAAATTTTTCCTGCTTAATTGCAGAACAGTTGTATTTAAAGTAGCTCTCGCTGTAGTTGAATGAGGCGAGTCATCTATCAAAGCTCCTTCACCAAGAAAATCAAGTTTGCCGAAAATGTAAAATCTTTTTTCCTCGCCAAACGGTGTTCGTTTAAATAATTCAACTTCACCATCAACAATGATGAAAAGATTTTTTCGGATATTGTTTTCAACAAAGAGAAGAGAATTCTGCTGGTAATGTTTTTCCTCAAATGAATCAGCAACCAACTGCAGTTCTGCATCATCAAGGTTAGAAAACAATTCAATCTTTTTAAGAAAATTTATTTTCTGTTCTGTTGTCATAATATTTCTCCGTAATGTCTGCAAAAAATTAAAGAAGATAATGTAGTTAAGCAAGAAGGTTGAATAGAATACAGAATACAGAAAACAGAAATCAGAATAAAGTACACCAGAGGCAAATCAGAAGCTTTTAAAAAGAAATGTTAGAGTATGGAAAATTGGAATATCGCCTTCGGCGATGGAATGTTGGAATAATGCGTTGTTGCGGTTGAGAGAAAATAAATTCATCTATCGAAATTCAGTGTTGGATATTCAATTATTAGGTGAGGTTGTTTCGATACTCCCGATTAAATCGGGATACTCAACAACATACTTTCGATACGTCGAGCTGTATAGAAAACAATGTATTTGTCTTTGCGAGGAGTGAAACGACGAAGCAATCTATTGATGTAAGATTATAATAGTAAAATAACATGTTTGTTGACTGTAATTTTGAAATGGTGTAATTTGACGATGAGAAAGTAGGGAGGAAAAAATGAAGTCTGGACTACCTATAATTATTTTTTTATTTAGCATAATTCTTATGAGTTGTTCGGATAACGATTCATTGCAAAGCGACTATTTTAAATACAAAGGCACCTGGCTCTGGTTAAAAACAGAAGGGGGATTTATTGGAGAAGTTACAACACCGGAAGAAGGCACATCAGTAAAAATAAACTTTGATGAATTTGGCAGGTACAGATTATTCCGGAATGACTCTATAAAAGTGAGTGCTAATTTCAAAATTCAAAAAACCGAAGATGGCTATGATAGAATTTCATACTTTGATGTAACATCATTTAATTTTCATTTTGCTGCTGAATCCAATTATGCCAAAAGGACCAATGATACATTAACATTATGGGATGGTATGGCCGATGGGTATTTTAGTTTCTTCAAGAAGATTAATTAAACTCATTATTCTCCCGGTAAAAAAATAAATGAATTCTGAAAGGCTTGATGAATGAATACTTATATTGTACTGTTCAGAGGTATAAACGTTGGTGGAAAGAATATTCTGCCGATGAAAGAGCTTACAGCAATTCTTGAAAGACTCGGTTGTAAAAACATAAGAACATATATCCAAAGCGGGAATGTTGTACTTGAGACCGGCAATAAAAATACTGCACAGCTTTCAAAAAATATAAGTGCTGAGATAAATAAACTCCACCGCTTCACACCGGCAATTCAAATTTTAACACTTAAGGAATTGGAGAAGATAGTTGAGAACAATCCCTTTCCTGAAGCAGTTAATGATCCTAAAACTTTACACATTGGCTTTCTTGATTCAATACCAAAAAATCCCGGCTTGCAAAAGCTTGAAAGTTTAAAAACCGCTACGGAAAATTTTCAACTTACAGATAAGGCTTTTTATCTTCATGCACCCGAAGGAATCGGCAGATCAAAGCTTGCTGCAAATAGTGAAAGACTGTTAGGAGTTTCTATGACCGACAGGAACTGGAGAACAGTTTGTAAAATAATGGAAATGGCAGAGGGATAAAATATAAAAATCCGGCATAGTTAATATATTAAAAACGCAGTCCTGAGTTGTTGACTGTAGTTTTGAAATAATTTAATTTGATGGTGAGAAAGTTGGGAGACGTGAACATATTTCTAAACACCTTTATGTTAAATGTTTTAAAGTATTTGAACTATACTTTCTACAATTAGTTTTAAATTGTCTAAATAGATCGAATAATATATTCAATAAAAGATCAACAGATTAATAGATTTGATCTTTATCCAAATTAAAAATAATTAGCAACAAATGGTTAGTAGAGATTCCGAAAAGGATTTAACAATTTTAAAGAAACACGTTAATTTGCTTCTTGATTTTTTTAGAGAAAATTTTGAGAGGCGCTTTGAATATCCCAAAGATGATTATTTTGCTTTTATGATTCTATGTTTTTTGAGTAAACAAAAAGAACATCTAAACTCAGTGTTAACTCTGATAAAAAATGAATCATATTCTGATTCAATGATAATATCGAGAAACATGATTGAAGGTGTGGGAATTATTTTATGGGTTTCCCTAGATTTACAAAAAAGAGCTTTACAATGGAAAAAATATAGTATTATTACAGATTATCGAATGTATCTGAAAAAAACGCATGGTGATAAAACAAAAATAGCTCAAGTAATAATAGAACGAAGTCTGAATGAGGGATATTTTTTTCTGAAAGAAAGTTATAAAAAGACTAATATTCAAAAAAAGAACTTACCTGCAGATCCATTTAGAAAAACATGGTTGTTGGACGAAACTGGTCAAGAAGTAAAGCCTTATAAATTTTTTGATAATGAAAATAAAGTACTTTATGAAATTTATGGTGATATGAGTGATTGGGTGCATTGGAGCATTAGTAGAATTGGCGCAAGAATTTATAGAGAAAACTCAGAGGTTGGATTTTATTCAAGCCCAGCTCAAGATGGATGTTATGCTTTATCGTCTGCTTTTCTTTCGATGCATTTTATTTTTGAAGTAGTTAATAAGCATTTAAATTTGAAATTAGATGATAAAATAAAACAACTAAGTGATAATTATAAGAATGAATTAATCATAAATAATTAAGATTTATACCGCCTGCTGTAAAGGTCTATATCTTGACAGAAATTAACACTTTGCCAAGGAATTGGCTTTGCAAGAAGAAACAGATAACCAAGTTAAGATTATACCAGCCCACAGTAACGTTGTACAATTTTTTCATTATCTTTCTGAGAGTATAAATACAACTTGATAAATATTATAAAGGTTTGCTTTGGCAGTTGAGTGCAGAAAATGTTTTTATTTCCAGGTAACTTGGGAAAAAGATCATCCGTATGCGTGTAAGGCTTTTGGATTTAAAACCAAGAAGATGCCGTCGATGGATGTATTTATAAATTCGGGAAAAGAATGTTTGAAATTTCTTCCGAAGAAAATCGTGAAGAAATAATTGGAAATGAAAAATAACCCGGATATGAGCTTTTAGAAAATTCAATTACTATTAACACAAATCCACTTTTAGATATTTTTATTCTCCTCAATAAAATGAAACCGATAAGAAAATTTTCAGATATTATAAAGAATGCAGAGCCGATTAACGCTGTTAATGTTTACCCGGCATCCATTGATGATATCGGATGGATTGCGCAACTTGAATCTGAATTATTTACAGGCAAGGATGTTATTCCTGTTGAACAGTTATTGGAATGGTATAAAATTAATCAAACAGGATTTTTCATTTTCAAAACCGAAGACGGAAAACGAATTGGACATATAGATATTTTACCTTTGCGTCCGCAAATAATTAAATCGATTCTTGCAGGAGAGTTGATTGAAAGAGAAATTAAAGGAATATATTTATATACACCGAACGAAAAGAACTTAATTAAAAATCTTTATATCGAATGTGTTGCAATCAAACCCACCGGAAGAATCAGGGCAATAGCGCTTCAGTCTTTTTTGTCTAACTTCAGCTCAATGGTAAGTAATATTTGTCCTGTTGATAACATTGAAAAAATTTTTGCAGTTGCGGCAACAAAACAGGGTGAGCAATTCATGAAAAATTTTGGATTCACTGTAGCACAGGAAGAAGATAAACGAAAAGATGGACATAAATTGTTTGTAGGAGATATGAAAACACTGCTATTGAGAATTCCGGACCAGTCTTAATTAAAAGAGAACTAAAAATTCAAATGCGGATCATGTATGATTAAAATAGTCTTTATTGCATTATCATTCTTAAGTCTTTTTTCATTTGGACAGGAGCATAAAGCAACCATTATTAAAGCTCCTGATTCTATTCCAGCTAACGATAAAAGAATAAAAATATTTTTAGGCGGCAGCATTGATATGGGCAAAGCAGAAAACTGGCAGGCGAAATTAGAGAAAGATTTATCACCTTTTAATGTAATTATACTAAATCCCCGCCGGGAAGATTGGAATAAAGACTGGCAACCGGTTAGCACCGATAAACATTTCAGGGAACAGGTTGAATGGGAGCTTACCGCACTTGAAAGTGCAGACATTATCATTATGTATTTTGCTCCTGATTCCCAAAGTCCGATTAGTCTGTTAGAGTTTGGGATGTATGCAAAAACAAATAAGCTGATGGTGATTTGTCCCGAAGGATTCTGGAGAAAAGGAAATGTTGATATTGTAAGCGATCGGTATAAAATTAAAACCTTTGAGACTTTTGACGAGCTAATAAAAGAAATTGAAATCATAGTCGAATGAATTGATCAAGCTTACTTGAAATATATATAATTAGTTTACTGTACAAAAAATTTTTATTACAAAGTTAACCTGCAATTGGGAATGAATTTATTTTTCCTTATAATTTTATAAGCACGGGTTTATACCCAACTCACATCCCGGGATCATTAAATTTTACAAATGATATTAACTGAATTCTTTAATAATCTAACGCGCAATTTAACAGGCTATTCCTGGTACTTAGAAAATAATGTGATTGTCGTTTTTATGTAACAAAAGAGGTTAACCATGAAACTGAAATACGTACTTCCTGTTTTGAATATTTTAAAAATCGAAGGACTCTCCTCAATAATGAAAGACTGGCGGTCATTTATAAGGCTGCACTTTATTTATTCAGCTTATGAATCAGGATTATTGAAGGAGCTTACTGTGCCATGCAGTAAAGAAACTTTAATTGAAAAACTAAAAGTAAAACGGTCTGAAACACTTGATGCGCTTTTACAGGTTGGGCTTGCAGTAAAAGAACTTAAATATGAAAATGGTTTATTCAGTTTAAGGGGAAAAAGATCAAAAGCAATTATAGGAGTAAACGGTGATTTACTTGCGGCAGTAATTCAGGCTAACATTACTTATTACAGTGATGCATACAGAAATATCAGTGAACGCATTTGCGGTGCTGAGCTTGGTGACGATCTGAATAAAATTGGAGACGTGGTTGCAAGAGTTTCAAAAATTACAGAGCCTGTAATAAGACAATTTATTTTAAACATTGTGAGAAACAAAAAATCCAACAGGATGCTTGATATTGGATGCGGTTCCGGTATTTTGCTAAAAAGTACATTTGAGTCAAATCCAAATACAACAGGAGTTGGATTGGATATTGATAAAGAAGTGGTCCGGCAGGCAATTGAAAATATTTCTGGTTGGGGACTCTCGGATCGGTTCAGAATTCTGCAGGGTGATATAAGAGAAATTGGTAATCAGTTGAATGACTCATTTGATTTAATCACTATGAATAATCTCTTGTATTATTTCAGAGAAGAAGAAAGAGTTGATCTGCTGAAAACACTCCAGATGAAATTAAATTCTTCAGGTGTACTTGCATTAGCAATGAGTTTCAACAGCAGAGGAAAAGATCTTGGTTCGGCTAATCTCAATCTCGTCAATTGTTCGTTAAAAGGATTGACGCCTCTTCCCGAACTGGAAGAAACAGAATTGTTATTAAAGGATTGCGGCTTTAAAAAAATTGAATCGCACCAATTTTTACCCGGCAGCACTTTTTACGGAATTATTGCACATAATGAATAGTAAAATTGAAGCCAATAATTAAAGTTTCGGAAATATATTCCTGCTGATGTATTCAGGATTCTTTATTTTTACAACGAAAAATATCAAGGATGTTAGGGAGGAATTATGAAACTTCTAAATAGAATTATTTTAATATTGTTTATTTATTCTAATGCGGCATCATTTCCACAAACAGATTCTGTCAGAATAAAAACCCTTCAGATTATTGAGCAGGCAAAAGGAAAAGTTGGTGTAGCAGTAATAAACCTGAAAACAAGTGATACTTTAACCGTTCGCGGAAATGAATATTTTCCAATGCAAAGTGTTTATAAATTTCCTCTTGCTTTGGCAGTTCTTGATAAAGTTGATAAAGGCGAAATATCCCTTGATAAAAAATTATTTGTAAGTAAATCGGATTTACTTCCGAATACCTGGAGCCCGTTAAGAGATAAATATCCTGATGGGAATGTTTTTCTGTCTCTTGATGAAATACTTTCCAATACCGTTTCTTTGAGTGATAACAATGGTTGCGATATACTTTTCCGTTTAATGGGCGGAACAGCAATAGTGGATAAATATATTCATAACCTTGGGATCGAAGATATTGATATTGCTTTTACAGAAGAGGAGATGCATAAAGACTGGCAGGTTCAATATAAAAACCGGAGCACACCTTTAGCAATGGCTGAACTTCTTTATAGATTTTACTATGAAGATTTCCTTTCTAAATCAAGTAAAGATTATCTTTGGCGAATAATGGCAGCTACAGTCACCGGACCAAAAAGAATCAAAGGATTGTTGACGGAAGGAACAGTTGTAGCTCATAAAACCGGGTCATCAGGTGAAGATGAAAATGGTATTGCTGCTGCAACAAACGATGCTGGTATTGTTCAGCTTGATGACGGAAGCGGTTTTGTAATTGTTGTTTTTGTTTCAGATGCTGCTGCTGATGAAGAAACACGTGAGAAAGTTATTGCTCAGATTGCTAAGACAGTTTACGATGCTTACCTGAATAAATAAGAACTTATTTCTTTTACCGTTTAGTGATAAAATGATTTATTTCATTTGTGTCTTCATTTCAAACCGCAAAAGATTTATTTGATGCGTTTGTACCCAGATGCAAATTTTAAAGCCTGGTTTTATCCTTGTTATTGCAGAATCATTTCTATAACTTTTGCCGCAAAATATTAATGGTCAAAGAAAAATAAATTCCTGATGAAAATAAAATCACTGTTGATAAGATCTTGTTTTGTTCCTTTTGTATTACTTCTAGCAGGATGGGGTGAAATCGGGCATCAGACTATAAACTCTAATATGTTTAAATACCTGCCTGCCGAGATGGATGATTTTTCAAACTGGAAAAACTATATGATTAATAATGCCGGTGATGCAGATGATAGAAAAGATGATGATCCCGGCGAAGCTGCACGGCATTCTATTAACCTTGATCAGTATTATGAATTTTTAGCCTATGGTCATATTACGCAGGATTTGGATTCGCTTATTCAACTTTACTCTGCAGAGTACGTTTACGATGAAGGAATTTTACCCTGGGCAATAATACAGTGTTATGATTCTTTAACGAACTGTTTAATAAGGCGGGAGTGGAAAAACGCAAAACAAATTGCTACGGACCTTGCGCATTATGTTGGTGATGCTCATATGCCTTATCATCTTAAGAAGGATTATGATATATATGAAGAACTTCATCAGCGGTTTGAAAATGATTTAATAGATGAATACGCCGGTCAGGTTTCGTTTGAAATTAAAACCGCAGTGTACATTAATGATGTCAGGAATTTTATTTTTAATACTCTCTACAATAATTATCCATACACAGATTCGATTTTACTTGCCGATAAAGTTGCTCAGAATATATCGGGAAGTTCATCAAGCGATTTATATTACTCAGCTTTATGGAACCATAGCAAAAGTTTTTCAAATCATTTATTCTCAAATGCGTCATACGTTTTAGCTTCATTAATTTACACTGCCTGGGCAAATGCCGGCAAACCTGAATACAACACAACTTCAGTTGAAGAAGATACCTCGACTCCGCTCGGTTTTAAGTTGGAGCAGAATTATCCTAATCCTTTTAATCCAACTACCAAAATAAAATTTACGTTACCAAATGTAGAGACGTCATATATGACGTCTCTACGGATATACAATATTCTCGGTAAAGAAATAATCACTTTAATAAACAAAGAATTATCTCCCGGTAATTATGAGGTTGAATTTAATGCCCAGGAATATGTCAGCGGATTGTATTTTTATGAACTGCGTGTTGGAGATTTTATTATAACCAAAAAGATGTTGGTGATAAAATAAGATTTTGTAAAGTAAACTTATCCTTCCATTAAATTTATCTTAGTTGTATGTTTGAAAAAATAAAATCACTATTAAGAGTTTAAGGTTTACATTTAAATAATTACATTGATCCTCAATGTCTGTAATATGTAGAAAGACAGTTAGGATTTAAGAAGTAAAGCAAATATACATGTGTGTCACGGAATGGTACTTGACAACTGTAAAATTTTTATGGCATACTCATGAATGGTTAGTAACACCAAAATTTTAGAGATAAGTAGATGAAAAAAATCATTTTCATAATTCTATTTTATTTAACTTTTAAAGTTTCTGCTCAAAAAGATTTTATTTTAGAGAAATCTTATTACAATAACTTTCTATATTTTCTTCCTTCAAATGATGATTTAATTACTCTGGTAACAAAACAATTCTATTCAAAGGGAGATAGTAGTTATTATAATAAAAATATTATAGTGCTTCTTTCGAGAAAGAATGGTAATATAATCAAGGAAATACCCTTATCTGAAAATGATAAAAGCATATTTGCATTTAATATAAGCCACGATGGTATGAGTTTCGTTTTAATGTCTTCATCCTCAGGTGAATGGTATAAAAATGAAGGTAACTTAACAATAAAAAAATATTTATTGGATGAAAACCGATGGGCTTGGGAAAAAGAATGGTATGATGATGTACCATGTTTGAAACTAACTTACGACGAAGATGATAAAAAAATAAACTGTGTTACACAATTGAATACACTTATTATTGACGCAGAAACAGGGATATTAATTAAAAGAAATAATTCGATTTCTTCAATATTCGATTCTGATCTCAAATTTTCCAGATTTGAATTGAGCAAGAATGGAAAATACTTTGCTTATTGGAAAAGAAAGTATCGTACATTCAGTTATGGTGACGACCTAGGTTTTTATACTGCTATTGATATGTTTTGGTATGGAATAAAGTGGCTTTTTTATTTAGGATCAATTCCAAATAATCTTTACATATGGGATATAAAACAAGATAAGCTTTATGAAGAAATCTCAATCCCTTATGAAGCAATTAGAGGAATTCCATTTTTCAGTAGTGATGAGAAAAAGATTATTATAGGTCCATTTGATGGTAAGTATAAAATTTATTCTATACCTGAAAAAAAACTGATAAGAGAATTTTTTCAGAAAGAATCGGTTTATGATTCTAATAACGATGAAAGACTTGATAGTTCTCCAGACTTTAGAGTAATTTCATCGGATTCAAATTTAATAGCTATTTGTCTTAAAGATAATAGCGTTTTTCTTGTTGATTCTAGAGATGGTAATCTAGTCCATCAGTTTAAGCAGACTTCCTTAGCATCACCAACAATACCACATATAGGTGAAAGTTATGCAATGGCTTTTAGTTCTGACGGTAAATACTTTTCAGTTGTTACGGAAAGTAATAAAATAAATTTATACGGTACAAAAGATCAGGAGCTGATTTGGCAAGTCAAAATTCCTTCTGAAAAGAAATGAACAAACTTCTTAAGAAATTGAAATTGATTTAAGATACAGAATAAAATATTCCCTTTCTTTCACTGCGTCATAACTATTGTCTTTGATGCCAATAAAATTAATGCGATTCAGTTTCCCTTCGAAATAGTGTTTAATGAAAATGATTGATTTTATCTCTCCCTACCTAATCTTGTGGTTTCTTTCAAATGACTCAAATGAACTATTGATTTTTAAATAGTTTTGAACCATGTTCAAACTAAATTTATACAAATTGATATTGAGGAGAGTCATGAAAACAATTATACGTCTTTTCGCACTTCTTACATTTATATATACAATTAACATAGCTCAAACCATTTCATCAAAAACTACCGGTGGACATTGGAATGATGTAAATACCTGGGTCGGTGGGGTCATTCCGGGTGAAACTAATGATGTGATTATAAACGGTCCTATAATTATTGGTACAACGGTTTGTAATAATCTTACTATTAATTCGGGTGGCTCAATTGCCGATGAGTGTTGCGCCGGAAGATCTATTACTATAAAAGGCAACCTAATTAATTATGGTACAGTGATGAACACTCCCGGCCAGGGTGGCGTCCAGGTTAATGTTGAAGGGAATGTTACAAACAACGGTTTACTTTTACAAAACGGACTTCAGTTTAGCGGTAATCATACTCAGTATATTGGTGGTACACAAAAATTTAGCTGTGGCTGGATTTGGAAAGCACCTGATGGACAAATAATAGCCAACAGCGATATCGTTATAGATTCTACCTGTTCAATGGATCTGGCTTATGATACTCTTAATATGGGCTCTTTTAAATTAACAAAGCTTAGAAATGTTACAAGCGCTTCAGAAATCAGATACGGTGTTATTTACTCTAACGGACAAATAGACATTAGCGGAAACAGCGTACTTCATAGCGATCTTGATGGTGAATTCACTTTAGTTAATCAACAACCATTGCAATTTGGTTCTATAACTATTCACGGAAATTTACATATTGGACCCGGTTCAGTAATTACAGATGAACCAAGTTCAGGCAGATCAATCTGGATAAAAGGAAATTTGTTTAACGAAGGCACAATTAAAAATTCATTCGGCGGTCTGGATATTAATGTTATGGGTAATGTAGTTAATAACGGGGTTATGATACAGTATAATCTGCGTTTTGGAGGTAACACTGCTCAATATATTAGCGGTACACAAAAATTTAGTCCAAGCTGGATATGGAAGGAACCGCACGGTCAAATTATAGCCGCAAGTGATTTACTGATTGATTCGACTACGTCTTTCAATTTGTGGCTTGATACGCTTAATATGGGTAATTATAAACTCACTAAATTTGAGAATCTTGTATCCCCATCTGAGTTTAGATATGGTGTAATTTATTCTGATGGACTGCTTGATATTAGCGGACATTCGGTTATTCATTGTGACCTTGATGGTAACTTCACGCTTGTTAACCAGAAACCACTCGAGTTCGGAAGCTTAAACGTACTAAAGAATATGCATATTGGCAGTGGGGCTATTATAACAGATGAATGTTGCTCAGGCAGGTTAATCTCCGTTAAAGGTGATCTTATAAATGATGGTACAATTAAGAACTCATATGGTGGTTTAACAATGAGAGTTGAAGGTAATGTTATTAATAATTCTGTTATGTCTCAATTAAATCTCCATTTCTTTGGCAGCGGTAACCAATATATTGGTGGTCTTTCCCCTTATAGTTGCAGTAGTGTTTGGAAAGATCCGAATGGAAGCATTATAGCAATGAATGACATCATTATCGATTCAACCTGTAACTTTTATATGGATTATGATACGCTGGATATGGGTTCTTTCAAACTGACAAAACTGAATAATGTTAATAGCTCTACTTATATAAGCGGGGGATTTGTAAAATCATTTGGTGAAATTGATTTTAACGGACGCTTCCTTTCAAATCTGAAGGGCGCACCAATTTTAACCGGAACAACAAGAACAGAATTTGGTACTGTGTACGTACTTGGCGATTTATATGTCGCAAAAGATAAAGTAATTTCTGATGAATGCTGTGCAGGACGCGACCTGACTGTGTATGGCCATTTATTTAACTCAGGCATAATTAAAAATCAATACGGCGGATTGAAACTTATAGTTGAAGGCGATATTTACAATTATAATGAAATCTCCTGCTACAGAATTATTCAAAGATCAGGCGGAAAAGACGTTAAGATTTCAGGAAATTTTGCCAATGAAATTATAATAGAACAAAGCGGTGATCCTCTTGCAGGGAAATCGGAAGCTGACGGCTATTTTAAAACTTCAAAATATTTTTATGTCAATCCAATTGCCACATTTAATATACCGGAAGGATCTGTAATGGAGAATTACGGCAGAATTGAAAGCGGTGGAGCATTAACGAATAGCGGAACATTCTTTTCAAAATATCATGCCCGGTATAACGGAGATCAAAGTCTTTTGCCGGCCTCGGCTATATCATTAAAATTAATTGATAAAAAAAATGTTGATACAGTTTCAATAAGAACTACACAAAACTCTGTTCATCCTGAAATGGTTTCATCAACCAAACAATGGTGGCGTATAACAGGCAATGGACAGGTTGGTTCTTATACTACAACTTTGTATTACGATGATAATTCCTTAAATGGAAATGATGAAAATACTCTGGAAGCATATCTCTCCTTGGATGAAGGCCGGACATGGAAGAAAATATCAAATCCATTAAACATTACAAGGGATGTTGTTAATAACACTGTTACCGTGGGCAATGATTCTTATCCAATTACAGAAGGTTTTGGAGATATTATTTTAAGCTCCGGAAATATTGTTTATGTCCCATCAATTTCTGTTGCTGTCGGAGGCAGATACCAGATTCGTGTAGGACCACCAAACAGGTATACTGTTTCCTATTGGAATAACAGTAATTTGCCGACTGATTATTTTGTTCTTCAACTGAATACAAATCGCGGTGTTCATATTAAATCAGTTTTCACAAAAGAAATTGCAACCGGAAATATTATTGAAATACCGGTTGATTCCTTAACGTATGATGGTTATAAAGATGAAGTTATTCTTATTGCTCAACCTCTTCAGCCAAAGGAAGTAAGATCATTTGATGTAATATTAACAGCAGAACCAGGTTATCAGTTAGGAAAAACAAATGAGTTAATTACCTTTACCGCTGCAGCTTTATGGCTTGGCGGGGCAATATTAACTGACTGGGTTACCAATACTATGGTTGAAGGCTGCTATGAAATGTGGCGGCCAGTTAGCAATAATGAATCACTTGCCGACGCTACTGTTAAGGTAGTTGGTAATAGTATTAAAAAATCCACAACAGTTGAAAATGGAATAAAGAGTGTTGGAAAAAAAGCCGGGGCAGAAATTATTAAAAAAACTGTAGGAGTTGCTGTTTGGCCCGTTACTCTTGCTAAGGATATTTATAATTGTATGGGTAATGCTTTTAAAGGTATGAAGGATTATGTAAATGGTAACTTTGATAAAAAGGAGAAAGAACTTACTAAAGTGACATCCTGGGATCCGAACGCAAAGGAAGGTCCGGCAGGATATGGCACTAATGGATTTATGGCTACATCAGCACCAATGAACTACACTATTTATTTTGAGAATAAAAAGGAAGCTACGGCGCCCGCTTATGAAATTATTGTTGTTGATACTCTTGACGAAAATGTTTTTGATATAAATACAGTTGAGTTCGGCGCGATGAGTCATTCGTTGGGAATTGCTACACAAACCGGAAATATTTTAAAATGGCAATTTACCGGGATTGAATTAGTTCCGAATGTTAATCCACCTGAAGGTGAAGGTTACGTTCAGTTCTGGGTTCGACCAAAAAACAATTTGCCTACAGGAACTGCAATCAAAAACCACGCTGTTATAAAATTTGATTTGAATCCATGGCTTGCAACAAATGATTTCATTAATACACTTGATTTCGATCCACCGGTAACCACACCGCAGGAATTATACAGAGTTGCCGGAGAAAATGAAGTTGAGTTAACCTGGAGCAAAGAAGATGGTGCCGGCGCAGGAGTTAAAAATTCAACTGTGTATGTTTCTAATAATGATGGTCCCTTTACCGTTGCAGCTACCGTAGACAGTCAGTCTGTCCGCGTACCAGTTGAACCAAACATAGTTTATAAATTCTACGTTCTATCTCAGGATAATGTGGGCAACATGGAAATTGCACCAACTAAAACTTTGGAAATACTTACTGATGTAAGTGAAAAGGAAATTATCCCGGATAAATTTGAATTGTCTCAGAACTATCCTAATCCTTTTAATCCTGCAACAAGAATATCTTTTGCTCTTCCGCAGGAAGGATTTGTTCAACTAAAGATATTTGATGTTCTTGGTCAGGAAATAATAACACTTATTGATGGTGAAAGGAAAGCCGGCAATTATACAATTGATTGGAATGCAGGCGATTTTTCAACTGGTGTTTATATTTACCAACTTACCTGGAACAACCAGAAGCTTGTTAAAAAGATGTTACTGGTAAAGTAAGGCCCATCCCCAAACCCCTTCCCCAAGGGAAGGGGCTTGAGTAAATTATTTGTTATGTCAGAAATTTCATCCCGGCAAGGAAATAAAAATTAATTATCGGATTCTTAAAAAGATGTTATTTGCTTGTTGATTTCGGAAATCACTTTTTCAGCTTCATATTCATGACCAATTGGAACAGGAACACGGAGCGGATTGGAAGTATATCCATATTTACCACGAACCCGGATGTCAAATTCTATAGCAGCATTATTCTCCTGAATTAATTTAACTCCGCCAAGCTTTGTACCAAACATTTTCCAACCATTAAAATAACCTCCATAAAGAAAACCATCTGTGCCAATTAAAACTTCGCGGGGACAAACTTTTGTTCGTCTGTAAAGCATATAATTATAAAACAATACTGCTGCACTTATGGAAATAAAAAAAACTATAATGTAGGGTAAAGCAACTGAAAACCCTTCAAACGAAAGTCCATCATCAAACCAGCCAATAATAATGAAAAGAAGAATGCAGGCAAGTGGGATAAGAAATAGTTTAAGGCGGATTTTTCTCCATTCAATATTGTTGAATTCCTTCCATTCCTCTTCAGCGTATTTCCAGTGTACGATACAATTTTCATCTTTCAAATCTGTACTTCCTTTTATGTAAGCTCTTCTTAGGTTATACATCAGAATAACAAATACAAATGAAGAAATGAAAACCGGGATAGAATAAACAAGAAAATCCCATTCGTGGTCAAAGCGGTTATCAATTAAATATACTTTAATCATTATTCCGATTGAAACGAGGCAGATTAAAATGATAAGCCAGGTAACTGAGATAATTAACCGAAAATTATTTCCTTGCATAAAATTCTCCCGGTAAAATTTAACCAGTAAATACCGGCATTAACTTAGGAAAATTTTGTAAGATATTACAGCTACATTGTAATAAAGTATTTATTATGATAGGATGTTGGGAAGGAGACAATAGGAAAAATCTTTAAAACTCATCTCCCCAGGATTTTGAGGAGATGAGTTTTTATCTTATAAAATTGATACTAAGACAAGTATACAAAAAAATTAATTATGGAATCATAGCTACCATTCTTAATGGTGCACCGCTTCCGCCTTTTATTTTCATTGGAAAGGCAAACACTGTTGCGCCCTTTGCCGGTAGTTTATCTAAGTTTGTAAGATTTTCAAAAGCTATAACTCCATTCTTAAATAAATTACGGTGTGTTTCAAAGTAAACTGATTGACCGTAATCTATGCTTGGAGTATCAAGACCAAAGGCATTTACTTTTCTTACCACAGCAAGCCACGTTGCAGCTTTCGGATCCAGTCCCGGGAAATGTAATTTTGCAACTGCCTCGGCTCCGCGTTCAGATGTTCCCATATATTTTTCTTTGTCAGGGTAAAATCTGGAGTAACCTGTATTGACAAGCACAAAAGCGTCTTCAGGAATTTTTCCGTTAACCTTTTCCCACTTTTCAAAATCTTCAATACTTATTAAATAATCCCGATTGGCCAGAGCATCAGCTGAAACATCAACCATAACAGCGTCACCTATCAGTCGTTCAACCGGAATTTGTTCAACGGATTGTCCTTTTTCACAAAAATGTACAGGTGCATCGAAATGTGTTCCGCCGTGTTCTGCAAGTGAAAACTGGTATGCTGAGTAGTAGTATCCTTTTTCTGTTATACCGGCAAATACAGTATCAATATTAAAATTTTCTGCTGTAGGCCAAAAGACTGATTCTTCAGAAAATTCGTGGGTTAAATCAACCAGCTTTTTACCGGAAAAGTTTTGTGTATAAGATTTATCTATGCCTGTAAATAAGAAGGCAACTATAAGAATTGAAATAAGTATAATATTGGTTTTCATCTGCGACTCCTGAAAATTTTACAGCAGCAATATAAAAAACAGAATTTGTTATGGAAAGTGGATTAGTAAAATGATTGTAGAATACTATAGAGAACAGATGCAAACCAATTCCCTGATAGATTGCTTAGCTCCGCGAGTTTCCCGACAAAGTCGGGAGAACCAACAACTTAATAAGGGGTAAATTTAAAATGAAAAAGCCTGATTGATTTTTCAGGCTTCTTTGGCTCCGCGAGTAGTCCGCCTGCGGCGGATCAAACCTACAATCCTTCGGTTAGGTATAAAATAAAAAAGCCTTAGAAATTCTTCTAAGGCTTCATTGGCTCCGCGAGTAGGGCTCGAACCTACAACCCTTCGGTTAACAGCCGAATGCTCTACCATTGAGCTATCGCGGAATAAAATTTTGAGTGGTAAAAATAAAGACTGCCAGCCTATTAATCAAGACTTCTTTCATTAAAAATTTAAAATCATCATAAATTTTCATTTTTTGTTTTATCTATTCCAACAATTGAGAATGAGCCCCATAAGTGATCATCTCTCAGATAATCAAAGAGGGGAATTTGTTTAAATTTCTTCATTGTTTATTAAACCTGATTTCTCTAAAGTAAAGGCACATAACTTGCCAATTAATGATTCTTAAAACTATTGACGAGGAAAAGAATGCAAAATCTGGAAGAATTAAAGTTGAAAATGCAGGATGCTTTTAAGAACTGGGATGAAAAAACTTATAAAAAGACAACTCAAAAATTCCCCGAACAAAAAAAAGAATTTACAACCGCCTCATTCAATCCTGTAAAACCATTATATACACCATTAGATAACGAACCAGATAATTATACAGAAAAGCTTGGTTTTCCGGGTGAATTCCCATTTATCCGTGGCGTTCAGCCAACAATGTACCGCGGCAGGTTCTGGACGATGAGACAATATGCAGGATTCGGAACAGCCAAAGAATCAAATGAGAGATACAGATATTTACTTTCGCAGGGACAGTCAGGTTTATCAGTCGCTTTTGATTTGCCCACACAGATTGGTTACGACAGCGATGATTCCATGGCCTACGGCGAAGTTGGTAAAGTTGGTGTGGCAATAGATACTCTTGCGGATATGGAAATCCTTTTCGATCAGATTCCACTTGATAAAGTATCAACATCAATGACAATTAATGCTCCTGCTTCAGTTTTACTTGCAATGTATATTGCGGTGGCAGAAAAGCAGGGAGTAACAAGAGATAAAATAAGCGGTACAATCCAGAATGATATTCTTAAGGAATACATTGCCCGCGGAACTTATATCTTTCCTCCAAAACCATCAATGAGACTTATTACTAACATTTTCGAATTCTGTTCTAAGGAAGTACCTAAATGGAATACAATTTCTATTTCAGGCTACCATATTCGTGAAGCCGGCTCTACAGCTGCTCAGGAAGTTGGATTTACTCTTGCTGATGGTATTGCTTATGTAAATGCTGCAATTAAAGCAGGTCTAGACGTTGATGATTTTGCAGGGCAGCTTTCATTTTTCTTTAATGCTCATAATGATCTGCTTGAGGAAGTAGCAAAGTTCAGGGCTGCAAGAAGACTCTGGGCTAAAATTATGAAGGATAGATTCACTGCAAAGAAAGCTAAATCAATGATGCTGAGATTCCATACTCAAACTGCTGGTTCTACATTAACTGCTCAGCAGGTTGATAATAACATCGTTCGTGTTACAATTCAGACACTTGCAGCAGTTCTTGGTGGAACACAAAGCTTACATACAAATTCCCGTGATGAAGCACTTGCTCTGCCGACTGAAGATTCTGTAAGAATTGCTTTACGTACGCAGCAGATTGTTGCGAATGAAAGTGGTGTTATAAATACCATCGATCCGCTTGCCGGTTCTTATTATGTTGAAACATTAACAGACCAGATTGAAAAAGAAGCTGAAGAATATATTAAGAAGATTGATGCGATGGGCGGAATGATTGAAGCAATTGAACAGGGTTACGTTCAAAGCGAAATTCAAAGAGCTTCATACCAGTTTACTAAGGCAATGGAAAAAGGCGAAAGAATTATTGTTGGTGTAAATAAATTCCAGATTAAAGAAGGTGAACCAAAAGGATTGCTTAAGATAGATATGAAAGCCCAGGAAGAACAGGTTAAGTTCTTAAGTAAAGTTCGCTCTGAAAGAAATAATAAAGTTGTTGAAGAAAAACTAGCAGCTCTTAAAAAAGCTGCTGAAGGTGAAGATAATTTAATGCCTTTCATTATTGATGCTGTTAAAGCTTATGCGGGAATAGGGGAGATATGCAATACGATGAGAGCAGTATTTGGAGAATATAAAGAAAACGTGGTTGTTTAACGAAGAGTTAAGAACGAAGAGTGAAGAACGAAGAATGAAGAAAATAGTACGAAGATTAAATAGTAATTTAATTCATCACTCTTCGCTCTGCATTCTAAACTAAATAGATGGAGAAATAAAATGGATATTACACACATAGAACATATCGGGATTGCGGTTAAAAATCTTGATGAGTCAATTAAATATTACGAGAACGTATTAGGATTAAAATGCTACGCTGTTGAAGAAGTAACAGATCAGAAAGTTAAAACCGCTTTCTTCATGGTTGGTCAAACAAAAATTGAATTGCTTGAATCAACTTCTCCCGAAGGTCCGATTGCAAAATTCATTGAGAAAAAAGGTGAAGGCATTCATCACCTTGCATTTGCATGCAATAATCTTGCGGATACCTTAACAGAAGTTGAAGGTAAAGGAATTCAGCTGATTGATAAAACTCCGCGTAAAGGAGCTGAGGGACTTGATATTGCGTTCCTTCATCCAAAATCAACAGGTGGAGTGCTTACAGAATTATGTGAACATAAATAATTCCGTAAAGATTGTTTAATAAGATTGAGAAAAATTTTCAAATTAATTGAAATAAATATTATTCAGGAGTAAAGATGGCTATTGAAGACAAAATTCAAGAACTAATGGATATGCGTGATAAGGCGCGGTTAGGCGGCGGCGAGAAAAGAATAGAATCCCAGCATAAGAAAGGTAAAAATACTGCACGCGAAAGAATTGAAATGCTTCTTGATGAAGGCAGCTTTGAGGAATTTGATATGTTCGTTTCTCACCGATGTATTGATTTTGGATTGAAAGGCCAGGATTATCTTTCAGACGGAGTTGTTACCGGCTATGGTACAATTGACGGAAGATTAGTTTATGTATTCTCTCAGGATTTCACTGTCTTCGGTGGCTCACTTTCTGAAATGTATGCAATGAAGATTTGCAAGGTGCTGGATAAAGCAATGAAAGTCGGCGCTCCTGTTATTGGTATAAATGATTCAGGTGGTGCACGTATACAGGAAGGTGTTAAAAGCCTTGGCGGTTACGCTGAAATTTTCCAGCGTAATATAATGGCTTCAGGAGTTGTACCGCAAATCTCAGCAATATTTGGTCCTTGTGCCGGTGGTGCTGTTTATTCACCTGCATTAACTGACTTTACAATAATGACAAAAGATACAAGCTATATGTTTGTAACAGGCCCTAAGGTTGTTAAAACCGTTACCGGTGAAACAGTTACCGATGAACAGCTTGGCGGTGCAATGGTTCACGGCTCAAAATCAGGTGTTACACATTTTGTGGCTGATGATGAGCAGGAAGGAATTCTGTTGATAAGAAAAATACTTAGCTATATGCCGCAGAATAACCTTGAGGATCCGCCAATAATTCCTTGTGATGATCCGATTGAAAGAATTGAAGATGCATTAAATGAAGTTATTCCAAGTGATCCTTCTAAACCATATGATGTAAGAGATGTTATTCACCTGATTACTGATTACAATGAATTTGTTGAAGTTCAAAGACACTATGCCCCGAATATTATTATTGGTTTTGCCCGGTTCAATGGTCAATCTGTTGGAATTGTTGCAAATCAGCCAAAATATCTGGCAGGAGTACTGGATATTAATTCATCACGCAAGGCTGCCCGTTTTGTTCGCTTCTGCGATGCTTTCAATATTCCAATTGTAACTTTAGTTGATGTACCGGGATTTTTACCGGGTACAGCACAGGAATACGGTGGAATAATTATTCACGGAGCTAAATTACTTTATGCTTATGGTGAAGCTACCGTTCCTAAAATTACAGTTATCCTTCGCAAAGCTTACGGTGGTGCTTACGATGTAATGGGTTCAAAACATTTGCGCGGTGATATTAATTATGCCTGGCCAACTGCGGAAATTGCAGTTATGGGTCCTAGAGGCGCAATTGAAATTCTTCATAACAAAGAGCTATCTGAATTTACGGATGAAAAGGAAAGAGCAGACTTCCTTAATAAGAAAGAAGACGAATACAGGAATAAATTTGCTTCACCTTATGTGGCTGCTAAATACGGCTTTATTGATGACGTAATTGAACCGAGAAATACAAGGTTCAGAATAATCAGAGCGCTTCAATCTTTAGCTACAAAGAAAGATGCAATGCCTCCAAAGAAACATGATAATCTTCCGTTGTAAGGAGCAGAAAATGGTAAGACTATTCAAAAAGAAAAAAGAAAAGCCTATTGAATTTGGCAGTACATTTAATGATATGGAAGAAGTTCAGAAGGAAGCAAACTCCCTGGGTAAGGATGGTGAAGTTATTGCAGCAATCGGCTTAGCGTTAAATCTTTATTTGAAAGATGTTCACGATAATGAATCGCTAATGCTTACTATGCAGAGAGTAATGCGCCCTTATTCTCCGTGGAGTTCTAAAATTTATTCTTTAAGACAATTACCAAGAAGATAAACCGAGAGAAATAAAATGAAGAAATTTAAATTCACGATTAATCAAAATCAGTATGATGTCGATATCGTTAATGTTGAAGATAACACTGCCGAAGTTGTTGTAAACGGAACAAAATATAAAGTTGAGGTAGATAAAAAAATTCAGCAGACTAAAACCCCGACTTTGATTCGATCTAAAGTTGAGCCATCAACAGATATTTCTAAGAATGTACAGCGTACTGCAGAACCTACGGCTCCTAAAGGTGTTGGTTATATAAAATCTCCTTTGCCCGGAACGATATTATCTATTAATGTTAAAGTCGGCGACCTTGTTAAAGTAGGTGATCACCTTATTACTCTGGAAGCAATGAAGATGGAAAACAATATTAATTCCGATAAAGAAGGCACAGTTACAGCAATTAAAGTTACACCACGTCAGGCAGTTCTTGAAGGAGATGTGCTAATTGAAGTTGGAAACTAATTAACCGTGAATATATGATTCCATTTACAGGCTTTTTATTCAATATAAGAACATATGATTTTGTTAAACATTTTATGAGTTAAGAATTTGATCAACGTAATTTTACAAACATTATATATGTACGGTATAGCTGCGGTTATTTCTTTCTTTGTGGCATTTCTAATTAAAGTGATTTTCTGGTTTATCAGGCTTACAAGTTCAGATGAATAAATCCGGAGACAAATGTTTTTATTAAAGGTAACGTTATGAATCCCAATGATCTGTTAAATCTTTTCCAGGGTATTGCAACTCTTATCAGTTCTGATCCTGTAATTTTAATTGCAAGAATAGCATTAATGCTTTTGGGAATGCTGCTTGTGTATCTTGGTAAGAAAGGTATACTTGAACCATTACTTATGATTCCAATGGGACTTGGTATGGCAGCAATAAATGCAGGAATACTATTTATGCCGAATGGCGCTCAGGGAAATTTGTTTGTTGATCCTCTTGTTACAGATCCGAAACAATTACTTGATATTCTTCAGATTGATTTTCTTCAACCCATATATACATTTACGTTCAGTAATGGTCTTATTGCCTGCTTTGTATTTATGGGCATCGGAGTTCTGCTTGATGTTGGTTTCCTGTTGTCTCGTCCCTTTTTAAGTATGTTTCTTGCAATATGTGCTGAGCTTGGAACGATAGCAACTCTTCCTATAGCTTATGCTTTTGGTTTACCGCTAAATGATTCGGCTTCTATTGCAATGGTTGGTGGTGCAGACGGCCCGATGGTTTTATTTACGTCACTTGTTCTTTCAAAAGAATTATTCGTACCGATTACTGTTGTTGCTTATTTATATCTTGGATTAACTTATGGTGGTTATCCTTATCTTATTAAACTGTTAGTCCCTAAAAGATTAAGAGCCATTAAGATGGAACCGCCAAAGAAAAAAATAAAACCGGTTAAATCTTCTGAGAAGATGGCGTTTGCAGTTGTTGCCTGCACAGTGCTATGTCTAATGTTTCCTGTTGCCGCTCCTTTGTTCTTTTCATTA
Source organism: Ignavibacteriales bacterium (assembly GCA_003599415.1). Lineage (GTDB taxonomy): Bacteria > Bacteroidota > Ignavibacteria > Ignavibacteriales > SURF-24 > SURF-24. The sequence goes on along the minus strand of QZKB01000003.1, from coordinate 26,851 downwards.
TTTATTGGTGTAGCAATAAGGGAATCCGGTTTGCAACATTTAATTGATTTTATCAGCGGACCTTTACTCTACGGTTCAACATTTTTCCTGGGATTATTGCTTGGAGTTCTTTGCGAAGCTCACTTAATTCTTAATCCTAAAATTTTAATCTTACTTGTACTTGGTATCTTATCACTTTTGCTTTCCGGTATCGGCGGAATTCTTGGTGGTTATATTATGTATTTTATTACGAAAGGAAAGTTTAATCCTGTAATTGGAATTGCCGGTGTAAGCTGTGTGCCTACTACTGCAAAAGTTGCTCAGAAATCTGTTCACGAAGCTAATCCCGATTCTTTAATTCTGCCGCAGGCTATCGGGGCAAATATAAGCGGCGTTATTACAACTGCAATTATTGCGGGTATATACATAACACTTATACCTCTTTTACTGTAACTTAAACTTTCGGAGAAGAATATGGATATCCACCTTCTGTTCTGGTTTGCATTTATTGCCCTCTTCATTATTGTTTTTACAATTGATATGTTCGTTACAGACCACAGGAAAGGTGAGATAAAAGTAAAGACTGCTTTATTATGGTCAGCAGTCTGGATTTCAACTGCACTTTTATTTTCTGTTGCTATTTATATGTTCTATCCCGGCGGTAACCAGAAAGCATTTGAGTTTATTACCGGTTACATTGTTGAATACTCGCTATCTGTGGATAATCTCTTCGTCTTTATAATGATTTTTTCAATTATGAGCGTTACGCAGAAAAACCAGCCGCGTATTCTTAAATGGGGAATCCTCGGTGCCGTGTTTTTCAGAGTTGCATTTATACTTGCCGGTGTTGGTTTAATACATACTTTTCACTTTATGATTTACGTATTTGGCGGTATCCTTGTTTTTACCGCATACAAAATGATTACATCCAAGGATGAAAGTATTGAACCCGAACATAATTTTTTTGTTAAACTTGCAAGAAAATTTTTCAACATTAAAGCAGACGGTAATACAGACCATTTTTTTGTTAAAGAAGATGGAAAACTGTTTGCGACAGTCGCCTTTATTACGCTTGTATTAATTGAATCTACTGATATTATTTTCGCAGTTGATTCAATTCCGGCAGTACTTGCTATTACACAGGATTCATTTACAGCCATCACTTCTAATCTGTTTGCAATACTTGGATTAAGATCCTTATTCTTTGCTCTGGCAGGAATTCTTAATCTGTTCAGGTTTCTTAAATATGGAATATCCTTCATTCTTCTTTTTATCGGAATAAAAATGCTTATCTCCGGTTGGTACGTCATCCCTATACAGGCATCTTTAATTTTTATAATTGCAATACTTGCATTTTCAGTTATAATGTCAATAGTGATTAAAGAAAAAAACTGAAACTGTTTAATAGAAACAGGTGTTAAGTATCCGTTATAAGTTTAAAGTTAACTGATTGATTTTTCCAATAGCTTGGTTTACCTTTAAACTGATTTTTACAATCATTAATCCCAAAAGAGTTGTATGGATACAAATATTTATTTCTGGTTAGGTTTTGCTTTTATTTTTCTTCTTGTCTTCATCATAGACATGTTCATAACAGGAAGGAGAAAGGATAAAATTGAAATCAAAGCTGCTTTGTCGTGGTCAGCTGTGTGGGTATCAACCGCATTAATCTTTGGTGCGGTTATATATTTTTACTTCCCGTTTGGATCAGAAAGAGCATTTGAATTTATAGCCAGTTACCTTGTTGAGTATTCTCTTTCAGTTGATAACCTTTTTGTCTTTATAATGATTTTTGGCGTGATGGGCATTAAGGAAAAGAACCAGCCAAGAATTCTTAAATGGGGAATAATAGGCGCAATAGTTTTAAGGATTTTATTCATTCTTGCCGGGGTAGAACTTATTCAGAAATTTCAATTTATGATATATGTATTTGGAGCAATACTTGTTTATACAGCATATAAAATGCTTGCATCAAAGAATGAACAGATTGAGCCGGAAAAAAACATTGTAGTTAAATTAGCGTCCAAAATTATAAAAATAAAAACCGATGAAGACAGCGATCATTTCTTTGTTCGGCATGGAAAATCCACCTTTGCAACTGTAGCTTTTGTTGCTTTGATACTAATTGAATCCACCGATGTAATTTTTGCAGTCGATTCGATTCCTGCAGTATTGGCTATAACCCGTGATCCGTTTATTGCCATTACATCCAATCTTTTTGCAATACTTGGTTTACGGTCCTTGTTCTTTGCGCTTGCGGGAATATTGAACTTGTTCCGTTATCTTAAATACGGAATTTCATTCATCCTGTTTTTTGTTGGTGTAAAGATGCTTATCTCTCACTATGTGCATATTCCGGTTGGTTTATCGCTCGGAGTAATTATACTTTGCATTGTCGTAAGCATTATTGCATCGATGTTAATTAAAGCGCCGGAAGAGAAGATTAGTAAATTGTAATTCGGTAGTAAGTCGATGGTTATTCGGTGGTAACTCAATTGTCATTCAATAGTAATATTGTTGGCCATTGGGAATTGGTAATTCGTAATTGGTAATTATAAACTGAGTTTTGTTAGGCTATTCAATATTGAAGCGTTGGCTTGCAACCTTGCATTCTTGCCATCTAGCATGCTTGCAACTGGCTTTCCTTCCTCCATTCATCTTAAAGGTGTGATGGTCATTCAATTGTAACCCGATAGTAATTTAGTAGTTCTTAATTTTGTATCTGAATTAAAGTTTCAGCCTCTCCCTTTGGGGGAGAGGGCAGGAGAGGGGCTTTCCTTTTCTGTTTTATCTACCCACGTTGCAAGAACAATATCACCGCTAACATTAACAACAGTTCTGCTCATATCAAGAATTCTATCTACGCCAAGAATAATTCCAATTCCTTCTGCAGGAACTCCAACTGTCTGAAGAACCATTACAACCATTGGAAGTGAACCGCCCGGCACACCGGCTGTTCCAATTCCCGCTATAATTGAAAGTGCAACTACCATTAATTGCTGGGCTAAACTAAGGTCAATACCGTAAAACTGGGCAAGGAATAAAACTGTAATACCTTCATATAAAGCTGTTCCGTTTTGGTTTGCTGTACTTCCAACAGTTAGAACAAAATTGGAAATATCTTTATTCACTTTTAGCTTTTCCGTTGTAACTCTTATGGAAGTTGGAAGTGTTGCATTGGATGAGCTTGTAGAAAATGCAGTTACAATAACTTCGCTTATATTGTTAAAAAACTCTACCGGATTTTTCTTAACAGCTAATTTTATAATTGCTCCGTAAGTGACTAATAGGTGAATGATCAAGGCTGCCATCACTACAAAAATATATTGCGCTAATGTGGATATGATCTGGAAACCCAGTTGAGATGCAGTTGAAAAAATTAAAGCGGCAACACCATAAGGAGCAAGCTTCATTGCAAAATCAATTATCTTCATTACAACATCATAAACACCCTGAAGCATTTTAGTAAGTGTTTCAGTTCGTTCCGGTTTTGTAACTGCTAGTGCAATTCCAAACAGCAATGCAAAGAACATTAAAGATAGTAAACCGCCGCCGCGGTAATTTGGATCAAAGGCATTAACTATATCAACAAATGGATTACGCGGAATAATATCAAGAATTATCTGAACAAAACTTTTACTTTCCTTTGCGGTAGTTATAATATTTGAGACTGCCTGGTTGTTAGAGAGAGTTTGCATTAAAGCGTCTCTGTTTTCTGCGGATATACCAACTCCGGGTTGAATTACATTTACTAAAGTAATTCCAATAATAACTGAAATGGCAGTTATTATAATTGTAAACAGCAGGGATTTAATTCCAACCCTGCCGATTTTGTGTATATCGCTGAAGTCTGCAACACCAAGAACAATAGCAGTAAAAATTAAAGGAACAATTATCATGAAAATCATACGAAGAAAAACCTGGCCTGCAGGATAAGCGATGTTGCTTACAACCCATTTTACTTCTTCACTTCCGTTTAGGAAAATATTGCATAACAATCCTGCAATCAAACCAACAGCAAGACCAATAAATATTTTAGTATGCAGAGGAAGTTTTTGCTTCATAATAATTATTCATTCTTTAATTCGTGCAAAGTTAGGGAAATAAATTTTTTGTGGAAAGAAATATCTTTTAGGAAAGAGGACTCCGGATTTTACTTCAGAGTCCTTTAGAATAATATTAGTCCAATACCATTGTAATAATTGAATGAGCCGGGCTTGTTGATTTTACAATTTTATTATCAATCCAGGTGTGGAAAGGAATATCCTTCTCCGTTTGATTCATTACTATGACCGCAGTCTTGCCATCAGTATTTAAGAACGCAGTACCAATTAAATCATCTGAGCTTGAAGAGCAGACAATTCTTTTAGCGCCCGGACGGATGAACTTAGAGAAATGTCCGAGATAATAAAACGAATTCATGTAAATAAGCTTGCCGGTTTTAGTATCGCAGATAATTGGTGCCATGCAGAAATTTCCAACGTGGTTTGGTCCGCCGGTTTCATCAAGAATAACATTCCATGCTGTCCAGCCTTCTGCCCAGTTGTTAAAATCATTAATCATAGATTTGCCAAACACTTCGCCCCATTTCCAAAGTGCAACACTATCTGCGTTAAATATTGCTTCGGTTCCTTCTGTAAACATTAAATGCTTATCTGGAAAAGCATCGTGGACAAGTCTTACATTATCAAAATGATCTCCAACGTACCAATGAAATGCAGTTCCCCAAACATATTTTGCTGCATCAGGATCATCCAAAACTGCTTTTGCTCTCTGGTACATAACTCCCCGGTTATGATCCCATACCATCAATTTGATTTTTGATAAGCCGGCTTTGTGTAAAGTAGGTCCCAGATAATTTTTCACAAAGTCTCTTTCTTCTTCACCGGTAAAAATGCAGGATTCCCAGGTCTGCACAGCCATTGGTTCATTCTGCACGGTTAAGCCCCAAACCGGCAAACCAATCTTTTCATATTCCTTAACAAATTTAACAAAGTAATTTGCCCAGGTCTGGTTATACTCCGGAAGCAGCTTTCCGCCATGCAGCATATCGTTATTAGATTTCATCCAGGCGGGCGGGCTCCATGGAGAAGCATATAATTTTATATCCTTGCCGGCTTTCTTTAGCGCTTCCTTTATAAATGGAATTTTGAATTGCATATCATGTTCAATCGTAAAATTTTTCAAATCTTTATCCCCGGGAGTTTCAGCATAAGTATAACTTGAGCTTGAGAAATCGCAGCTGTGAATGTTTGTTCTTGCAAGGGAAAATCCTATTCCATTTTCTTTATCAAAAAAAGCATTGATGATTTCATTCTGCTTATCTGAAGGTAACTTATAAAATGTTTCGGCGGAAGCGTCAGTTAATGCACCGCCAATTCCCACAATGGATTGAAAAGTTTTATCCTTATCCAGGATGATAGTTGGAGTGTGTTCTTCGGGTTGGGCAAGTTCTTCAAAAAATAAAGTTTCTTTTTTTACCAGCCGGTCCTCAGAATTTCTCGCAGTCAGATAGACTTCGGCTTTCTTGTACATAATTTTATGTTTCTTTTGGTTTTCGTCGTCTTTATCTGATGAATAATTTTTGCAGCCGAGACAAATGAAAAGAGCTGTTAAACATATTATAAAACGAGAACTCCAAAGATTTTTAATTTCCATTTTGTCACTCCGTTATAAGTCCTTAAGATTAAATTATAATAATTGCGGTTAAAAGATAGATAATTTTATGCTTCATTTTCCAGATGTGGTATTATAAATCAGGGAAATTTTAGCCGACAGGAAAAACTTTTCCGGTTGGAGAAGCCAAAGAATTTACTTTGGCTTTTTTATCATTGTTCCATGCAGCCTGAAATAATTATTGCCGGTTTTCTGTAGTTTATCCATCCACAAATCTTCCAGTGTCTTAATATCATCGCTATAGTTATACGCCGGGTCTTCCTTTGGTTCAAGCTTATCAATTATTTCAAAAATGATTCCCTGCTCACCCTTAATATTCCATGATTCCTGTAATTCTTTAATTGAATGGATGCCGGTACCAAGCTCAAATTTGTGGCGGTTGTAAATGCCGGGAAGATTCAAACTGCTGCCTACATAAAATTTATTGCTGTTGGCTGCGCTTATTTTATAAACACCCATAGGTGTGTGCGTCATTTTGTATTTCTTAATTATTTCTTTTCGGTTTTCCATTTTATCGTTTCCTGTTTTTCTCTTTGCTGATTTATTATTAATAAAAACTATTTCATTACCTGTATTTGTAATTTCATAATCATGATTCAATTTATATTTCCCATTGCTACGGAACATCAATTTGTTATCAATTAAAAGTCTTCTGATAGTACAATAATCGTCAAAGACATTTTCAATAACAGAATCGATTTCTTTTTCGGGATAAACTTTTTCATTATTGAAAAGTTTTAGGATTTCCTCAAGAACAATTATTTTCTTTTTGTGCTGCGAAGGTAATTTTATAAGTTTACCTTTACTAAAAAAAGTCTTTAGTACTTTAGCCTTATAAGCGGCAATTCTTTCATCCTGAACAATCTTATGCTCATTTTTAAAGGAAGTAATATCTTTAAGTGTAGTGTAGAATATCCTGTCATTCAGATGGTAGACAACATAATATTGTTCTTTCCTTTTGAAGACTAAGTTAGCCGATTCAAGTTTCTTTAGATGAAACGAAACTGTAGAAACAGCAAGGTTTAACCTTTGCGCTAATTCTTCTACATACTGAGGCTTTTCCATCAATGAGTTTACAATCAGCAATCTTGATGAATCTGCCAATGCCTTCATTATACTGATGCTATCTGAAATTTCCATTTTATTATAATATTTAATTCGATAATTGTCGAAACAAATATAACGGTGGAAACAAAGTTATCCAAATTTATTTTTATGATTATCGAAATAAAAATAGACAAAACCTAAAACGGGAAGATGGAATAAGGGTATAATGGAATAAGGGAATAATGGTATAAAGGTATAATGGGTGGAGAAGAAAGATTGGAAACTATGTTTAAATCTTTCTTCTAAAAATAAAAAAAAGCTTCCGGCGATTTTTAATTCATACACTTATTATTAATGAAGTTTATTACTTTTTCTTTAGTAGGGAAACTAACAGCTATAATTGAAACAAAGATTAAAGCAGGTAAAGCCGTTAGCCAGTATAAGGAATTAACATAAATTTCTCCGCTGATAATACTGATTATCAGAATAACCAGGCCAATCAAAGCTGTTCCTTCCAGCATTGCATAGCGAATGATAGTATATGTTCTATGCAATCCTAAAAGTTTATCAACTAATGTTTCATTTGTATCATTTGAATTCTTTAATGCCTCAACAGATTTACCGATTATAATATCAGGTAATTTAAATGCGGCAGAATACATTCCTGCACAAATTGCAATCAAAGCATAAAGAAGCACATTTAAAGTTTCCGGTGAAATATTTTCCGGTAGTGCATTAACTGTATGCATAGAATATAGGACATAGCAGATAATAAAAAATATTACAACTCCTGTAGCTAATGCTATGGATATTATTTGAACCGGGCGAAGCTTTTCATTTGTAATTTTATTTTCAAGTTCACCGGGAGATAATCTTAACGCCATAATTCTCTCCAAAAATTATTTATCAATCGATCTATTTAGAAGAGGAACCATTTTTATAATTCCTATCATATCAAACTCCTGAAAATGAGACTCAGCTTTCTTTCTTCTCTTCAAGTGATTGCGGGAAGAGTTTGTCGAGCAATTTTATTATCAGGTAAAACAAGCCCATAAAAACGAAAATACCTAACATACCTTTGCCGGTTATAACCAATGCGTTCCAGAATGTATCTATTACTTGTTGACTGAACATAATTCCTCCTTTAAACTACCAATGCTAAAATTAAACCGCCTGCAATTACTGAACCTATTTGTCCTGCTACGTTTGCGCTAACTGCATGCATAAGTAAAAAGTTAAACTGATCTTCCTGCTGACCCATATTATGAATTACACGGGCAGACATTGGGAAAGCGGAAATACCTGCAGCTCCAATCATTGGGTTTATTTTTTTCTTAAGGAACAGGTTAAGGAATTTGGCAAACAAAACTCCGCCGGCAGTATCAAAAATAAATGCGATAAGACCAAGACAAATGATTATCAGGGTTTGCGGTTGAAGGAATCTGTCTGCGGTCATTGTAGATGCAATTGTAATTCCTAATAGAATGGTAACAAGGCTTGCCAATTCATTCTGGGCAGCAAGTGAAAGTTTGTTTAAAACTCCGCATTCTCTGATAAGATTACCAAACATAAGGAATCCGATTAATGCTACTGAAGACGGTGCAACTATACCGGCAACAATTGTAACAATAATTGGGAAAATTATTAAAACAGTTTTGGAAACACTCTTAGCCTGGCTTTCCATTCTTATGCGTCTTTCATTTTTAGTTGTTAACGCTTTAATTACCGGCGGCTGAATAATTGGTACTAACGCCATATAAGAATAAGCCGCAACTGAAATTGGGCCGAGTAAATCCTTTGCAAAACGGGTTGCAACGTAAATGGAAGTCGGTCCGTCTGCCGCACCTATAATTCCAATTGAAGCTGCCTGTTTTAGTGAAAAGCCGAACAGGGTTGCAGACATCATTGTAAAGAAAATACCAAACTGAGCTGCGGCACCAAATAAAAGCAGGAATGGTTTTTTTAATAATGGCGAAAAATCTATCATTGCTCCAACAGCAACAAAGATAAGCAGCGGAAATATTTCTGTTAGTATACCGGCTTTAAAGAAAACATTCAGAACACCTTCAACATGTTCTCCACCGGAAATCTGATCGATAGCTGCTGAAAAAGGTATGTTTACAAGTATTGCTCCAAATCCAATTGGCAAAAGCAGGTTTGGTTCATATTCCTTTGCAATAGCAAGGTAAATTAAAATGCAGCCGACAAGAATCATTACGATCTGCTGCCATGTAATTGCGGTTAACCCGACGAATAAACCATCCATAAAAATACTTCTCCCGGTAAATTTTTTTGTTTTAAATGTGAGGAAGATGCATTGTAGCAATTATTCCAATGTAATTCCAAAAAAGATTACGCAAAGATAAGAAATAAAGTCTATGCTCCAAAGAAAGATTCCAGTATGGAAAAATTATATTTTTTTATGCATCTGGAACTTTGGTTATTCTTTTTTATTTTTACAACAGAAAGGATTTAATATGGTATTACAGTTTTTACATAAAATAATGCCCACACAGATCTGGAATGTTGGACGGGATTATTATCACACTTACTTGAAAAAGAAATATCTTAAAGGTGATCGGCCTTATGTTGCCGGGGAAACTACAAAAGCAAAAGAACGAAGATTAAGAGAGAATTTTTTTAAAAAATATTGTACTGGCAGCGGGCTTGATATTGGTTTTGGCGGTGATCCGATTGTACCAAATGTACAAGGTTGGGATTTTGAACACGGCGATGCTCAATATCTTTTTGATATTCCGGATTCTGAATTTGATTTTGTTTATTCTTCTCATACACTTGAACATATGAATGATCCTGAATTAGCTCTTAAGAATTGGTGGAGAGTGCTTAAACCCGGAGGTCATTTAATAATTTATATTCCTCATAGGGAATTGTATGAGAAAAAGAAAAATCTGCCTTCACAATTTAACTCCAACCATACTCATTTCTTTTTAATTGATGAAGAAGATTTACCCGATACTCTAAGTTTAAAAAAACTTATACTGGAGAATCTGCCCGGCGGCGAACTTATGTATATTAAAGAATGTTCTGAAGGTTATAACAGCAATAGCATTGATAAACATAGTACCGGCGAGTATTCAATTGAAGCTGTAATAAAAAAGGTAAAGTAAAACTATGCGGACAAAAACCATTTTATTCTTAATTATTTTTTATTCTTTAATCCTTCCACAGGAATCGAGAGAATTCAGAAAATCCGAAATGCTTAAGTATAACATTCTTGAAAAGAGTAATAAAATTAATTATCCCGGTGATCCCAATTTTGATGTAAAATTTTATAAGCTGCACGTAACAATCCTGTACGATGTAAAACAGATTGCAGGCGAAACAAGAATTGATGCTCAGAGTTTAGTCTATGGTTTAACTTCAATTAATCTTGAACTTATAAACAATTTCACGATTGACTCCATCAGAATGAATAATGCCAAAGTGAACTTTACTCATTCATCAGACAAAATTAACATTGTTCTTGACAGTACATATAACCTGAATGAGAAATTTTCATTGACTATTTATTATATCGGGGCACCGGGTTATACAGGTTTTGGAAGTTTTAATTTCTATGACAGCTATAAAAATAAAACAACTGTCTGGTCTTTAAGTCAGCCTTACGGTGCAAGGGATTGGTGGCCTAGTAAAAATGATCTTGGTGATAAAGCAGATTCATCAGAAGTGTGGATTACCGGATCGAATTATTTTAATTCCGTTTCCAACGGAGTTCTTACGGAAATTATAAATAATCCTGACGGTTCTAAAACATATAAATGGAAAAATAAATATCCCATTTCAGATTACCTTATTTCCATTGCGATGTGCAACTATGTTGAAATAAAAGATTACTTCCATTATTCACCCACCGATTCGATGCTTGTTATTCATTATGTTTATCCCGGAGAAGATACCGATGCTAATAAGACAGCATTAATGAAAACACTTGATGCACTTACAGTTTTTTCAGACCTGTTCGGACCTTATCCATGGCTTGATCAGAAATATGGCCACGCACGGTGCGGCTTTGGAGGAGGAATGGAGCATCAAACTATTGCGTCGATGGGTGGGTTTAGTGAAATGCTTATCGTTCACGAGTTGGCACATCAATGGTTCGGTGATTTAATTACGTGTAAAGACTGGCAGAACATCTGGCTTAACGAGGGCTTTGCTACATACGCTGAAGGATTATATCTTGAAAAAATGTATGGCTGGAATCGATATTCTTCTTACATTGCAGATGAAATGTACTGGGCTAAACCTGCTACAGGAACAGTTTACTGCCAGGATATAAGTACTAAAGATGAAATATTTGATTCAAGAAGATCTTATTCAAAAGGTGGAATCGTGCTGCACATGCTGCGCGGAGTTCTTGGAGATTCTGTTTTCTTTAAAGGATTAAAAAGCTACGCAACAGATCCAAGATTTATGTACGGCAATACTGTAACTGAAGATCTTCAGAGTGTAATGGAAAATGAATCGGGGAAAGACCTTGATTATTTCTTTAGAGAATGGATCTATGGTGAAAAATATCCGGTTTATAAATGCAACTGGAATTATTCCGATATTGGAAACGGGTTATATAAAGTTAAACTGGCAATAAACCAGAATCTGAATCCCAACCCGGCATTTTTTACAATGCCGGTTAAGGTTGCCATTAAAACTTCAGTAACTGATACTGTTGTAACAGTTTTTAATAATCTTCAGAAACAGTATTTTGAAATTGATGTAAAGGGCAACCCGCTTTCTTTAACTGTTGATCCGGATAATTGGATTATGAAGGATTTAAGCCTTACAACCGGAATTGAACCGGAGTTGGAACTAAATGATTTTATGCTTTATCAGAACTATCCGAACCCGTTTAATCCAACTACAAAATTAAAATTCACGTTGCCAGCGGTAGAGACGTCATATATGACGTCTCTGCGAGTATACAATATTCTCGGTAAAGAAATAATCACTTTAATAAACAAAGAATTATCTGCCGGAACCTATGAAGTTGATTTTACAGGTCAGAACTTATCAAGCGGAATTTATTTTTACACCTTGCGGGCAGGTTCATTAATAGAATCAAGGAGTATGATTCTGCTTAAATAACAAGAAATAGCATAATAGAATCTTCTGAGAAATTTCAAATGTCATTCCCGTTCACTTGTCTGTAGTAGGCAGGAACGGGAATCTTTAGAAATATTTATGGATTCCAACCTGCCTTGCCGCATTTATCAGCCACTGGCTGAGGCAGGCTTTCGTGGGAATGACAGGTGATGTACACATCATTTTTCAGATATCTAAAAGAAGTAATAAGAAATTCCGAAAATAAATTATTGAACTAAGTAAATATTATCTTTTCCTGGTACGCTAATTTTTGTAAGTTGCATTCACAAAGTAAAGTGGAAAGATGATGCATCTAAATAAAATCATAATTTGTACTATACTGTTAACTGTTTTTTATTCAAATAATTTTGGTGCGGATTTGTTTGTAAGCAATAAAAATTCACGTGATGTTTTATCATTTGAAGAATCCAAAAGATTAACTAATGACGATCTGAATTCGTTTTATTCGGCCAAACGGCTCGGTTCATTTGTAGAAGCCGGCAAAACTTATTTCAGACTATTTGCACCAACAGCAGGCAGTGTTGAACTGGTGACATTTAAAACTTTAGAGTTGCAAAACGGGGAAGCATACCAAATGCTAAAAGATACAAGCGGCGTTTGGGAAACTTCAATTGACGGAGAGTTGTACGGATTATTCTACGGCTTCAAAGTAAAGAATGAAACTACGCCCGATCAAAATGTAATTTGTATTGATCCATACGCAAAAGCAATTGCTTCACTAAATACTTATATGGGGCAGCGACTTGCTATTGTTGTGAAGGAAAATAATTTTGACTGGGAAGGCGATGAATGGATTCAACGTGACTGGCGCGACCTTATAATTTATGAAATGCACATACGCGACCTGACCGCCCATTCTTCTTCCGGCTCATCTAAACCCGGTACATATACCGGACTGATTGAAAAAGGAATTACAGGCGGAATTGATTATATAAAATCCCTTGGCGTTAACACTGTTGAATTGCTGCCTTCGCAGGAATTTGCAAACATTGAAATCCCGTTTAAAAAGAAATTTGCCGGAAGGTTTAATAATTGGAATCCTTATGAAAGAAATCATTGGGGTTATATGACTGCCGGTTTCTTTGCTCCTGCAGCTTACTATGCAGAAGACTGGAAAGAACTGCAATGGGATGTTTGGATGGGGAAAGATGGAAAGGCGATTAATCAATTTAAACAGATGGTAAAAGCTTTCCACAAGGACGGTATTGCTGTTATGATGGATGTTGTTTATAACCATCTATCCGAGTATGAACTCGGCAATCTGAAAGAGATTGATTCAAAATATTATTTCAGGTTTGATGATAACGGTAAATATAAAGCCGAAAGCGGATGCGGCAACGATCTTAAAACCGAACGACCGATGGTGAGAAGAATGATTATTGAAAGCATTCTTTACTGGATGAAAGAATATCATGTTGACGGCTTCAGGTTTGATCTTGGGAAACTTATCGATTGGGAAACTACAGAAGAAATTATTCGCGAAGCGCAGAAAATAAATCCTAATGTAATTATTGTTTGCGAACCATGGGGTGGAGGTTATGACCCGCAGGGATTTTCTCTGAGAGGCTGGGGAAGCTGGAATGACCAGATCAGAAACGGCATCAAAGGGGAAAATCCAAACGATGGTTTGGGCTGGATATTTAATAAATGGTACGGCAATAACAATCTTAACAGGATTAAAAGTTATGTGAACGGCACATTAACCCGGGATAAATTCGGATTGTTTCAAAAGAAGGAACACGCGGTAAATTATCTTGAATCCCACGATGGTTATTCATTTGGAGATTTTATAAGAATTGGATTAAAAGACGTAAAAGCTCATGATCACAATAAAGATGTTGATAAGAATGCAAGGCTTACTGCAAAGCAGCTTAAGCTGAATAAACTCGGCGCCCTGTTCCTGTTTACATCTCAGGGAATAACAATGATTCACGAAGGACAGGAATATGCAAGAAGTAAAGTGATTCCCAATGATGTTAAAGAGAAAGATACTCTTAAAGGTACAATCGATCACAATACTTATAACAAAGATAATGAAGTAAATTACCTGAACTTTAATTACGCAAAGCTGAATAAAGAACTTGTTGATTATTATAAAGGCCTGATTGAACTAAGAAACAAATTTGATGCTTTCAGGCGCGCTGAGTATGAAGAAATTAATTTTATGCAGGTTGAGAAGCATCCTTTCGCTTTAGGATATTCGCTTAAACATCATGGAACTGAGTTTGTAGTTCTTTTTAACCCTGAAGAGAAACAGGTTCGTTTTGATTTACCGGAAGGCGAGTGGGATATTCTTGTTAATCCTGAAAAAGCAGGTGTTGTTTCATTAGGTAGAATTGAGGAAACAATAACGCTGCAGCCGAAAGACGGATATGTACTGCATAAAAAGAAATAGATGAATTTTATATCATAGAGGCTGATCTAAAAGTAAGATTGTCATTAAGAGCAAAGCGAAGTGATCTCATTTTTAATGGAATAGATTGCTTCGTCGTTATACTCCTCGCAATGACAGCTACACAACTTTTTAAACAGCCCACTTTAATAAAAATTAAAAATTAATTGGGAAAACACGATGAAGAAATTACTAGTCTTTGTTTTCTTTTTATTTACAATAGCTTTATCTGCTCAGTCCGATACTGCAATTGTCTTCCTTGGTTCAATCGATTCAACGATTGTTACTGATGTTAGGTATGCTACAACCAATAATTTTACCGGCAAGGTTTTATATCCAACTGCAAAAGTATATTTACGTAAGGTTGTTGCAGAAAATTTATCAAAGGTTAATTCCTATTTACTGAAGAACTTTAATTTACGCTTAAAAGTTTTTGATGGTTACCGCCCATTGTCTGTTCAGAAGAAAATGTGGGTAATACTACCGAATGAAGATTACGTTGCCAATCCTGCAAAAGGTTCAAGGCACAACCGCGGAGCAGCAGTTGATGTAGCATTAATCGATTCGCTTGGTAACGAGCTTGATATGGGCACCGGGTTCGACGATTTTTCGAAAATAGCTTACACCGGAAATATGGATTTACCGGCAGATGTCTTACTAAACAGGAAAATACTTCATGAAAGTATGGCTAAATTTGGTTTTGATCCTATAAAAACAGAATGGTGGCATTTCGATTTCAAAGGCTGGTCAAGATTTTCTATCCTGGATGTTGAGATAAAATAAATTATTTCTAAAAAAATAGCTCCGGCATTAATACCGGAGCTGAAATTCTATGTTCCGTCAGCTAAAGCTGAGGGTAATTATTAGTTTAAATGAATTTGTCCACTCATCACAGTATAAAAATTACTTTAGCAGTACAACCTTAATTGATTTACTGAATAAACCGGCAATCATTCTTAAAAAGTAAACTCCGCTTGGCAGGTTATCAGAATAAATTTCTAATGAATGTTCACCTGCGCTTCTTTCTTCATCAATTATTTGCTGAACAACCTCACCCTGAATATTATATAGAGCAACCGAAACACATTCACTTTTGGGTATCGTAAAAGTAATTTTTGTCTGCGAATTAAAAGGATTAGGGAAATTCTGCTTTAGTGAATAGCCGGTTACTTTACCTTTATCATCATCAACAGAGGTGTAGCCGCCGGTTGTAGTTTTAAGTATAGCCCCATCATTGCCAACAGCATAAGCAACCTTATCATCAATAATCTGAATCCGGTGAAGCATATTGGTATAAGTATTAGCGGGAAGTTGTTCTTTCCAGGTTTCTCCTGCATTTTCCGTTCTTAAAATAGCGCCGGCGCTTGTTACAACAACAGCAGTATTTTTATCAAGTGCATCAATGCTTCTTATTGCATCCCAATATACAGGTGGTGATGCATCCTGCCAGGTATTACCACCGTCTGTAGTACGTATTACTGTTCTGTACTCACCGCACAACCACCCATAATCCTTATCAATAAATTTAGTATCACCAAACCTTGAGGCATATTGTTCTGGAATAGGAACATTTTTCCATGTATCACCGCCATCTGCAGAAAAGATAAGCTGAAGCTGGGAACAGACATAAAGGTTAAGGCTGTCAATAACTGAAAGACCTAAGAACCTTCCCAAAGTATCAATTGCTTCTGATCTTTGGTAGAACCATGTTGCACCTGCATCAGTAGTTTTAATAATTGTTCCAAATCCGCCAACTACCCAGCCTATATGATCATTTGCAAAGGCAGCTCTGTCGAAATCAACTGGATCAACGAATACTTTATTCCATGTTTTTCCACTATCTATTGTTCTGAAAAGTACGCCTGCCCCTGCGATTCCAATTTGTGCATTTATAAAACAAATAATATCAGATTGAACATCCTTTTTCGACATTGTTGTATCCCAGCTTAAACCTCCATTTAAGGTTTTTCCAATTGTCCTTCTTAAACCACCGCCATATCTCGTCCATCCAATAACATAACCTGTATCACTATTAAAAAAGAATAAATCATGAATACTTTCTAAAGTTGTATCTATTGGTGTAACTTGAAACCATCCGTAATCATCAGATGTTGTATTTTTAATTAAGGATGAACCGGATAAAAACAAAAGAAAATTAAAGCTTGATATTATTATGAAAATTTTCTTCTTCATTTTATATGATTTTTGATTTTAAATTATAGAACAAACAGTTAAATCATTAACTCCTTATTCTCAATATATAGTTATTTTAAAATTATTTTTTTCTATCATAAAACAAATAACCGCTTTCACTTCTTTTGGTAAAGTCTTCCAGTGCATACAAAAGGGAAACAGCAAAGCAATTGCTTTATTTATATAATTCCGACATAACTGTTTTTTCTTTTTGTAGATCCTCTACAAGGATCATGGTATTCCGGAGTTCATCCTTATTACAAATATTAAACATCTACGATGTTTAATAATTATACTTTTACATCCGTTAATAAAGTGATTACATTTTCCTTGCTAATAATCCGGCATTTGTCAGATACCTTTGATGTTTTCTGCCGATACTTTTTTATAACAAAATTATTTTAATCAACTAATTATTTCTAAAGATAACCTGGTAGAGGTTATATAATTTTAATAACTATGAAAAATCCACATCCCGTTAAGCCTCGTAGAGGATCCCAAAATGAATTTATTATTTTCTCTCTTGTAAAATATGTATTCTATTTACCCAAGCAAAGCTGATTTTAAACTTTTCTCAATTGCGTTTTTCAATGTACTAAGGTCAACCGGTTTCTGGAAAATAAATTCAACTCCAAGTGCGCGGTATTCTTCCGCAATACTTTTTGTAATATCGGCGCTTAAAATAATTACAGGCGGTTTCCCTTTAATATCTGTGCCGATCATTTTCTTAACAAGATCATAACCGCTCATTTCAGGCATTTTATGGTCCGTAATTATTAAAGCAGGAATTGACTTAAGAATCATTTCGAATGCTTCTCTGCCATTATTAGCAACATTTATTTTATAATTAGGCACAAGTGTTTTAAGCAGTTTGGTGTAAAGCAGCCTGTCAGTTTTATTATCATCAACAAGAAGTATTTCTGCAGAGGCAATGGGCAAAGTAAATTTAAACTCGCTTCCTTTACCTGTTTCGCTTTCAACCCATATTTTGCCACCGTGCTTTTGTATAATATCATTAATTAAGGATAAACCTAAACCGCTACCCCGTTCGCCTGCGGTACCTTCCGTTGTATATTTTGATTCAACCTTAAAAAGTTTGCTGAGATTTTCTTTCGGAATGCCTACACCGCTATCCTTAACTGTAAACAGAATCTGGTTAAATACTACTGATGGTTCAGCAGAAATGTAAATGCTTCCGCCTGTGTTTGTAAATTTAACCGCGTTTGATAAAAGATTATTGAAAACCTGCATAAGCAGATTTGCATCAGCGTGAACATAAATATTTTCGTCAATATCGGTAAACAGATCTATATTCTTCTGGTATGCGGTTCCGCGTATCATATCCATTGATTTGTAAACAATATTTATTGCCCGTAATCTTTCGGGCTCAAACTTAACTCGCCCGGTTTGCAGTCTTGTCCAGTCCAATAATGAATTTACAAGCGTGAGCATATTTTTGGATGAATCCTGGATAAGCTTTATGTAATGCAGTCTTTGTTTTTCCGGGGTGTCGGTATCCTCAAGCAGCATTTCGGTAAAACCGAGTATTGAAGAAAACGGCGTTCGTAAGTCGTGTGAAATTATGGAAATAAATTTATCCTTAGCTTCGTTCAGTTCTTTAAGCTGTTCTGCGGAACGTCTTAAATCCGATTCTGCTTTTTTATTAAGAGATATATCGCTAACAAGTCCGTAAATTTTATTCGGGTGTCCGTCGGCATCCCGTTTAATGCTAATCTTGTTTTGAACCCAGACGATATTACCGATTCTGTTTATGATTCTGAATTCAATCTCATCAGAGTATCGTGCGGAATCATTATAAAGTTTTCTAAGTTTATCTTTAACAAAACCAATATCACTTGGATGAGTAATTTTAATCCAGAGTTTGGAATCGCGTATAAACTGTTCCTGTTTATAGCCGGTTATTTTTTCAATTGTGGAAGTATAAAAAACTGGGCGGAGACTATTGCCTACTTTTTCTGCAGTCCACAGAAAGTCATCTATATTTTCTGTGATACTCCTGTATCTTTCTTCGGAATCTTTTAATGCTTCCTGTGAACGTTTTCTTTCGGAAACATCGCGGCAAACGGTAACAATATAAATCTGAGAATTTGATTCGTATGTAGTTACAGAAGCCTCAACGAAAAGAATACCGCCGTCTTTTCGCTTGCCAATAAATTCGAAGTTGGCAGGCGCTTCAGCTTTTTGCTCTCTTAGCGCAGTATATTTTTTAACTTTCTCAATATCTTTATCGGCAACAAGTATTAGAGAATCTTTGCCGATCATCTCTTCTACGCCGGCATAACCAAAAATATTTGCAAAGGATTGGTTTGCAAGTATTATTTTTTTGTTTACTTCTACAACAATTCCGTCTCTTGATGCCTGGTAAACAGATTGAATCATTAACAGGTTCTTTTCAATCTCTTTCTTCTCGGTTATGTCTGATAAAATTCCGTTTATATATTTCACCTTTCCGTCGTAATCTTTTACAACGGAAAAGTTTGCGATAACATAGATCTCCTTTCGTGATTTTGTAAGACATGCAATTTCAACCGGGCGGCTTTCAGAATTGAATAATAAGTCAGTCATTACATTTCCAGAAGAACTACTAAGTAATTCAGTGAAGTTCTTGTTTAATAATTCCTTTTCCGTGTATTCAAAATTCTTAATAAGACTTGGGTTCGCGAAAATAATATTTCCGTCGGCGTCAAGGTTACAGATAAACTCGTTGGCGTTTATTACAATGCTTCTGAATTTTTCCTCGGAAGTTCTCAGTTCTTTTTCAAATTTGATTCTCTCTGTAATCCTGTTGCACAACATTATAACGGATTTTACCGCGCGGTCTTCAATAAGGTTTACTTTAAGCTCAACAGTATCTTCATGACCTTCTTTGTTTGTAATTTTTATCTGGCTGTTCCACTGTATTCCTTTTTCAAGTTCAGTTATTATACTCTCAAAATATTTCTTGGAAAAATTCTTAATAATTTTTCCGATAAATTTGCCGAACACTTCGCTTCGGCTAAACAGGAACAATTCCTCGGCTGATTTATTCCAGAACGTAATGTTTCCGTTCATATCCAAGCCGATAAGTGCGTCAGTTATTTTTGAAGTAATGAACTGGTAGCGTGAGAGTTCGTCAATTTCAGCAAGCTGTCTTTTTGCAAGTGCGTTTTCTTCCGTTATGTCTTTCAGTAAAATAAAAATATAATTCGACTTACCTTCATTAACAGAAGTAGTTATAGTCAGTAATTTTATTGTATGCGTTGAACCATCGGCGGTTACATCAAATACTTTGCTAACGTTTCCTTCTTTCAGGTCTGCTGATTTTAATGGTTCGGATAGATTGTTCTTATTGATTTTTTCAAGAACTGAATCAATTGGTTTATTTATAAGCTCTTTTTTTACAAAGAAATTTTTCCAGAAATCATTAAGTTGGAAATTTTTTATTTTCAGTTCATCATCAATCACTATATAAGAATCGTAGAATAGTTTAATAATACTTTCAACAATTTCGTTTTTATAGAGCAGGCTTTCCTTTGCACCGGATACAATTTTAATATCTTCAACAATCAGAACTCCGCCGGAAAAAATATTCTCAATAAAAATCGGTGAGCCTTTAATTATTATAGAAACCTCTTTATCCTTAACACCTTTAATACTTTTAATTTGCTTCTCAAAAAGTAATCCTTCTTTTAATTCCTGCAGTTCTTTCTTAATACCTGAAGTCAGGAAAGTTGCATCGTGAATTATATTTTTTCCAACCAGATTTTTTAACTCGTTCTGCCCGATAATTCCAATAGAAGAAAAACTTTCGTTGAAGAATTGAATTTCCCACTTAGCATTAAAGTAAAGAATTCCTACAGGAGCGTTTTCAATAATTTGATTTAGGCTGTTAATATCGGAGTAGTATTGAAGTTCTTTTTGCATATTCAATGATATACCAAATTTTGTTTTTTAGAATATAATAAATTTATAAGAGAGGAATTAGTAAAATCTGTCTTTCATTAGAAATTTTTGTTGAACCGAATACGACAGTTAAGTCCTAAAGAACACCTGAAAATATAAAATGCCTGCACTCTACAGAACAGGCATTTTTAACAAAACAAAATTTAACAAACCGTAAAAAGTCTAAGATACTCTTATGCAATAGGACCAGCGATTAGAATATTTTTATCTACATCATTTTTAAACTGCTCAAAATTCTTTCTGAACATATCTGCAAGTTTTTTTGCATCAGCATCATACTTAGCTTTATCATTCCAGGTATTGCGCGGATTCATAACATCTTTAGGAACATCCGGGCAACTAACCGGCACATGCAAACCGAAAAAATTATCCTGGTAGGTTTCAATATTGTCAAGCTTACCTTCAATAGCCGCTGTTAACATTGCGCGCGTGTAAGCAATTTTCATTCTTTTACCAACACCATACGGGCCGCCCGTCCAACCAGTGTTTAATAACCAGCATTTAACATTGTGCTCTTTTAATTTTTCACCAAGAAGTTTTGCATATACTGACGGATGCAGCACAAGGAACGGGGCGCAGAAACAAGTGCTGAAAGTAGCTTTTGGTTCAGTTACACCTTTTTCTGTTCCCGCTACTTTAGCCGTATAACCGGAAAGGAAATGATACATTGCCTGCTCGTGGGTTAGTTTTGCTATTGGTGGCAATACTCCAAATGCATCGGCGGTAAGCATAATTACATGTTTAGGATGCCCTGCAACTCCTGATGGTTCAATGTTATCAATGTAATTAATTGGGTAAGCCGCTCTCGTGTTTTCGGTAAAGGAATCGTCATTCAAATCCAATCGTCTTGTTTCAGAATCAATGGAAACATTTTCAAGTACAGTCCCGAATTTTCTTGTAACTTCAAATATTGCCGGCTCTGCATCTTTGGAAAGTTTAATCACCTTTGCATAACAACCGCCTTCGAAGTTAAAAATACCTTTGTTGCTCCAGCCATGTTCATCATCACCGATTAATTTTCTCTTCGGATCTGCAGAGAGTGTTGTCTTACCAGTACCTGATAATCCGAAAAGCACAGCCACATCTCCTTCATCACCAATGTTAGCAGAGCAGTGCATAGACATAATTTTTTTAATTGGAAGAAGGTAATTAAGCACAGTAAAAATTGATTTCTTAATTTCTCCTGCATAATGAGTTCCGCCAATAAGAACCAGCCTCTTATGAAAGTTAATCATAATAAACACTTCTGACTTTGTGCCGTCTTCTTCCGGGTTAGCATGAAAATCCGGCATGTTTATAACTGTAAACTTTGGTTTGAAGCCCGAAAGCTCATCGGGTTCTTTTGCACGGATGAATAAATTCCTTGCAAACAGGTTATGCCAGGCTGTTTCGGTTATAATTCTTATCGGCAAACGATATTTCGGATCGGCGCCCGCAAAACAATCCTGTATATATAAATCTTTGTTTTGTATGTACGCTTTCATTTTATAAAAAAGCTGGTCGAACTTTTTCTCCTCAAAAGGAATGTTAACCTTGCCCCACCAAACCTGGTCCTTGCTTGAAGGTTCTTCAACAATAAATTTATCATTAGGACTTCTGCCGGTATGCTGACCTGTTCTAACGACCAAAGGACCAAGATGAGAAAGACTTCCTTCTCTTCTTTTAATTGCTCTTTCAACAAGCTGGGCTGTACTAAGGTTATTATACACCTCATTAATATTTCTTATGCCTATTAAGGCAAGCTGTTTTATTATTTCATCTTTTTCTTTCATTATTTGTTACCCTCATTTTGATAAATAAAATGTGCAAATCATTCTTAACGTAGAATTAATGAATTACAGGAAAATTATGTTACGATGACAAACTTCTTTGAAAATAAAAATCTGTATTGAGAAACTCAAAAAGAAAACGGGAGCAAAGAAAATTTTATAAACCGGTAAATTCCTTTATGCTGTTTTGGAAATTTCCTGGTCTTTATACTGAAGCTGGTATAATTTGTAATATATACCTCGCTTGGCAAGCAGTTCCTGGTGAGTGCCCATTTCTCTTAGCTCGCCTTTGTGCATAACAAGAATTTTATCTGCATTCTGTATTGTTGATAATCTGTGCGCAATAACTATTGCGGAACGCCCGGCTAATAATTTTTCAATAGCGTTTTGAATTATAATTTCAGTCTCGGTATCTATACTGGAAGTGGCTTCATCTAATATTAAAATCTGGGGGTCGTAAGCAAGCGCACGCGCAAATGATAATAATTGTTTCTGCCCGACGCTTAATGTTGCGCCTTTCTCTTTAACCACTTCGTTGTATTTATCCGGCAATGCAGAAATAAACTTATCCGCTCCAACATTTGTAGCAGCGCTAATAATCATCTCATCTGTGACTAATGGATTGTTCAAGCTTATATTTGATTTTATTGTGCCTGAAAATAAAAATACGTCTTGCAGAACTATAGAGATATGTCTGCGTAATTCTCTCTTATCAACATTCTTAATATTAATTCCATCTATTAAAATTTCACCTTTGGCAATATCATAAAAGCGGGTAAGGATATTTATAAGGCTGGTTTTGCCTGCGCCGGTTGCGCCTACAATTGCAACTGTCTCACCCGGCTCAATATTAAAGGATACATTTTTCAGAACATAATTTTCCTTGTCGTACGCAAACCAAACATCTTTAAATTCAACTTTACCGCTGATTTTATTCAGGCTGACAGGAATATCAGGTTGCTTTACAAATGTATCATCATCAAGCAATTTGAAAATTCTTTCCGAGCTTGCCATAGCTGTCTGCATAATATTATACTTCTCAGACAGATCACGTATTGGCCTGAAAAACATTTCCGTGTATTGAATAAATGCGAATAGAACGCCAATGCTCATGTAACTCTGTACTACCTGACCGCCGCCGTACCATATGATTAATGCTAATGCAATGCTGCTAAGAAATTCAACGCCTGGAAAGAATACAGCATAATATAAAATTGATTTTATATTTGCTTCCGTATGGTCTTTATTTATTCCTGAAAACCTTTTTAGTTCTCTCTCTTCTTTATTAAAAATCTGAACCACGTTCATCCCGGTTACATGTTCCTGCATATATGAATTTAAACGGGCAAGATGAAATCTTACATCACGGTAGGAATCCCTTACTTTTTTTCTAAAAAGGAATGTACCGTAAAAAAGTACCGGTAAGACAGAGAGGGTAACAAGTGATAATTGCCAATCCATCAAAAACATAAAAAGGAAAATCCAGATAATTATGAACAAATCGCTGAACACCATAACTATACCGGATGAAAACATTTCATTCAGGGATTCAACATCATTGGTTACACGCGTTACAATTCTGCCAATAGGAGTTTTATCAAAAAATTTAAGTGCGAGTTTTTGAATATGAGTAAATAATTTTGTCCTGATATCATAAATTATTTTTTGTCCCATATATTCCGTGTAATAGGTAAGGAAATACTGTACAACTGCCTGGAAAATAAGGGTTGCAATCAGTGCAAAAGTAATTAACATTAAACCATGATAGTCTTTATTTTTTATGTTATCATCGATTGCGATTTTTGTAAGATATGGTCTTAGCGGACCGAAAACAGCAACAACTATATTTAACAAAATTGCCAGCACAACATATTTTTTATAAGGCTTAACGTAACCGAGAAGTCTTTTCATCAGCTTTGCATCGTAGGCCTTACCAAGTATCTCGTCGTCTGTTTTATAATCCTGGGACATAAAATTTATAACTTTCCAATAAAAGATTTACACAAATTGAACATCATTAGTTAATATCTTCCAATTCCTTTTCAAGCAGCTGTTTGAAATGCAGGTCGGCATAAATTCCGCCGTATTCAACAAGTTCTTCATGGGTGCCTTGCTCTGCTATCATTCCATTTTCCATAACAAATATTTTATCGGCATCTTTAACTGTAGAGATTCTGTGACTTATAATTATGCTCGTTCTGTCCTTCATAAATTCTTTAAGGTTTTTAAGTATTTCTTCTTCAGTGTGTGTATCTACTGCCGAAAATGAATCATCCAGAATAAGTATTGAAGGATCAACGGCAAGCGCACGCGCGAGTGAAGTTCTTTGCTTTTGTCCGCCGGAAAGGGTAATTCCACGTTCTCCGAGAATTGTTTCAAATTGTTTAGGAAAAGTTGAAACATCCTTACTTAGCTGAGAAATTTTTGCCGTATTCTCTACAACATTAAAATCACTTTCATCCAAACCATATAAGATATTATTTGCAAGAGTATCTGAAAACAGGAACGTTTCCTGCGGCACAAAACCAACTCTTTTCCTAAGTACATTTATAGGAATTTCTTTTACATTTTTCCCATCAATTAAAACTTCTCCTGAAGATACATCATAAAGTCTTGGAATTAAATTGATAAGAGAAGTTTTACCCACTCCGGTTTTACCAACAATAGCTATAGTACTGCCGGCCGGAATTTTAATATTTATGTTTTGCAAAACATCTGTGAGGTTAGGGCCATACCTGAATGAAACATTCCGCAATTCTATTTCACCTCTAATGTCAGTTATGGTTTTATCTGTTATTCCATTGTCCGAGATTTCATATTTCTCAGACAGCATACTGTTTAATCTCTTCATACTTGCAGCAGCCTGCTGAACAATATTTGTAACCCAGCCGAATGCGATCATAGGCCAGATTAACATACTTAAATAAATTATGAATGCAGAAATATCACCGAGATTAAGTTCACCTTTTATAACTTTTATTCCGCCAAGCCAGATAACTAAAATAATTGATGTTCCTGTAATTAAGTAAAGGATTGGCTGAAATAGTGATTGCAATCTGATCATGTCCATATTTTTCTTAAGATAATCATTACTTTCAGTTTTCCATTCTGAAATTTCATTTTCCTCTCTAACATAGGATTTTATGACTCTTATCCCGGAGAAATTTTCCTGAGCTTTGGTTGTAAGATCTGCAAACTTAGCCTGGATAGCATTGAATTTAATATGAATCTTCTTCCCGATCTTATAAACCAGGTACGAGAGCAGAGGCAGAGGAATTAAAGAATAAAATGTTAAACTCGTGCTTAATGAGAACATAATTATGAGAACAATAATTAACCTGATTCCGGTATCAACAGAGTACATTACTGCCGGACCTACAAAAGTTCTTACCGCATTAATATCGTTGGTTGCGTGAGCCATTATATTTCCGGTGGAAGTATTCTGGAAATATCGAAGACTTAATTTCTGGATATGCTGCCAGAAATCCTGCCGAAGGTCATATTCAATTAATCTTGAAACTACAATTATTGTTTGTCTTATTAAAAATCTGAATATACCGCTGAAAAGTGAAGCAGCCACGATAAGTATTGCATACCTGAATAACAAAGAATGCTCTACACCTTTTTCCAGTGAATTTATGCTGTCCTTAAGCAGGATTGGAACATACACTGCAAACAAGTTCGATAACAATATAAAAACAAAACCCCAGGCGAGTCTGGTTTTATACCGCAGGAAATATTTTTTTAATGATAATAGGCTTTGCATACAATAAAAATATAAGTATTTAACTTACTTAAACCAAAAAGCCTAATAAAAAGTTGCTAATGGAAATAACATGCAAAAATTATTGCCGCAACCATTCATCTATCTGTCATTTGCAGAAATATATCCTTCTGAAATAATTTTGAATACAGAGTACAAAAGAAAAATCGTTGATATATTCGAAATAAATTCTAAGATTTGCAATTGTTTTTTTATCCGCCAAATGTTAAAATTATATTAACATGGATATTAATGGAGAATATATGGCGAAAGATTTCTTTATCAGGAATATGACTTTGCAGGAAATGGATATTGCCGTTGAATGGGCAGCCGCAGAAGGTTGGAATCCGGGGCTGCACGATGCTGAAACTTTTTATGTTACGGATCCCAACGGATTCTTTGTGGCTACTCTGGATGGTAAAATGATTGCCTGTAAATCAGCGGTTAATTATGAAAACAAATTTGGTTTTATGGGTTTCTATATCGTCAAAGAAGAATTTCGCGGCTCTGGATATGGAATACAAATATGGAAACATGCCTTTAACACATTGTCAGGAATTCCTTCCGGTATGGATGGCGTAATTGAGCAACAACAGAATTACTCAAAGTCTGGTTACAAATTAGCTTACCGCCAACTTCGCTTTGAGACAGAAAATATTATTGGAAAAACATGCGGCAGCATTGCAACGGCTGACAAAATAAGTTTTCAGGAATTACTCGATTATGATACAAAGCTTTTTCCTGCCGAAAGAAAAATATTTCTTGAAAATTGGATTAAGCAACGTAAAAGCTTATCGTTGGTATATCTTAATAATGAAAGACTAAAAGGATATGGAGTTATACGGCCTTGCAGAATTGGTAATAAGATTGGACCGCTCTTTGCGGATAATTACGTTATAGCGGAAGAATTATTTTTAGCGCTTGCAGATTATGCCGGCGGGCAAAAAA
>QZKB01000158.1 GCA_003599415.1 Ignavibacteriales bacterium | reverse complement strand
TATTGAATCTCATAAGATAACCCTGTTCCGTCAGCTCCAAGATACCAGTTTAATGTTGGAGGATTAGTATAAATTGTAGGATTACCAACAGGCCAGGAAGCAGTTGGAATAACCGGGCCTCCGGCAGTGTTACCAGCCATAGTAAAATAAGCAGTAGTAGACCAGTTAGATTTCTGAACACCGTTAGTGCTTCTTACTCTCCAGCAATATTGAACACCTGCAGTTAATCCGGCAGGAATTATATAAGAAAGAGAAGATGATGTTACCAACACATCATCTGCGGGCCAGGAATCGCTTGCAACAACATATTGAATCTCGTAAGATAAACCGGTTGCATCAACTCCAAGATACCAGTTTAATGTTGGAGGATTAGTATAAATTGTAGGATTACCAACAGGCCAGGATGCAATTGGAACTGGTCCACCGATTTCGTAACTAATCTTGTATTCGTAAGCTCCAATATCAACTGCATCATACAATATTCTGTCATTTCCATCCAAATCAAAAGCAGTTGTCATCCATGCTGCATCCAATCCAGCATCAATTATTGGAGATGCGCTGGTAAGGCGATAATCAGTTTCGAAATTTTCAAATAATGGATCTGCATCAGTATTCCCTGTACCTGCATATGCAGGATATGTGCAACAATAAGATAAACTATTTCCATGTCCGGCAGTGATTATATAATTATCTCCATCATTAAAATAAATAATTGAATTTTCTACGATGCCATTATTCCATAAACGAATACCGGCACCGTCTGTAGCAGTATTATTTACAATCGTACAATTTTGCACTGTACCACCACTCCAGATATTTATTCCACCTCCATGAGGATTTGCTGTATTCTCTGTAATTAAACAATTTCTTACAGTTCCATTAAAACATCTTACGCCACCACCCCACTCAGCAATATTATTTTTTATTATACA
Source organism: Ignavibacteriales bacterium (assembly GCA_003599415.1). Lineage (GTDB taxonomy): Bacteria > Bacteroidota > Ignavibacteria > Ignavibacteriales > SURF-24 > SURF-24. The sequence goes on along the minus strand of QZKB01000158.1, from coordinate 51,889 downwards.
ATTTAGCACCAGACCTGAATTATTAAGTGCAACTCCACCGCCATCACGGGCTCTATTTTCGGTTATTATACAATTCTGGACCGTCCCATTATCGCACTGAACTCCACCCCCAAATCCTGAAGTGTTTCTTCCATGAGTTATGCTGAAACCATCCAATATAGCAGCAGTATTATTCATATAGAAACAACAGCACATATCCTGACCGTGAATAATAGTAACTTCAGGACCGTTTTCACTTACAACTGTAATTGCTTTAGTTATGTTTAAAGCCGAAGTGATGTAATATGTCCCTTCACCGACAAGAACGATATCTCCATCAGTGGCTGCATTAATTGCTGTTTGAATGCTTGTTGGATGTACTACATAGTGGGTATCTGCTATAGTTATAGTTGAAAACGCGCAGATTAATAAAAGCATAACAAACATAGCAAACATCGGTTTTACTATTTTCATAAGCGCCTCCCGTATACTAAAATTAAAAGTGAATCTAATTAAATTCTTTAAGAAAACTTTGTTGATGTACTCTTAAAAAAAATATCGACTTTATAATTCAAACTAAAACTCGCACAGGATACAGATTACCTTAATACTAAGCTTGGATTATTTTCCTGAATAGTATACTCTGTTTTTAACCTTAAAAACAGAATAAGAAAATTACAATATCATATGCCGGGCAAATACCGCATTAACCTCTTAATGCTTTGTAAGTCAGGCAAAATACAAGGGACGAATAAAATTCGTCCCTTATTCGGAGGTTAGAAAAGGTATTTGATTATCAAATTCCTTTTCTCCTTTCTGCATTATTCTTTGAGTTAAACAAATAACTCAAGCCAATTAACCTCAATAATGCCCAATAAACGTTGCAAATGTTAAGCCTGTACTAAACAGTCAAAATAGTTGAATTTCAAAATATATTATCTGAAAAGGTGGATCATTTTAATAACATGGCAAGAAATGAGGCAGACGGTTTTTGGTATTATCGGAATACAGTGTTTGGAATTTTGTGAAATATTCTAAGCCGAATTAGCTGTAAATACTTATATTTACAGGCAATTTATTTCTCTTTATACTGGAGTATTATATGACGGAAAAATCTAATCTTGAGAATTTATGTATTAATACCATCAGGTTTCTTGCAGTGGATGGGGTTCAAAAGGCTAACTCAGGACATCCGGGAATGCCAATGGGTTGTGCTCCAATCGCTTATTCGCTTTTTACAAAACAAATGAAACACAATCCTGTAAATCCTAACTGGATTAACAGGGATAGATTTGTTTTGTCTGCCGGACATGGAAGTATGCTTCTGTATTCCATTTTGCATTTAGCGGGCTACAATTTACCTCTTGATGAATTGAAAAGATTTAGACAATGGAATTCGTTAACCCCGGGTCACCCGGAATATAAACATACTCCCGGCGTTGAAACTACAACTGGTCCACTGGGGCAGGGATTTACAAACGCAGTTGGAATGGCAATAGCACAGAATTATCTTGCTTCAGTTTTTAATAAAGAAAAGTTCAAACTGATTGATCATCATATTTATGTAATTGTAAGTGACGGCGATATGATGGAAGGAATTTCTCACGAAGCTGCTTCGCTTGCAGGTCACCTTAACTTGAATAAGCTGATTGTATTTTATGATTATAACGGTATATCAATTGACGGTGAAACTAAACTTTCATATTCCGATGATGTTTACAAAAGATTTGATGCATACGGATGGAATGTGCTGAGTGTTGAAGATGTTAATAATTTAGCTGAACTCAATAATCAAATTGAAATTGCAAAAGCTGAACAATTTAAACCAACAATAATAATAACTAAAACACATATTGGATTCGGCAGCCCAAATAAACAGGATAAATCCTCATCTCATGGATCACCGTTGGGAGTGGATGAAGTTAAAGCGACAAAGAAAAATCTTAACTGGGTAAGTGAAGAAGAATTTGTTGTTCCTGCTGAAGTAAGTGAGTTCTTTAGTAAAGCAAAACTTTCTAGTGAGGAAGCAGAACAAAAATGGAATAAATTATTCGATGAGTATTCTGCTAAATATGAAAAAGAAGCTAAGCAACTTTTAGCTATGAAGAACAGCGATTACGGTGATGAATGGAAAAACTTTATCCCGGTTTATAATGATGCATCCAGGAAAATATCTACAAGGTCTGCAAGCGGACAGGTTCTTAATGCAATTGCGCCTTACATACCCGCTTTAATTGGCGGTTCAGCAGATCTGGCTCCGTCAAATAATACTTATCTGAAAGAATACAAACCGTTTTCTGCTGAGAATTACGGCGGAAGAAATTTTCATTTTGGTGTTAGAGAACATGGAATGGCCAGCATAATGAACGGTATGGCAGTTTATGGAGGAGTAATTCCTTATGGCGGTACCTTCCTTGTATTTGCAGATTATAATCGTCCCGCTCTTCGTTTAGCTGCAATGATGAAAATAAAAGTTGTATTTATTTTTACGCACGATAGTATTGGTGTTGGAGAAGACGGACCAACTCATCAACCTGTAGAACAAATTGCATCATTAAGATCAATCCCGAACTTAGTTGTACTTCGTCCGGCGGATGCGAATGAAACTGCTGCGGCATGGAAAACGGCAATAGAACATAAAGACGGTCCTGTTGCTTTAATTCTTACAAGACAGGATTTGCTTGTTTTGGATCAAGAAAAATTTGCCAAAGCTGAAAATGTTGGTAAAGGTGCTTATATTCTAAAGGACAGCAAAGGTAAACCCGACATTATTTTATTGGCTTCCGGTTCGGAAGTTCAGCATGCAATTTCAGCATCGGATAGATTATTTGAAGAAGGTATTATAGCAAGAGTAGTCAGCTTTCCTTCCTGGGAATTGTTTGAAAACCAAACAAAAGAATATAAAGATTCTATTCTTTTGCCGGATGTTAAAAAGAGAATTGTTGTTGAAGCCGGAATAAAAATGGGCTGGGAAAAATATGCAGGTGAAAATTCTGTTTTTATCACTATGGAAAACTACGGCGCTTCTGCACCAATAAATGTCCTGATGGATAAATTTGGTTTTACTGCAGATAATATTGTTCTTAAAGCAAAAGAACTTTTAGGAAAATAGTTTTTAATATTTCTAATTGAGAAAGGGAAATGATTGGAAATCATTAATCAGTTAATAGATTTTGTTCTTCACATAGATAAACATCTTGGCGAATTAATCATTCAATATGGATTATGGAGTTACCTTATCCTTTTCGTTATAGTTTTTGCGGAAACAGGTTTTGTATTTACTCCTTTCCTTCCGGGTGATTCACTTTTATTTGCTGCCGGTACTTTTGCGGCAATAGGTGCTTTTAACATCGGTATCCTGGTTCTTATCCTTTGCATTGCTGCGATAACGGGTGATACAGTAAACTACTGGATTGGCAATTACATCGGTCCTAAAATATTCGAGAAGGAAAAAATTCGTTTCCTTAAGAAAGAACATCTGCAAAGAACCCACGAGTTTTATGAAAGACACGGCGGAAAGACAATTATCATCGCAAGGTTTATTCCAATCATAAGAACATTTGCACCATTTGTTGCCGGTATAGGCAGCATGACTTACATGAAATTCATAACCTACAATGTTGTTGGTGGAATTGCCTGGGTTCTGCTTTTTGTTTTTGCTGGTTTCTATTTTGGTAATCTTCCGTTTGTTAAAAACAATTTTTCGTTTGTGATAATCGCAATTATAATTATTTCAGTTTTGCCGGGAGTTTACGAATTTATACGACAAAAATACTTTAAGAAACCTGACACTAAATTTGAAAAATAATTTGATTGAGTTCTTGTTTTAATTTTTTATTTTTGAAAATCATTTAACTGATATTCAGTGCAGCAGGCGTTCAAATCAGTTTTTAATTCGAAAGGAACAATTATCTAAAATATTACTTACAAAAGGTTAATTATGGAAACTTCCCAAAAGCGCCTTGTCTCTTTAGATGTGTTCAGGGGAATTACTATTGCCGGAATGATTCTGGTTAATAATCCGGGAGATTGGGGACACATTTATAGTTCACTTGGACATGCAGAATGGCACGGGGTTACTCCTACTGATCTTATTTTTCCTTTTTTCCTTTTCATTGTTGGTGTTGCAATAACTTTATCTTTGTCCAAAAGAAAAGAAAGAGGCGACAGCACAGGCAAGCTTTATGTGCAAATCTTCAGAAGATCTGTTATGATCTTTCTCTTTGGGATAATTTTAGCCGGCTTCCCGTATTTTAATTTAGCCACAATTAGAATCCCCGGTGTGTTACAAAGAATTGCCTTAGTCTATTGTATCACTTCATTTTTATTTCTTAAGTCTAACATTAAAACGATGACAATTATTTCCTTCGTCATTCTTTTTGTGTACTGGGCATTGATGACTTTAATTCCTGTCCCGGGAGTAGGGTATGCCAATCTTTTACCCGCTACAAATCTTGGGGCATGGTTAGACAGGCTATTATTATCAGGACATTTATGGGGTGGGGCAACAGATCCTACTGGAATGTTTCCAAATGGTTCGTGGGATCCTGAAGGTTTGCTCAGCACTCTGCCCGCAATCTCAACTGGCATATTCGGTGTTTTAACCGGACACTACCTGATGAAATCCAAGGATGATAAGACAACACAAACAGTTAAAATGTTTGTTCTGGGAAATATCGCTTTGGTCATCTCGATGTTCTGGGATATGTGGTTCCCGATAAATAAAAAAATCTGGACAAGCTCTTACGTAATTTACTGCGGCGGAATGGCGTTGATATTTTTAGCAATGTGTATCTATCTCATTGATATAAAAGGGATAAAATGGTGGACGAAACCGTTTCTTGTTTACGGAATGAATGCTATCACTGTTTACTTTCTTTCCGGTATTGTTGCCCGTTTGCTTAACTTAATTAAAGTAACCGGTGCAGATGGAATTGAAGTTAACCTGAAAACTTATTTATTCAATCTTCTTTTTACTCCGTGGTTAAGTCTTGTTAATGCATCACTTGCCTGGGCTGTATTTTATGTTCTTATCTGGCTTGGCTTGATGTGGATTTTATATGCAAAGAAAATTTTTATAAAAGTATAATAGTGTCAAAGTTTTTATTTCTCTCATTATTTAATGAAGTCATTTTTTTATAAAAATAATTATAGAAATTACTTCTTCAAATAAAGAAGTGGTTTTATAATATAAATAAAAACAGGAGGGCTAATGGGCGTCATTAGAGAATTTAAAACTATACCTGAACTGTTCATTATTTTAACTGAAGAATTCAGTAAAGTTGCTGAACACCCTTTACTTAAAACTAAATCTGCCGGCCAGTGGATTGACATAAGTTACCAGCAGTTCGGAGAAGAGACAGAATCATTCGCACTTGGATTGCAGTCATTGGGATTAAAGCACGGAGACCGATTGGCCATAATCTCAGAAAACAGACCTGAATGGGTTTATGCAGACATGGCTACAATTGGTTTGGGTGCAATTGATGTTCCGTTATACCCTTCGTTAACTTCTGATACTGTAGAATTTATACTTAACAACTGTGAAGCGACCGGTATTGTTGCTTCAAATAAATTTCAGCTTAATAAAATTCTTAAGATAAAACCAAATCTTAAATACCTAAAATTCATTATTATAATGAATGAAAAAGATATGGTTACAGGCCAGCCAAATTTATATACTTTTAAGGAAATACAGGAAAGAGGCAGGAAGCTTAAAATAAGCAGCCCATTTTTGTTCAGAGAAAGTATGAAGTACGTGAAAGAAAATGATCTCTGTACAATTATTTATACTTCAGGTACAACCGGTGAGCCTAAGGGTGTTATGCTCACTCATAAAAATATAATTTCAAATGTCATGGCTGCTTCAGAATCAATCCCATTTTCAAAGTCAGATACTTTCCTTTCATTCCTTCCATTGTGTCACATCTTTGAAAGAATGGCAGGTTATTACACAGCATTTTCATCCGGGGCAATGGTTGCATATGCAGAAAGCATTGAAGCAGTTGCAAATAATATGATTGAAATTAAACCTACAATTATTACAACTGTACCAAGATTGTTTGAAAGAATTTACAGTAAGATCAGGAAAAATGTTGAAAGCCAGCCTGAGAAGAAACAAAAAATATTTAACTGGGCTGTTGGTGTTGGAAGAGAATATGCCTTGGCTAAAAAAGCAGATAAAGTTTCTATTGGTCTTTCATTAAAACATAAAGCTGCCGATACTCTTGTATTTAAAACACTTCGTGAAAAAACGGGTGGAAAACTCAGATTCTTTGTTTCAGGCGGAGCTGCATTGCCGCGTGAACTCGGAGAATTCTTTGAAGCAGTTGGTATTATTATTCTGGAAGGATACGGCTTAACTGAATCTTCACCGGTAATAGCAGTGAATAGATTGGATGATTTTAAATTCGGTACAGTCGGTAAAGTATTTCCCGGTGTTGAAGTTAAGATTGCCAGCGATGGAGAAATTCTTGCACGCGGTCCAAATATAATGCAGGGTTACTATAAAAATAAAAAAGAAACCGAGCAGGTTCTTAAAGATGGTTGGCTTTATACGGGTGACATCGGTGTATTTGATGCAGAAGGTTTCCTAATGATTACCGACAGGAAGAAACATCTTTTCAAAACTTCTACAGGAAAATATATTGCGCCAACACCAATTGAGAATCTTTTCCTTGCAAGTAAATATATCGATCAGTTCGTTTTGATTGGCGACAGAAGAATGTATTTAAGCGCTTTGATTGTACCCGATTTTGAAGCCATAAAAGAATATGCTGACTCAAATAAAATTCCTTACAACAATGTGGATGAGCTGACAGAAAATGCTGAGATATATCAACTAATTGAGAAAGATCTTGAACAATTCCAGAAGCAGCTTGCAAATTATGAACGTGTAAGAAAATTTGTTTTACTTGATAAACCATTTACAATTGAAACAGGTGAAATTACTCCTTCGTTAAAGGTGAAGAGAAAAGTAATTGAGGAAAGATACGGCGGGTTGATAGACAGAATGTACAAAGGGCTTGAGAAATAATCTTAGTAAAACAGAATAAAGTATTACAAAGTACACACAAAAGAAAAGAGGCTTTCGCCTCTTTCTTTTTATAATCTAATTGTCATTATCAAATTAACTGCATCCTGAAGTTGCACCGCAGGTCATACATTTCAGACACGTTCCGTTTCTAACCATTGTAATGCTTCCGCATTCGGTACAAACATCACCTGTATAACCTTTTTCACGGGCTTCTTTAATTTTGGTTGTAAGCGGGTTTAAATTCTGTGCAACAGGTTTTATCTGCAATTCGGTTTTTGTCTTAAATGTTTTAAAATCTGTTCTGTCCAGTTCAACCATTTTTTCACTGATTACTTCTTCGCTTACAAATTCATCGTTTGATACACTGTTAATTACATCTCTGCTTGTTTTTTGGTTATGTACATCAACAGGAACATGCGCAAGATCATTTCTGCCAAGATAAGTTACTGCAAGCTCGCGGAAGATATAATCTATTACAGATGTTGCCATTTTAATTTTTTCGTTGCCGGTTACTATTCCGCTCGGTTCAAAGCGTGTAAATACAAATGCATCAACAAACTCTTCAAGAGGAACACCGTGCTGCAAACCTAATGAGATAGAAATTGCAAAACAGTTCAGCAAACTCCGGAATGCTGCACCTTCACGATGCATGTCTATAAATATTTCACCAATCTGGCCGTTATCGTATTCACCAGTTCTTATATAAACGGACTGACCGTTTATTTTTGCTTTCTGAGTATAACCTGTTCTTCTGTCCGGTAATCTTCTCCTCTTTGCAATATAACGGTGAATAATTCTCTCAGCTACTTTAACTATATCGTTTGCTTCTTTATCTTCAATTATACTTTCGTATTCTTCAATTGCAATTGTGTTTAACGGCTGTGACAGTTTTGAACCGTCCCTGTAAAGCGCATTTGCTTTCAATCCAAGTTTCCAGGATTCCATATATGCATTTTTTATATCATCTATTGAAGCCTGGTTTGGTAAGTTGATTGTTTTAGAAATAGCGCCTGATATAAACGGCTGGGCAGCTCCCATCATTTTAATATGTGCCATTGTTTTGATGAAGCGTGTTCCTTTTTTACCGCACTTATTAGCGCAATCAAAAACAGGGTAGTGTTCGTGTTTTAGGAACGGGGCGCCTTCAACAGTCATTGTACCGCATACATAATCATTTGCAGTTGCAATTTCCTGCTTGCTGAAACCAAGACTTGAAAGCATATCAAAATCCCATGAAGAAATCTGTTCTTTGGTCAAGTTCAGTTTCTTAACACAGAATTCTTCACCGATGATATATTTGTTAAAAGCAAAGCCAATTTCAAAAACCGATGGAAGTATCTTTTCAATTTTATCAAGTACTTCTTCTGTAAATCCTTTTGCTTTCAATGATTCATAATTAATGTACGGGCAATTCTTTAAGCTGCCTGCACCTTTTGCATGCTTAACAATTTCATTTATCTGTTCCTGGTTATAACCTAATCTCTTTAACGCAGGTGGAATTGATTGATTGATAATTTTAAAATATCCGCCGCCTGCCAGTTTCTTGAACTTAACTAATGCAAAGTCCGGTTCAATGCCTGTAGTATCGCAATCCATTACAAGTCCTATGGTACCTGTTGGAGCAATAACTGTTACCTGTGCATTTCTGAATCCATGTTTTGTCCCTAATTCCAAAGCTCTATCTGAATCTTCGCGCGCAGCTTCAAGTAAATCCGAAGGACAATTCTTTGGATTGATACCAACCGGATTTATAGAAAGGTTTTCATATTCATCTCTTGGAACATTATAAGCTGCTCTTCTATGGTTACGAATAACCCTTAACATATCATTTTTATTGATTTCAAATGAATTGAAAGGTCCAAGCTCTTTAGCCATCTCGGCTGAGGTTGAATAAGCTGTCATATGCATAATTGAAGTTAAAGCGCCGCAGATCGCAAATGCAGAATCACTATCATATGGAATTCCCTGAAGCATAAGCAATGAACCAAGGTTAGCATAACCAAGTCCGAGTGTTCTGTATTCAAAACTCTTTCTTGCAATTTCTTTGCTCGGGAATTGGGCCATTGTTACGCTAATCTCAAGTATGATTGTCCATAGTCTTGAAGCATGCCTGTATGATTCAATATCAAATTTATATGTATCCTGATCATAAAACTTAACTAAGTTCAATGATGCCAGGTTGCAGGCGGTATCATCAAGAAACATATATTCGCTGCAAGGATTTGAAGCTTTTATTTCTCCTTCCTGGGGACAAGTATGCCATTCATTAATAGTTGTATGGAATTGAACGCCGGGATCAGCACAAGACCAGGTAGCATAAGCAATATCACTCCAAAGATCTCTTGCTTTAATTGTTTTACATGGTTTTGGTTCACGATTTTCTTTTGCTGCTTTGCTCTTTTCAACTCTCCAATATAAATTCCATTCGTTATCAGTAATTACAGCGCGCATAAACTGGTTAGTAACTCTAATAGAATTATTGGAGTTTTGTCCGGAGACAGTCATATATGCTTCTGAATTCCAGTCAGTATCATAAGCAGGGAATTCAATTGAAGTAAAACCAAGCTTAGCTAACTGAATGGCTCTTTCGATGTAATTGTCGGGAATTAAAACTTTACGGGCTTCAAGTACCGCATTCTTTAATTTCAGATTTAATTTTTTATTGAATCTGTCATTTTCGGGATGCTCATCGTAACAAGCCTGAATTATTTTATTAAGATGCAGATTACAAAGCTTTGATCCTGAAACAAGAGATGCTACTTTTTGTTCTTCAATAACTTTCCAGTTTACAAATTCTTCAATATCAGGATGGTCAAGATCAAGGCAAACCATTTTAGCTGCTCTTCTTGTTGTGCCGCCAGATTTTATTGCACCGGCTGAACGGTCGCCAATTTTTAAAAATGACATTAATCCTGAAGATCTTCCGCCGCCGCTTAATGGTTCATTAGCCCCGCGAATATCAGAAAAATTTGTACCGGTTCCAGATCCATATTTAAATAATCTTGCTTCTCTTACCCAAAGGCCCATAATTCCTTCATCATTAACAAGATCATCTTTAACAGACTGAATGAAGCACGCATGAGGCTGAGGATGCGTATAAGCATCAACCGATGAAGTCATCTCGTGAGTTTTATAATCAACGTAATAATGACCTTGTGAAGGACCTGTAATTCCGTATGCCCAGTGCAAACCTGTATTAAACCACTGCGGACTGTTGGGTGCAGCCATTTGATTTGCAAGCATATAAAGAGTTTCATCGTAAAATATTTTTGCATCTTCCTCGGAATTGAAATATCCGCCTTTCCATCCCCAGTAAGTCCAGCAACCGGCAAGCCTGTTAAATACCTGGCGACAATCTGTTTCGCCGGTTGTTCTATCATTCTCGGGCAATTGTTTTAGTCTTTCATTATCAGCTTCGGAAGGTTGAAGCCATTCAGGTACTCCCTCTTCTTCAACTTTAATTAATAATTTAGGAATGCCTGCTTTTCTAAAATACTTCTGTGCAATAATATCTGTAGCAACCTGCGACCAGTTAGACGGTACTTTCACATCATCCATTTTAAAGACGAGTGAACCGTCCGTATTTTTAATTTCTGAAGTGCGTGAAATGAATTCGAATGATGATAGGGGATCTTCGCCGGTCTTGGTATACATTCTTTCAATTTTCATGTAAGCTCCTAAACTTTGTATATTTTATGCCAGAAACAATCCGGCAGTAAATTTGCAATTCAAAATGTTAAGTACCTGCTCAATCAAGAGCAAGTTTAATGTAAGAATAATTTATTTTAGAACACAAATATTTTTACGATGGGAAAGGTCAATTTGTTGGTTGCTAAGATAAAATTTTTTTCCAGAAAGCAAAACAAATTTAAAATATTTTTTTTCGTTGTGACTCTTGACATTTAAAACAGAAAAACAAGCCTGTGATTTTTTCAATAACATGCAACTGTATAAAATTTTTTGATACGGAATTTTCATTCAATATATTTGTGTGTTAAAATTGGAGTAGAAAATGATTGAACGATCTGCAGGAATTCTTTTACATCCTACATCATTACCTGGTGAGTTTGGTATAGGGGATTTGGGTGAGAATGCATTTAAGTTTATTGACTTTCTTACCTCAGCCGGACAAACTTTATGGCAGGTTTTTCCTCTCGGACCAACAGGGTATGGCGATTCACCGTATCAATGCTTCTCTGCATTTGCAGGTAATGCACTGCTTATAAGCCCGCAAATATTGGCTGAAGACGGCTACCTTGATAAATCTGATCTTACCGGTACACCTGAATTTGATCCCTGCAAAGTTGATTTTGGATTGGTAATAGAATACAAACTTAAATTATTCAACAAAGCTTTTTCAAACTTCAAAAAGAATAATTCTAAACATGAAACTGAATTTAAAACCTTTTGTGAAAGCAACAGGGATTGGTTAGATGATTATGCTTTATTTATGGCTGCAAAAGATTTTCATGGCGGTAATAGCTGGACTCAATGGAGTGCTGATATTAAATCAAGAAAAGGGGACGCATTAAAAGAGTGGACGGAAAAACTTTCTCATGGAGTTGCTTATCAGAAATTTTTACAATTTAATTTTTTAAAGCAATGGAAATCCGTTAGGAAATATGCTCACAGTAAGAACATAAAAATTATTGGTGATCTTCCCATTTTCATCGCGTATGATAGCGCTGATCTTTGGGCTAACAAACATCTGTTTACAGTTAATGAGAAGGGGAATCTTGAATTTGTCGCCGGTGTTCCGCCGGATTATTTTAGTGAAACCGGTCAGCTTTGGGGCAACCCTCTTTATAAATGGAATGAGATGGCTAAAGACGATTATCTTTGGTGGCGTAAGAGAATTTCTCATCTACTTGAAATTGTCGATGTAATTCGTATTGATCATTTCAGGGGATTTGATGCTTACTGGGAAATTCCGGGTGATGCTAAGACAGCACAATCCGGAAGATGGGTTAAAGCACCCGGAGAAAAATTCTTCAGCACTGTTATGAAGTATCTTGGCGATGTTCCAATCATTGCTGAAGACCTTGGTGTTATTACAAAGTCAGTTGAGGAACTGAGAGATAAATTTAATTTCCCGGGAATTAAAATTCTGCAGTTCGCGTTCGGTAAAGATATGGAATCCAAATTCCTGCCTCATAATCATATTAAAAATTGTGTTGTTCATACAGGTTCTCATGACAATGATACTACTAGAGCATTCTTTGAAAAGGCAAAAACCGATGGTACTGATATTTTTGAATTTGCCCAGAAATATCTGAATTATTATGGTGGCAACATCTGCCAGGTATTAATTAAATCTGCTTACGCAAGTGTTGCTAATATAGTCGTTATTCCTATGCAGGATGTTCTTAATCTTGGATCAGATGCGCGAATGAATTTTCCGGGTACACTTGGCGGTAACTGGACCTGGAGATTTACCTGGGATCAGATTTCTGACGACCTTGCAAAACAGTATAAAGAAATGACATTAATGTTTGAAAGACCTCAAAAGCCAAGAGAGCATGTTATTATTGAAGTGGAAGAATCCTGATGTTTGAATTATTAAGAGAAATTTTATTTGGTAAGTCAGGTGATGATCGTCGTTTTGGTTCTTTGGAAAAGAATGAAGATTTGAAGGTTCAGATTGCAACGTGTGCACTGTTTTTGGAAATTGCTAAAGCTGACGGTGAAATTTCCGAACAGGAGATGCTTAAACTTGTTGAGATTATGAAATCTACTTTTGAAATTGAAGATGAATTCATTGAAGAATTAATTGAGCTTACAAAAGCAGATTTGAAAAAGAGTGTAAGCATTTATGAATTTACAAGTAAGATTAATGAGACTTTTACACAGGAAGAGAAAAATAAAATTCTGGTAGATCTATGGCGATTAATTTATGTTGATGAATCGCTGGATAAGTACGAGGATTTTATGATTAAAAAAATTGCAGGCAATCTGAAATTTGAACATTATCAGATTATAGAGGCAAAACTTTTCGTAAAAGAAGAAATGAAAAAGAATAGACCATAGCAATATTCACGAATTAAAACAAGCGAAGCAGGAACTATGATATTCTTGCTTCGCTTTTATTTTTACTTCTTGAGTTCTTTTTCTACAAGATCGGTTATTATTGAATCTGTCGGTTTAACTTTGCTTGGAAATCTTGCCACAATACTTCCGTCTTTGGCAATAACAAATTTTTCAAAATTCCATTTAATGTCACCGGTTCCTGTTACAGGATTATCGGTTAATTTTTTATATAATGGAATTTTTTTGTCACCCTTCACGGTTATTTTATCAAATAATTTAAATGTAACTTCATAATTGGATGAACAGAAATTTTTTATTTCTTCATTTGTTCCGGGTTCCTGGTTTCCAAAATCATTGCAGGGGAATGCTAAAATTTCAAATCCTTTGGAATTGTAAGTCTTATATATTTCTTCAAGATCTTCGTACTGCGGAGTAAATCCACATTTGCTTGCAACATTAACAATCATCAAAACTTTTCCTTTAAAGGATGAAAGTTTTACAGTATCAGCATTCATATCAATAACACTGAGATCGGAAATATTACTTTTCATTTTATCCTTTTCTTTAGTTGAACCGGAAATTAATAATCCCGTAAATGCAATAATAAGAAACAAAGATTTTATCATGAGTAAGATCCTTTTTTAGCAGAAAAACATTATAAGGGAAATAAAAGTTCAGTAAGAAAAATTAATTGATGAATCTGAAGGGCGAATTATTTAGCGTCCTAGCGTCTTGCGGAGTTTACCGCAAAGACGCTAAGACGCAAAGAAATTTATCAGGACATTAATACAGCAATTGCAGCAGTATTAACTATATCCATAAAATTACAGCCGCGGCTTAAATCAAAATAAGGTTTCGTTAAACCCTGGCTGATCGGTCCTATTGCCTGTGCACCGCCAAGACGCTCAGCAATTTTATAACCAATGTTTCCTGCCTGTAAGTCAGGGAACACTAAAACATTTGCTTTACCGGCTACTTTGCTGCCCGGCGCTTTTTTAGCACCGATTGATTCAATAATTGCAGCATCAAATTGTAATTCACCGTCAATGTTCAGATCAGGGCGTTTCTCGTTTGCTATTTTTGTAGCTTCTCTTACCTTATCAATTAATTCATGTTCGGCGCTTCCTTTTGTTGAGAAGGATAGCATAGCAACATTGGCAACTTCACCGGTGAGTTTAGCATGATTTTCTGCTGTTGATATTGCTATATCGGCAAGTTGTTTTGCATCAGGGTTCGGATTAACTGCGCAATCTGCAAAGCTGTAAACTTTTTGTGGGAAAACCATCAAAAAGAAGCTTGATACTATTGATATACCTTTGGGCATACCAACAACCTGGATTGATGCCCGCATTACATCAGCTGTTGTAGCTGTTGATCCTGAAACAGAACCATCAACTTCACCTTGTTTAACCATCATTGCGCCAAAGAAAATATCGCGCTTAAAAGTGTCTACGGCTTTTTCCATCGGAATTTCTTTACCGCGCTGCTTTCTCATTTCATAATAAATATTACCGTATTCATTTAGCTTTTCGGATTTTTCAAAATCAATTATTGAGACACCAGCAAGATCAGCGTTTAGTCTTTTTGCGCTTTCCTGAATTTTATCAGGATTACCAAGTGTAACAACCTTAGCAATTTTTTCTTTAGTCAGATATTCGGCGGCTTTTAGCACGCGATCATCATGAGATTCGGGTAGCACAATTGTCTTTCCCTTTTCGGCAGCATTTTTTCTTATGCTGCTTAGTAAATCAAGTTCTGCCATATTAGTTCCATTTTTAAAGTGAATAATTTTATTTGCAAATATAATAAAATTGCCATTATCACCCGTGAGAAGAAACCATTTTTTGTATAGCAGCTAAAAAAATATTTGGAAGTTATTCTATAAATAAGAATATTAACGATAGTTAAATAGAGTGTTTGATGCAGCTAACGGAAAAATCGTCTAAAAAAATTTATACGCTTATTCTGCTAATAATGACAGTTCTGGTACTTTTGTTTTTGTCTTACCTGTTTTTAGATATAATAATTATGCTTGTCATTTCCTTGCTGCTAGCATTTATTTTTAATCCTCTTGTAACGGCGATAGAAAATTTTGGGGTAAGCCGCTTTGTTTCATCATTATTTACGATACTGGCTTGTTTCTATTTAATATTTCTCGGCCTTTCTTTTATAGTACCGCAGCTTACAGACCAGCTTGTAAATATGAGTACGTATATTAGTCAAAATCAGATTAAGCAAACGTTAAGGAGTTTTGACCGATCAGTTGTAAAAT
Source organism: Ignavibacteriales bacterium (assembly GCA_003599415.1). Taxonomy (GTDB): domain Bacteria; phylum Bacteroidota; class Ignavibacteria; order Ignavibacteriales; family SURF-24; genus SURF-24. The sequence continues at coordinate 36,575 of QZKB01000158.1, read as the reverse complement.
ATATTCCATTTGTCAAATCGGGTACGGTTGCCGCTCATATAGAATCGTGGATTTCTTCCTTCTTTATTAATTTGCTTGACAGTGTTTCTAACCTTGTTTCAAGCCTTGTATCAATTATTGCTGTTGCTGTGATTGTTCCGTTTATGACTTTTTTCCTTTTAAAGGATAATAAAGGAATTATAAAAGGAATCCTTAACATAATGCCTAACAAATATTTTGAAATGTCTTACTGGGTAATAAGGAAGATCAGCATTCATCTTGGCAGATTTGTAAGAGGATGGATTCTTGACGCATTCCTGGTTGGATTTCTTAGCGGTCTTGGTCTTTCAATCTTAGGGATTCAAAATGCAATACCTATTGGAGTAATTGCAGGTATAGGTCATTTGATTCCGTACTTTGGACCAATCATCGGTGGAATTCCTGCTATTATTATTTCAGTTGCGCAGTTCGGGGATTTTTCCATGCTGCCCTCAATAATCATTATGTTTTCAATTGTTTACACTCTTGATAATGGTTTTTTACAACCTAACATTTTTGCCAAAAGTGTGGATATGCATCCCTTGCTTATAATTGTACTTATAATTGCGGGTAGCCAGGTGATGGGAATTTTCGGAATGCTGCTTGCAGTTCCGTTAACAACAGTTATAAAAACAGCTGCAAGGGAAACATATCAGGGTTTTAAAAATTATACAATAACCAAAAGGACTGCACAGTAGTTTAGAATTTATCTCTGGCTAATTTGTTCCAAGCAGTTTTTTAATTATTTCCACGGAAGTAATCCCTTCAGCTTCAGCACTAAAGTTTACAATTATTCTATGACGAAGTACAGGTATAACTGAACTTTTAATATCATCAATATTTGGAGTATACCTTCCGTCAATAATTGCTTTTGCTTTAGCTGCAAGAATAAGATATTGTGATGCTCTTGGTCCGGCGCCCCAGTTTATCCAATCTTTAATATACTTATCGGTGTCATTGTGTTTTGGCCTGGTCCTGTTAACAAGCGTTACCGCATAATCAATTACATTATCTGCAACAGGAACCTTGCGGACTAATTCCTGGAACTCTATTAATTCTGCTGCATTTACAATTTTTGTTAATCCTGCCTGGTACTGGCTTGTAGTTGATTTAACTATTTCAATTTCCTCATTATAGGATGGATAATCCAACCAGAGGTTAAACATAAACCTGTCTAATTGCGCTTCAGGCAGGGGATAGGTGCCTTCCTGTTCAATCGGGTTTTGAGTTGCAAGAACAAAGAACGGTTCATCAAGACTATGGGTTGCACCTGCAGCTGTAACTTTATGTTCCTGCATTGCTTCAAGCAGCGCTGCCTGAGTTTTAGGAGGAGTTCTATTAATTTCATCTGCCAGAATTATATTTCCGAAAACCGGGCCTTTTATAAATCTGAATGAGCGTTTTTTTGTAATGCTTTCTTCTTCGATAATTTCTGTGCCGGTTATATCGCTTGGCATCAAATCAGGTGTAAACTGAATTCTGCTGAACTTAAGATCTAATACTTCCGCAAGAGTTTTAATCAATAAAGTCTTTGCAAGTCCGGGAACACCAATTAGTAAACAGTGACCTTTACACAAAAGAGAAACGAGAAGGTCATTTATAATTTCATCCTGACCAACAATTACTTTTGCAATTTCAGTTTTAATATTTTTAACTGAGTTATTAAGTTTTGCAACAAGTTCAACGTCGTTGTTCATTTTATCTTCTTTCAATTTATACCTTACAATCTATTTTCCCAGAAAATATTTTGCTTAAGTTCTTTTATCCAGTCAGTATAAAGTTTCTGCTGTTTATGTAACTCGGCTGCCTGTTTAATCTCGTTGTAATCATTATCGATATTAGCTTTATGCTCAGGTGATTTATTTATAAGATAAACAATATGGTAGCCATAAATTGTCTGTCCAATTTCAATTCTTTTAGGGTAGCTAATTTCACCTGATTTAAGTTTCCCGACTGCATCCAGGAGTGATTTATCAAGTTGTCCAAGTTCAAATGTACCTAACAGACCGCCAAGTTTTGCGGTTTCTTTATCATCGCTGTACTTCTTTGCATAGTATTCAAAAGTGTTTTTACCGGTTCTCAGGCTATCCTTTATATCGTTAAGTAATTCAATCGCTCGAAGATCGGCATCTTCATCATTTTTTATCTTAATAAGGATATGACGTGCGTGGATTGATTCACCTCTCTTTTCAAGAAGCTGTATGATGTGGAAACCGAATATGGTTTCTACCGGTTGTGAAATTTGTCCTTCTTCCAATGCAAATGCAGCAGCTTCAAATTCAGGTACAAGCTTGCCTCTTTTTGTAAATCCTAAATCTCCGCCAAGAACAGCGCTTCCCGGATCTTCAGAATATTTCTTTGCGAGTTCTGCAAAATCTTTCCCTGACTTAATTGAATCAATTAATTGAAGCGCAAGTTCTTTTGATCTTAGCTTTACTTTTTCGCTTGCTTTGGGATTAATGAAGATGTGGGCAATTTTATATTTCTCAGGAATAAGTCCAAGTGAATCTTTATAGGTTAAATAAAATTTTTCAACTTCAGAACGGGTAGCTTCAATCAATCCGAATTTTTTTTGTTTAAGATATTCTGCCATAAGATATTTTTTAACATCATCGCGCATTTCTCTTTTTATTTTTTCAATGCTCATACCGTACATCTGTTCTACTCTTTCCCTTGAACCATAGTTCTGTACAAACAAGTCTATACGATTTTCTATCTGCCTGTTAATCTCTTCGTCTGTCACGTTAATCGAGTCAAGTTTAGCCTGTGCATACAATAATTTTTCTTCAATAAGCGAATTAAGAATCTGCGCTTTAATGTTCTTGTTTGAAGGATCAACTCTTTGTTGAGCAATCATAATGTTTGTCTGGAAATCGAGTTCGCTTTGCATTATAATTTCATTATCAACTACTGCAACAATTTTATCTAATACTTCCTGCGCATGCAGAGTTACAGAAATAAGAATTGCAAAGATTATGAGCCTTTTCATTTATTTCCTTTATTTAATTTTAACTTTGTATTTAGCGTATAAAGCATTTAAGTATTCTTTTAACATTTCCTGCTTTTTAAAAGTAAGATATCTTTCTTCAACTTTATCTTTGATTATTTCAAATTCAGGTATCTCATCCTTAGTATATTTTTTTATAAGTTGAACCACCGTGTACCTGTTTGGTTCCAGGTTAAGTACAATGCTTGCTTCGCCCGGTTGAAGTTCCTGGATTACGAGGCATAAACTATAAGGCTGAATCTGGTAATCATACAATAGTAAATTTGCATTTTCGCTTTTAATAGATTCATCACCTCTGAAAACATTTGTTGCGCGGTTCCAATCGCTCTCAATCAATGTGGATCTGAAAAGTATTGCCTTGTCTTCATCATCAAAAGAAAGAGCATTGTATAAATAAGTATCAAAGAAAAGTTTAAATGTAGCTTTCCTTGATTCGTAATAATCAATTAAATCCTGCGGTTTAAACTCAACAGGATGTTCATCAAAAAACTTTTGGATAAGGAAGGACTTGGCTAATTCTTTTTTTGCCTTTTGTGTTATTCTAACGTACTCTTCTTCATTATCGATGTTTTTGTCAAGTGCTTCCTTGTAAAGCACTTCAGTATCAACCCAGTTTCTTATGAATTCCGATTTTCTGCTTTGCTGTATATTATTAGTATCAATGTCTTTTGCCAATTCAGAATCAGTCAAGTAGGAATCGTCTACTTTGGCTAAATAGTTTTGTTCAGGGTTTTCCTTGCTGCAGCTACCAAACATAACCACAGCAAGGATAAAAAGAATAAAACTAATTTGATTTGAAAGCTTGATCAAGTTTTTCGTAAAATATCTCTGGTTTATATAAATTCTTCAATTTACCTACATATTCAGATTCAAGTCTTTTGCTTTCGCTTTCCTGGTATTGGCCAGATACTTCCGCTTTAGCCTCTTCAAAAGTTTTTAATCTTGCCGGATCATTCGCAATTAATCTAACAATTGAGAATCCGTTTCCGCTTTTAACCGGTTCGCTAAAGCTGCCGGGTTTTAATTTCTGAGCTTCCTGGGCCAAAGGATTACTAAGATCAGTCAACTCATACATACCTGCTTTCTCTTTGAAGCCTGCTCTTTCGGTATATTTTGCAGCAAGTGAATCAAAGCTTTCACCTTTCTGCAGTCTTTCATAATAAGAACTGATAAGAGAATCTTTTCTGCTGAAGATTTCCTGGAATTTTACTCTATCCGGCCAGGAATATTTCTCCTTATTTGCTTCATAGAATTTAACAAGGTCAGCGCTGTCAACTTTTACTTTGCTCCAGATTTCATCATCCTGAAGTTTAAAGATATAAATTCCGTTTCTATAGTCATCCATTAATGAAGCAAACTGTACGTCTGTTTTTTCAAGTTCACCGGCTTCAAGATTTAATGCCGTATTTTCACCGTCTTTATTAACTGCGGTGTTCAATAACTTTTCGGTAACTAGCTTGTTATTAAACTCGGATGATTTTTCCGCTCTGCTGAACAATGTATCAACTGAAACATTCACATTATTAATTGAATAAATAATAGAATCTTTTAAGGATTTTCTCCACTCTTTGCTCCAGTAATCTGTTCCAAATTTAGTAGAATCGTTTTGCTTAATAATTTTTGCAACAACGTCATTATTAAATTTGAAATTATACTTAGTCTTTAATCCGCCGATCAATTCATTATAAGCAATATCGTACCTGCTTCTCTTAAAGATTTTTTTCAGATTTTCCTTGTCTTCTTCAAAGGATGGCAAAGGTTTAACATCCGTAACTTTTATAAGATGAAATCCAAACTGAGTCTTGATAACATTTGAAACTTCACCTTTCTTAAGGTTGAATGCAGCTTCGTCAAATTCTTTAACCATCATTCTTCTTTCAAAAAAACCAAGGTCGCCACCGTTTTCTTTGGATGAAGGATCTTCAGAATATTTTTTTACCATCTCGGCAAAATCAGCGCCTTTGGCAATCTGGTTTTTAATATCTTCAATTTGTTTTCTTGCTTCAACAGAATCAACTTTTGTAGAATCAATTCTGAAATCAATTAAAAGGTGGCTCCCGCGTACCTGAGGAATTCTTTCCTTCTTCTCATTTACTTTAATAATGTGGTAACCAAACTTAGTCTTTACAGGGTGGGGATAAATTTTACCGACTTCAGTTGCATAAGCTGCATCTTCAAACTCCGGAACTACATTTCCTGCGGTAATGTAATAAATGTCTCCGCCAGTCTTTTTGGAATACTGATCTGCCGAATATTTAAGTACCAAATCTTCAAACTTTTTACCGTTCTGTACACTGTCAATTAAAGATTGTGTAAGAGCTTTGGCTTTTTCATCACCCAAAGAATCGACTTTTATCCATAAGTGAGCAACTCTTAATTCATATTTTCTCTGATCATAAAGTTTCTTTATTCCGGGTTCAACAATTTTTTTCTCAATAAGATATGATGAGCCGACTTTTTCCATATAATCTTTAAGTTCTGCATTCAGGGCTTCATCCTTATCAAAACCTTTAACTTTTGCATCACGTAATTTCATTTTGAAATTCACATAAAGATCAAGAAAGTTTTTTAGTTTTGGAAGTGAATCTTTTTTTGCAAGGTCAATGCTTCCGGCATTTTTAGCATAGGCGGTTTCAAATTCACCTAGCGTAATAGCATCATCACTGTATTTTGCTATTATAATATCTGAATGTTTTGGTGCACAGGAAGCAAGAAAAATTCCAGATATAACCAATAAAGTAATATAAAACGCAAATCTCATTGTTTTACTCCAAGTTTTCGATTTTTTTGATTCAAATTTTAGTTAAAGACTAGTAAAAATGCAAGGTAAATTACCTTAGGAATTACCGGAGTTAAACAATAAACTGCAGAAATTGTTGCAGGTTTTTCCCTTAATAATTACCAGCGTAAAAATATTTATAAAAGCTATTGTGAAAAAGAACCTTAGTAACCAAGATTTATAAAATCTTCTTGAGCTATTTCAAATATGAAATTTTTAATACTCTTTGTAAACTACCGGATGTAAGTTTTATAAAATAAATTCCGCTGGATAACTCCATCTGTAATGAATTGAAATCAATTTCCTTTTCATAAATGCCGGCATCCAGATTATCCGAGAATAAAACGGCTGTCTTTCTCCCAATTATATCATAGAGCTCTATTTTTACAAGCGCTTCTCCCGGAACCTCAAATTTAATTTTAGTTGATGGATTGAACGGATTTGGGTAATTCTGGTATAAAACTAAATCCTTTGGTTGCGCAAGCATTGTATTTATGATCTGGCTGAAAATGAATTTACCGTCAAGATCAATTTGCTTTAACCTGTATTGATAAAGACCGGCTAATTCAGGTTTATCTGCAAACATATAACTGCCTGAACCGGCAGATGATCCATCAGCTTTAACAAAACCTATTTTAACAAAATCATTTTGGGTATTCGCTGGAAATGAATCACCATATTTTCTCTCAATATTAAAACCAAGCAGATTATTTTCTGTTTGAGTATCCCATCTCAGAATTATTTTATCCCCGTCAACCTTAGCATTAAAACCTGTTAATTCAACCGGCACAGATGAAAAATAATTTGTGGCAGCAAAAGCGTTAATTATGCCCCAGCCATAATATTTATCCGGATTGTCTTTGTTGCTTGCAGTATTTCTAAGAGCTTCCAGAATTTGCATAGGAGTCAGATTCGGATTAAAGGATAGAATTTGTGCGATAACACCAGCAGCTAACGGGCAGGCAAATGAAGTACCATCACCTGTATAATAATCGCTTGCATTATGCGTGCCTGCGACTGTTACACCTCTGCCCATTGCCATTAAATCCGGTTTTATCCTTCCATCTGCAGTTAGACCAACACTACTGAAGTCAACTCTTATTCCGCTAGAATTAACTGCACCTATTGTAATAACGCTATCTCCGTCTGCGGGTGCACCAAGTGTATTATAATTTGCATTATCATAATCATTACCGGCAGCATTTACTACAACGATTCCTTTTTTAACAGCAAGATCTGCGGCAATTGTAATTCTGCATGTGTTGCCATCCATACTTGTCCATGTATAATCCTGGTATGGAGAATCATAGGCTTTGTAACCAAGAGAGGTAGAAGTAACATCAACGCCAAGACTTTCTGCCCACTCAATTGCAGCAATCCAGTTATCTTCTTCGACGGGAGTTTCCGAATCTGTATCCTCAGTCTTAGCAAGAATATAATTAGATGAATAAGCTGGTCCAATCAGGTTACCTTCTTTAAATCCGCCAATTACGGAAAGAGTTGCTGTTCCGTGGCTTCCGGAACCATGATCATTTTCATCATCAACATTTGCATCATTATTTACGAAATCATATGCGGCAATAATATTCATCTTTGTAAATACTTCATGCTCAAGGTTATTAAAGCCTGCATCAAGTACACATATTGTAACTCCCTGACCTGAATAACCTAGGTTGTGTAATTCAGGTACATTTATCTGGTTTAGCTGGGTAAATGAGGCACCGTAGTCGAGAGCAACCGATTCCGGTTGGATAACTTGTACAGGTTTATATTCTGTCGCAGAAATTTTTGATGATGATTTATACCTGGAAACAATATCAATGTTTTTTACAAAAGGCAGTGCGGAAATTTTATTTATTATTGAAGAATCTGCAAAACCGCTTACTCCGTTAAACCATTTTGATCTCTGTCTTATTACGAAACAGGTCTCTTGCAATTTGTCCAGATATTGGGGATATAATGGAAAATCAGTTTCATCAACAAATATTTGTTTGAATCTTCTATCTCTTCTTTCAATAGATTTTTTACTGAGGATTTCTTCGGGATTATAGAATGACATTTCATCCGATAATCCTTTATCTGTAAAGAAAACCCAGACTAACTGCCTGGGTTCAAGCTCAAACTTTCTTATTAAAGTCTTTGAGATTTTTGTGCTATCTTTTACCGGTATACCTTGAGTCAGTCCTGAAATTAACAGGACGCACAGCAGGATTTTTTTAATCAGAAACATATTATTTAGCTCGTGTTCCTGGTAAAACTCCCTCGCCCGGATTTACCAAATTTACTTTTCCATCGGCATTATCAACTGCTAATATCATTCCTTTTGATTCTAATCCCATCAATTTAGCCGGTTTAAGGTTAGCAACAACAAGGATGTTTTTACCGATCAAATCTTCCGGTTTATAACTTTGTGCAATACCGGCAACAACCTGGCGTTTTTCAAATCCCAGGTCAACTTCAAGTTTTAAAAGTTTATCACTTTTTTTAACAGCTTCTGCTTTTAATACTACGCCGGTTCTTAGTTGAATCTTTTTAAAATCATCAATCGTAATTTCTTCAATCGTTTCGGTATTAACCTGAGCTTCACATTTGCCAAGTTTATTCATTTGTTCTTCAATAACATTGTCTTCAATCTTTGAAAATAAAATTTCAGCAGGTTTTAATTGCTGCCCGGGTAACAGATTAATTTTTCCGCAATCATCCCAATTGGTTGGTGTGCTATTCAACATAGAAAAAATTTTTTCAGACGAAAACGGTATAACAGGGCTTAATAATTCAGCTAAAGTATTAATTATATTCAGACAGATGTTAATTGTGTTTCCGCATTTATCCTTATCTGCTTTTATTGATTTCCAGGGTTCGGTATCGTTAAAATATTTGTTGCCTGCTCTTGCAAGATTCAGAATCTCAGAAACTCCGTCTTTAATTTTGTATTGTTCAAACAACCCGGAAATCTTTGCCGGAAATTCAGACAGCAGTTTTATCATTTCATTATCTGCGGAAGAAAGGTTTGCTGTTTTCGGTACTTTACCCTCAAAATGTTTATGCACGAAGGTAAATGTACGGTTAACAAAATTACCAAGTATATCTGCAAGTTCATTATTATTTCTTGCCTGGAATTCTTTCCAGTAAAAATCTGTATCCCTGTTCTCAGGAAGATTTGCCGCAAGTGTATATCTAAGCGGATCTGCAGGAAAAAGATTGAGGAAATCGATAACGTCAATTCCCCAGTTTCTACTCTTGGAGAATTTTTTCCCCTCGAAGTTAAGAAACTCATTCGCGGGAACATTCTGCGGGAGACAATATTTTATTTTATTAGCATCATTCCATGCCATTAACATAGCAGGGAAGACGATAGTATGAAAAACCACATTATCCTTTCCAATGAATGCAACGTACTTCGTTTCAGGATCCTGCCAGTATTTTTTCCAAAAGTCCGGTTCATTTTTTTGATAAGACAATTCCTTTGTTGCTGAGATATATCCGAGAACTGCTTCGAACCAAACATATAGTACTTTGCCTTTAGCAGAATCTAATGGAACGCTTACACCCCAGTCAAGGTCACGTGTAACTGCTCTATCCTGTAAACCGTCTTTAAACCAGCCTTTGCAATACTGAAGAACATTTTCTTTCCAGTGATATTTTTCATCATTCTCTTTTATATAATCTTCAAGTCTTTGCTGATATTCTCCGAGCGGAAAATAATAATGTGATGTTTCTTTAAGTACAGGTGTTTCTCCTGTAATTTTACTCTTTGGATTTTTTAATTCCGATGGATCATAAAGCGCCCCGCAATTTTCACATTCATCACTTCGTGCCTGTTCGTTTCCGCAATTCGGGCAGGTTCCTTCTACATATCTGTCCGGTAGAAACATCTTTGCCTTATCATCATAAAACTGGAATGATTTCTTTTCCTTTAAAATTCCCTGGTTAAAATAATTTATAAAGAATTCTTTAGATGTTTCGTGGTGGATTGGAATACTTGTACGGGAGTAAATATCAAAGCTCATCCCGAATTTTTCAAAAGCTTCTTTATTTTGGAAATGATAGCGGTCAATAATTTCCTTTGGAGTAACTTTCTCCTTATCCGCTGTTATAGTAATCGGCACTCCGTGCTCATCGGACCCACAAATGTAAATAATATCATCGCCCTTAAGTCTTTTATACCGGACGTAAATATCTGCGGGTAAATAAGCCCCGCTAAGGTGACCAAGGTGAATTTTACCGTTTGCATACGGTAGTGCGGAGGTAACAAGTATTTTTTCTTTGCTCATTTTTCAACATTTTTTTGTCAAAATATAATGATTTTTTAGATAATGAGTTTCATTAAGGGTTTATTCTAAGCAAGTTAATTGAGGAATAGTACATATTTCAAAAAAAAGTAATGTTTTAGTTGCTAAACAAATTATTAATTCTGAAATTACTTCCGAAAATTTTGATCTTTGTGTTAATATTAAAATTTTGTGACTTCTGGGAACTATTAATAAAGGTTATGAAGGAATTATTTCGCTTTTTTAATTTAATTTTTATATGCTGGTTTTGTGTTTCTAACTCAGTTCTTCCGCAGAAAACTGCCAATCCTAAAACAATTCTGATAGTAGATTATAAATTAAGTCAGGATGAAAATAATGAAATCCTTATTAATGGATTAAAGTTTAACTTAGGTAAGTCCATTCCTGATCTTACAATTAAAGAAATCTCAATCAGCGATTCTACTTCTCCTGAATCGAATTCCGGATTTGAAAACGAAAAAAATATTCGTGCTTTAGCTAATAATTCTGATTTAATAATAACGGTAGATGAAACAGCGTTAAGAATAATAAGCCGGGAAAGAGAGAAATACTTTTTAAAAGTCCCGATTATTTACCTGGGTATAACAAGTTTTTATGATTTATTACCGGAAGAGAAAAATTTTTCTACCGGGGTTATTCATAATATAAACTTTAAGAGAATACTTGATAAAATTATTGCAGTACACAGATCGGTTAAAACTGTTGAAATCATTTTAGATGATAGAATCAATTCGAATGCAATTACATCAATTAAGAATGCGATTAAATCCTATTCCTCTGCGCTTAAAATAAATTTATATTACAAGCTTTCAACTAATGAAACAGGAAAACTTGCAAAAGATAAAAATGATAAGGTAATAATTCTTTTGGGAAATTTGGTCGGAGATGATAACCAGTATCTTTCCGAGGAAAATTCCACGCTTATCTTAGAACGGAAATTGGATATACCCATTTACACTACAAAACTATCTACAATTACCTGTGGTGCAACGGGTTGTTTTGTTCCGAATAATTTTTCCCAGGTCGCAGATGCTTCAAGAATGGCCGCGCAGATTTTAAATGGTGTACCAATATCACAAGTTCCGGTTAAACATAATAATAACTTCAGATCAATTTATGATTATTATATGTTATCGCGTTATAATATTGATTATGAATTATTACCGGTAGGTACCGTAGTAATGAATAAACCCAAAACGTTTTATGATGAATACGGAGAATATGTCTGGATTGTTACTATTGCGTTTTTAGTACTTTCGCTTACTATCGTTTTTCTAATTCTAAACATTAAAAGGAGAATGCTCATTCAAAGGCAGTTAACCTTAAGCGAAAAGAAATTCAGAGGTTTCTTTGAACAATCCACTGACGGTATTGCCCTTATTAACGAACAAGGTACGATAATAGAATGGAATAAAGGACTTGAAAATATTACCGGGCTTAAAAAAGAATATGTTGTGAATAAAAAGCAGTGGGAAATTCAATATGAATTATTACCGGATTTTTTAAAGAAAGAAACGATTATTGAAAATTATAAAAAAGAATTAACCGATTTTTTAAAAACCGGGCAGGGAGACTGGATAAACACTCTTAATGATGTCCTGATTCAGAATAAGCACAAGGGCGTTATCTACGCCCAGCAATTAATTTTTCCGATTAAAACTGAAAAAGGATTTATGGCAGGCAGTATAATGAGAGATGTTACACATCAAAAATTAGCTGAACAAGAATTAATTGCTGCAAAGGAGGAAGCGGAAAGATCAGATCGCATTAAATCGGAATTCCTTGCTCAAATGTCCCATGAAATTAGAACACCTATAAATGCTATTTTATCATTCGCTTCACTTTTAAATGATCAGCTTTCTGAAAATGGCGATCCGGAAATTCAGGAGTATTTTAATACTATAGACAGCGGTGCACGCAGATTGATTAGAACTATAGATTTAATTTTAAATATGGCTGAAGTTAAAGCCGGAAACTATGCTATTACAACAAAGACAATTGATCTTGAAAAAGATATTCTCAGCAAAATTATGAAGGATTTCTATTCAACTGCACTTCAAAAAGACATACGACTGAATTTTATACGTAAGACAGAAGACTGCTTTATCCAGGGGGATAACTATACAATAGTACAAATTTTTAATGCACTGATAGATAATGCATTTAAATACACAGAAAAGGGAAGCGTGGAGATTATCCTTTATAGGGATGATATTCAACAGGTTTGCGTAGAGGTGAAAGATACGGGTATTGGCATTTCGCAAGATTACCTGCCAAAACTATTTTCTGCTTTCTCTCAGGAACAGACTGGTTATTCGCGGAAATACGATGGTACTGGACTTGGACTTGCCCTGGCTAAAAATTATGCCGGTCTTAATAATGCAGACATACAAGTTATTAGCGAAAAAGGAGTAGGTTCTTCCTTCATCGTCATCTTTAAAAATTAACCTGACTTCTTAAACATTGATTTTCGTTTCAAAAAGCAATAGCTTTACATCCTTAATTTCGGTATGGTTACGCATAATATAAATATTGTAAGAGATAAGATTGCAGATGTTTGTACTTTATGCGGCAGAAATCCGGCTGATATTAAAATAATTGCTGTAAGTAAAAATACCGGGCTTTCTTTAATCAACCAGGCTATTTCAGCCGGCATTAAAGACCTGGGAGAAAATAAGGCCCAGGAGTTTTCCGAAAAGTTTCCTCTTTTTTCTGATGAAATAAATTGGCATTTTATCGGGCATCTTCAGAGAAATAAAGTTAAATATATTGTCGGTAAAGCCGGCATTATTCATTCTGTTGATTCAATTAAACTTGCAGAAGAAATAAATCTACAGGCTGCCAGGGCCGGAGTTGTTCAGACAATTTTAATTGAAGTTAAAACTTCAGGTGAAGCTGAAAAATTCGGATTGACTGATAATTCTGCTGTTGTAAACCTTGCGAAGTTTTGTTCTACATCCAAGAATCTGAATCTTGCAGGATTGATGACTATGGCACCATTAACAGATGATGAAAAAATAATTGCAAAATGTTTTTCGGATTTGCGTAAATTGAAAGAAGAATTAAATTCAACAGGATTTAAATTAAGTGAATTATCGATGGGAATGACGAACGATTACGAAATAGCAATTAAGGAAGGTGCAACTATGTTACGTCTTGGCACTGCAATATTTGGCGAAAGAGATTATTCAAAAAGCTGGAAAGAACAATGAAATTTTCACCTTTGAATATTAAAAACCAGGAATTTAATAAGTCTGTCCGCGGATATGATAAAGATGAGGTACACCTTTTCCTGGAAAAACTAGCTGATGAATTTGAAAAACTAGTTACTGAAAACGATACTGTAAAAAAGGAACTTGAACAGGCTAAGAACCGCATTGCTGAGTATAAAAAGATTGAGAAAAATTTACAGGATACTTTATTAAAAGCACATGAATCTTCTTCAAGAGCAGTTGAATCAGCTAAGAAGCAATCTGTGCTCATGATTAAAGAAGCAGAGTTGAAAGCAAACCAGTTAATTGACAAAGCGCGTGAATCGGCAGATGATATCAGAAACTCGGTACTTGGATTAAGGGAAGAAAAAGCTTTGCTTATAGCTAAATTAAAAGCGTTAATTAATTCCCAGGCAAGTATTCTTGAAATGAAAATAAATGAAACGGCTGAAGAGAAGAAACCGGTCGATAAACCCGGTGAAGAAGCAAAACTTGATATCAATATTGATGATATTTTAGAGAAGTTGTTATGAAAGAACTATTAGAAAAAATTAATGAAACTCTCGAAGTAATACGTTCATACGTTAAGGATGAATACAGGATTGGAATAATATTAGGTACAGGCCTAGGCGGACTTGTAAAAGAAATTGAGATTGAAGCTGAAATAGATTACTCATTACTTCCGCATTTTCCTCTTTCTACGGTTGAATCTCATCACGGAAAATTGATTTTTGGTAAGATAGCCGGAAAAAATATAGTTGCAATGCAGGGTAGATTTCATTTCTATGAAGGATATACGATGCAGCAAATCACTTATCCGGTTAGAGTATTTAAATTCCTCGGAGTTGAAACTCTGCTTGTTTCCAATGCCTGCGGTGGTATGAATCCGGATTATAAACGTGGTGATGTTATGTTAATGTCCGATCATATTAATTTGCTTGGCGATAATCCGCTGATTGGAAAAAATATTGACGAGCTTGGACCAAGGTTTCCTGACATGAGCGAAGCCTATTCAAAGGAATTGCTTTCAATAGCCGAAGAAGTTGCACTTGAGAATAAAATTAAAGTTCAGAAAGGTGTTTATGTTGCAGTGCCAGGGCCTAATCTTGAAACCCGTGCGGAATATAAATTCCTGCGGGCAATCGGCGCCGATGTAGTTGGTATGTCAACTATACCGGAAAATATTGTTGCCAACCATATGGGAATGAAAGTTCTTGGAATAAGTATTATTACAGATGAATGTGATCCTGAAAACCTTAAACCGGTAACAGTTCAGGAGATTATAGAAGCTGCTATGAAAGCAGAACCTAAAATGACTTTGATTCTAAAAGAAGTAATAAAAAAATTATGAGCGATATAATAAAGAAATATTATTATCTGACACCATTGCTGCTCTCTATCCTGGTGTTCGCATCAAATTTCCTGGAAACCAGGTTATTCTCTTTTGGTGATTTGAATTTTGCAGTATGGTTTGTTTTGTCTTTATTTTGCTTTGCATGCGGGTGGTTAATAAATTCAACGTTTGGCTGGAAACGCGGCGGCAGGATTGTATTTGCAATGATTGTTGCTACCGCAGTTATAAGCGTTGTTATGCTTATAATGTTCAGAGAGTATTTCAGTTCAAGCCAAACTATAGCGGAAAACCTTATTCTTTACAGCCTTAGAAATGTAACGTTGGGTTGTATGTCATTCTTTGGTATGGCTGTTAAAGAGCTTCTTTCTCTGCAGAAAGAAATTTCCAATCAAAGCTTCCGGCTGGAAGCATATGAGCAAATGGTTACAGATGCAAAGAAAGAATCTGAGCTTGTTCTTAAGGAGGCAAAACTTAATGCGGAAAAACTTATAAGGGAGGCAGAAAACCTTGCTAAAAGTCATTTAGATAAAAAAGAAAAAATTGAAAAAGAACTTAAAGAATTTATTCATCTCGAAAGAGAATTAATAAAGAAATACGAAGAAAGAGATTAACTAATTACAGAAACCATTAAAATTATTGTTCCAGATGTTCAAACAAAATTTAGAAAAAATAGCGTATCCGGAAATTGAAAAACAAGTACTCGAGTTCTGGGAAAAGAATAACATATTCGAAAAAAGTGTAACTACACGAAGTGAAAATAAACCTTTTACTTTTTATGAAGGACCACCGACTGCAAATGGTAAACCCGGGTTGCATCATGTAATGGCAAGGACGTTAAAGGATTTGATTTGCCGTTATAAAACTTTAAAAGGCTACCAGGTTCACCGTAAAGCAGGTTGGGATACACACGGCCTTCCGGTAGAAATTGAAGTTGAAAAACAACTTGGCATAAAAAATAAGAATGAAGTTCCTGCATACGGAGTTGATAAATATAATGCTGCATGCCGCGCATCTGTTTTTACTTACCTTGATATGTGGGAAAAGATGACAACCCGCATGGGGTACTGGCTGAGACTTGATGATGCTTATATAACCTGTACAAATGAATATATTGAATCTGTTTGGTGGGCGCTCAAAACTCTTTTTGATAAAGGATTAATTTATAAAGATTATAAGGTTGTTCCGCAGGATCCTAAATCAGAAACAGTTTTATCTTCTCATGAACTTGCTCTTGGCTACAGGGAAGTGCAGGATCCTTCTGTCTATGTCGTAATGAAACTGAAACAATCCGAACTTTCTAAAGATGGAAATACTTTCTTTCTGGTATGGACAACAACACCATGGACGCTTATCTCGAACGTTGCTGTTGCTGTCGGTTCAGATATCGATTATGTGAAAATAAAACTGAAAGATGACTACCTTATTCTTGCAAAGTCACGTCTTTCTGTTGTTGATTTTGAATATGAAATTGTCGCAGAGTATAAAGGTAAAGATTTAGCCGGACAGGATTACGAACCATTGTTCTCCTATGTTACTCCTAATAAGAAAGCGCATTATGTAATTGAAGGTGATTTTGTAAGTACGGAAGATGGTTCAGGTATTGTTCATATTGCTCCGGCTTTTGGTGCGGACGATTATGAAGTTTCAAAGAAATATAATTTGCCGATGCTTCAGCCTGTTAAACGTAACGGCTGCTTTACAGATGAAGTTACTGACTTTGCTGGAATGTTTGTTAAAGACGCCGACAAAGACATCATTAAAAAATTAAAACAGGAAGGTAAATTATTTAAGAGAGAAACGATTACTCACTCCTATCCGTTTAGCTGGCGTAACCAGGATGTTCCTATTATTTATTATGCAAGAGAATCCTGGTTCATTCGTACTACTACAATTGCAGATAAATTAGTTGCGCTTAATAAAACCATAAACTGGTATCCTCCTGAAGTTGGAGCAGGCAGATTTGGTAACTGGCTTGAAGAAAATAAAGACTGGGCTTTATCCCGTGACAGGTTCTGGGCTACTCCTTTACCAATATGGGTTAGCGAAGACGGTGATATGTTTGCGGTTGGTAGTGTTGAAGAATTAAAAGAAGGTTTTATTGAAGAGAATGGAAAAAGAAAATCTGTAAGAGAAATAGAAAATATTGATTTGCATAAACCGTTTGTTGATGATATTCTTTTTGAACGGAACGGTAAAATTTATAAAAGAACACCTGAGTTAATTGATGTTTGGTTTGATTCCGGTGCAATGCCGTTTGCTCAGTTCCATTACCCGTTTGAAAATAAAAAATGGTTTGAAGAAAATTTCCCGGCAGATTTTATCTGCGAAGGTATTGATCAGACACGAGGCTGGTTCTATACTTTGCATGCCATTGCAACAATGTTATTTGAAAATGTCGCTTATAAAAATATTCTTGTTAACGAATTAATACTTGACAAATTCGGACAGAAAATGTCCAAATCAAAAGGCAATACCGTTAATCCTTTTGACCTTTTTGAAAAATACGGTGCCGATGCAACAAGATGGTATTTGGTTACCACTAGTCCTCCGTGGAAACCAACGCTATTTGATGAAGAAGGCATTGTTGAAGTACAAAGGAAATTCTTTGGTACGCTTGTAAACACATATTCATTCTTTGCTTTATATGCTAACATAGACGGCTTTGAACACAAAGAAGATTTTATTCCTTACGAAGAAAGACCTGAAATTGACCGCTGGATTATCTCTAAGGTAAATTCTTTAATAAAAGAATATGAAGAACTAATGGATAACTACGATGTTACTAAAGCGGCAAGATTAGTTTCTTCGTTTACAATTGATCATCTGTCCAACTGGTATGTTAGAAGAAGCAGAAGAAGATTCTGGAAATCTGAAATGAACAAGAATAAAATTTCTGCTTACCAGACTCTGTACGAAACTCTGATAACAGTGGCAAAATTAACTTCACCTTTTGCACCGTTTGTTGCGGAAGAAATATATCAGAATTTAACCGGTGTTACGGGACTGGATAAAGTTGAGTCTGTTCATCTTACTGAATTTCCGATACCAACTTATTCCGAACCTGAGCTTGAGACCAAGATGGATGTTGCCCAGCGGGTTGTTGGAATTACCCGTTCAATGCGTGCAAAGAATAATTTAAAAGTTCGTCAGCCATTAAGCAAAATTATGGTTGCGGTAGATAAAGTTAAACGCGATGCCGTTTCTAAAATGCAGGATGTAATTCTTGAAGAAGTGAATATTAAAGAACTTGTTGTGCTTGAAGATGATTCTGAGATTGTGAATAAATCTGCCAAACCAAACTTTAAATCAATCGGACCAAAGTTTGGCAAAAAAGCAAATCCTGTTGCAAACGCCATACGTTCATTTGGTAAAAAAGAAATAGGAACGCTAGAAAGAGGCGGAATTGTTCTTATAAATGTAAATGAAGAAGAAGTTGAAATTTCAGCAGATGATGTTGAAATTGTTAGCACAGAAATTAAAGGCTGGCTTGTTGAATCAGAGGAAGGTGTTACAGTAGCTATTGATACTTCCCTTAATGAACAACTTATAGCTGAAGGTTTAACAAGGGAATTTGTAAACCGGATTCAGAATATGAGGAAAGATGCAGGACTTGAAGTTACAGATCGCATAAAAATTTATTTTGAAGGTTCGGAGAATTTATTAAATTCCGTTAGCTTATTTAAAGATTATATCACTAATGAAGTTCTTGCTGATGATTTTAATTCCGGAAGCTTCCAGGATGGCTTTAGACAAGACTTTGAAATTGGTGATTATAAATGTACTATCGTAATTAAAAAAGCTTAATTAATGAAGTTCGCCATGGAGGAATGAAAATGGCAAAAGCAATAAAAAAGACGGCTAAAAAAGTAAAAGAAGTTAAAGTAAAAAAAGCAGTTAAAAAAGCTGCTAAACCTTCTGCTAAAAAAGTTCAGCCTAAGTTGAAAAAGAAAGTGGAAAAAAAGAAAACTGAAAAAATTAAAGTGAAAGGCTCTATGACAAACAAGAAAGAAAAGAAGACTTTAAAGAAGACTGAAACAACAAAAAAAACTGAGACAGCTAAGAAAACCGAACATATAGCTAAGAAACCGGTTATTAAAGAAGAAAAGAAAAAACACGAAGTTAGTCATAAACATACCGGCGAAGTTGAAGTTGTATCTCCAAAAAAAGTTGTTAAGAAAATTAAAGGATACGGCAAAGAAGAACTTGAAACCTTCAGAAAAGTTATCCTTGATAAAAGAAACGAAATTCTTGAACAACTTCAGAACCTTAAAGAACAAATGATGGACCCGAGTACAGGCCAGTATGTAAATGAAAATTCACCTTACTCTCTTCATATGGCAGAGCAGGGAACTGATGCTATGGAAAGAGAAAAGATTTTCTTATGGGCACAAAGAGAAAATAAATTTCTCGGCTACCTTGATGATGCTTTACATCGTATTGAAACCGGAACATACGGCATTTGTATAGAGTGTATTGATGAACCACAAAACCTTTGCCCGACTTGTCCGTTGGTTCCGAAAGAAAGATTAATGGCAGTTCCTCATACGCAATTATGCCTGCAGGTAAAACAAAAACAAGAAAAAGGTAAGTAACAGATATTTGAGGATTTTACTTACATCGCTGTTTGTAGTTATACTGGATCAGTCGGCCAAGTTATTGGTTAAAGGAATTTCCGTCCCGATCTTCAATTTATATTTTAATGGTATTCCTCTGGGTGATGAGAAAACACTTTTAGATTCATTCCTTTATATTACCTTTGTAGAAAATCCCGGTATAGCATTTGGAATTGAGTTTAATAATATTCTTAGGATTACAATAGTATTTTTTAATATCATTATTATAAGCGGATTGATTTTCTTTTTGTTGAAAAAGAAAGAACTAAAATTCGGTATCTGGTTTTCTTTTGCGTTAATACTTGGCGGCGCTGTTGGTAATATGATTGACAGAATTTTTTATGGCTTGGTATTTAACTACGCGCCGGTTTTTTTAGGCAGAGTTGTGGATTATATAAGGATAAAAACTTTTACGTTTTCATTCTTCGGTAGGAATTATGATTCGTTACCGACATTTAACTTTGCAGATCTTGCAATCTCTTGTGGAATGATTCTCTTGATAATTTCTACAAATTTTTTTAATGAAGAAAAGCTTAAACAAAATAATATCTGGATAACTAAGTGAAGATTTTAAGATTTACATTCCTTATAATACTTATAGATCAGATTACGAAATTCTTTATAAAAGGATTTTCTCTTCCGGTTCTTAATATCCATAATCCGGGTTTAAATTATGGTGAAAAGCATGAAATCCTAGGTTCTTTTTTAAGAATTACATTTGTTGAAAATCCGGGAATGGCATTTGGAATTAATCTTGGCATTTCATCAAAGCTATTTCTTTCACTCTTTTCCATTGTTGCAAGTATTGGTATCCTGCTTTACATGTACAAAGTCAGAAATGAAGGATTTATGTTTAGGTTTTCACTAGCTCTTATTCTTGCAGGAGCAGTGGGAAATTTAATTGACAGAGTTTTTTACGGTGTTATTTACGGTTATGCTCCGCTATTCCAGGGTAAAGTAGTTGATTTTATTGATATAGATTTTTTTGATATGAACTTATTTGGCGCGATATATGACCGCTGGCCGATATTCAACGTAGCAGATATGGCCGTTTCAATTGGAGTTATTCTGCTCATCTTTTTTAGTACAAAAGAAAAAGCTGCAGAAGCACAGATTACAAATGATACTAATGAATCTGTTTTAAGTGAAAGCAACCATACAACCACAATTTCAGAAGAAGAAAATAAAAAAGAAGATAATCCAGATGTTAGTCCTGAAACAACCGGAGATAGAACAAAAGGAAACCCAGACGAACCTGGTTACAGCCAGGAAATATAGATTCGAAATTCCTGAAAAAAAGGATAAGGAACGCATTGATGTTTTCCTTACCCGTCATTTGGAACATGCCACACGTAATAAAGTCCAGAAATTAATTGAAGCCCAATTGGTTTTAGTAAACAGCAAACCGGTAAAAGCAAATTATAAAATTTCGCCATCGGATATAATTGAAGTACAGATTCCTGTTACACCTCATCCGGAAACTGCTGAACCAGAAGACATTCCTATAGAAGTGGTTTACGAAGATGAATATCTCCTGATTGTAAACAAACCGGCAGGAATGGTAGCTCATCCTTCATTCGGAAACTATACCGGGACGCTGGTAAATGCTTTGCTTCATCATACACAAAAATTAAGTGCAATAAATACGGGTAGCAGACCAGGAATTATACATCGGTTAGATAAGGATACAAGCGGATTACTTGTTGTTGCTAAAGATGATTTTACACACGCAAAAATTGCAGAACAGTTTGCAAAACATAAAGTTGAGAAAATTTACTGGGCCGTTTGCTGGGGCTTATTTAAAAATAAAGAAGGAATAATTGAAGCTAATATTACACGTAGTAAAAGTGATCGTAAAAAATTTACAGTTAGCGATGATGAAGGGAAACCATCTATAACACTTTATAAAGTTATTGAAGAATTTGAATTCGCTTCATTATTAGAAATAAGATTAAAGACGGGACGGACACATCAGATAAGAGTACATTTATCTTCAATCAATCATCCTGTTTTTGGTGATGTTACTTATGGTGGTAATAAAATTGTATATGGTTCTAACCTGCCTAAAATAAAACAAAGGGTTGATAACCTATTGGAGATTATGCCAAGACAGGCTTTGCATGCCAGGACTCTCGGGTTTACTCATCCTCATTTAAATGAATTTATTAAGTTCGAAGCAAACGTGCCTGATGATATTAAAAATTTACTGGCTGCACTACGAAATTAGTTCTGTTACAAGTTGATATAATTATAAGCAAAAAATCCTGAAAAATTTGTATGTAAAAAACTGAATCTTTATCTTTTAGCAAAAAAATAAAAATGAAAATTTATAATACTTTCTCGAAATCAAAAGAAGAATTTATTCCGACAAAAAAGGGCGAAGTTACTTTTTATATGTGCGGACCAACAGTCTACGATTATTTCCATATAGGTAATTCAAGATCATTTATAATGGCAGATATAATAAGACGTTATCTTGAGTACAAGGGATTTTTGGTAAAGTTTGTCATGAATCTAACAGATGTTGATGATAAAATTATAAAGAAGGCTATTCAGGAGAATACTTCATTTGCAAATGTCTCTCAGAAATATATTAATGCTTTTCTTGAGGATATCAAGAAGTTAAAGATAAAGGAAATTGAAAATTTGCCAAAAGCAACTGATTCAATTCCGGAGATGGTACATTTAATTGAAAATCTGATAAAGAAAGAGATAGCATACAATGTTGATGGGGATATTTTTTATGATGTTCTGAAGTTTAAGGATTATGGTAAATTAAGTGGTAAAAAGATAGATGAACTTGAAGCTGGTTCACGTGTTGAAATTGATGAGAAAAAGAAAAGTCCATTAGATTTTGCTCTCTGGAAGAAAGCAAAAGAAAATGAACCTTTTTGGGCAAGTCCGTGGGGAGATGGAAGACCTGGCTGGCATATTGAATGTTCAGCAATGAGTGCTAAATATTTAGGATTACCTATTGATATTCACGCAGGTGGAAACGATTTGATTTTTCCGCATCATGAAAATGAAATTGCACAGAGTGAAGCAGCAACAAATACAAAGTTTGTTAAATACTGGATTCATTTTGGCTTTCTTAATATTCAAAATGAAAAGATGTCTAAATCGCTTGGTAATTTTTTTACCGCAAGAGAAGTTGTTGTAAAGTACAGTGCTGAAACAATAAGAATGTTTTTTGCTCAATCTCATTATTCTGGTCCGCTTAATTTTTGTGAAGATTTACTGAGTGCCGCAAGCAAAGGGTTGGAAAAGCTAACTAATTTTTCAGACAGATTAAAAACATTCGAACAGAATACAACAGGTATAGGAATTACGCCTGAATTTGATTTCAAGAATTACTATTCTGCATTTGAAAATGCCATGGATGATGATTTTAATTCACCCCAAGCCGTAGCAGTTATTTTTGATTTTATTAGAGATGTGAATAAAGTTCTTACGGATGTTCAGGATGTAAGCGTTTCTTTTCTTAATGAAGCAAAGATGTTTCTTGAAAGGACAGCACAGAATGTTCTTGGTATAGTTGATTTTTCATCTTCCCAAAAACAGTATGATGACAAACTGCAAAATGATCTAATTGAATTGTTGATTGATTTTAGAATTAAAGCAAAGCAGCAAAAAAATTACACTTTAGCTGATGAAATTAGAGAAAGTTTAAATAAACTTGGCATTGTATTACAGGATCAAAAAGAAAAAACAACTTTTAAAATAATGAATTAAGTCCTTTTCACTTGAATGAAGAATTCCTATTTAACCAACATTTGTAAAAGGAACGTTTTTATTTTTATTGTTAGTATCGTTTTATTTTTATTCGCTGCAGTTTTAATCTGGAAGTACTATTTTAATATTTACGAATTAAAATGTGTGGCGAGCAAAAATTATCTCTGGGCAGATGATCAATCCGAGGTTATTATAAATTGCACTCCAATTAATTCATTCGGATTAAAGATTCCTTTTAGAAATAGTTATGTCATATTTTCAATAATTGAAGGAAAAGATTTAATTGATATCCTTCATAAAGATGAAACGAAAGGAAGCCTTCTGTTGAAAAGTAAATTTGAAGAGGGGAAGGTTATAATTAAAATTACTTCAAGATATTCTTTGCTCCCCAATCTTATCGAAATAAATATTGTTAAAAACTTATCTTAAAATTCTTTATTTTAATAATAGTAAATCTTGAAATGCCAAAAGGTATAATGATGAAGTTTCTTAACTCTTATTTACTGTCTCTTATCTTAACATTTTCAACAATTTTACCTCAGGGAAGCGCAGGCAGCGAAGCTTCTATTGAATACTCAAATTTGATTGATATGCCGACAGCAGGAGTATTAAAAAAGGGAAATGTCGGAACAAGTTTCTATCTAATGCCAGAAGGTGTTGTAATTGGTAAAATTGAAGTTGGAGTTTTCAAAGGATTTAGTTTTGGGATTTCTTACGGCGCAGCAAACTTTATTGGAGTCGGTACTCCTGACTGGTATAAACTGCCTGGGGTTAATGTAAAAATTAATTTACTTGAGGAGACTGAAACTTTACCTGCATTTACACTTGGTTTCGAATCTCAGGGGAAAGGGAAATTTTATAAAAGATTGAGTGATTATGGGCTACTTAAAGAAGGAACAGAAGATATTGAAGTAAACCGCTTTAAAATTAAATCACCCGGATTTTTCATCGCGTCTTCAAAGAATTTTCAATTCATAGGGTTTTTAACATTACACGGTTGCATTTCATATTCGCTTGAAAGAGATGATCATGATAAAGATTTAAACCTATTGGTTGGGGCAGAGAAAACACTTGGCAGTCAATTGTCTTTAATAGCAGAATTTGATTTTTCAATGAACGATAATGGTAAATATTCATTTGGCGATGGCCAGGGTTATTTTAATGCGGGTATCAGGTGGTCTCCAGGTGATGGTTTTACAATCGGTTTTGACCTTAGAGATCTATTCAGTAATAAAAAGCTTAATCCTGGTGCTGCAGACAGAGCACTAAAGGTTGAGTTTATAAAACCAATCTTTTGATTGCAGGGTAATTTAATAAACTGTAGTAAACAAAGTACAACAGCGTTTATTTTTTTAGACAATCCCAAATTTTTACCTGTATTTTGATGGATTTTAATCTTTATTTCAAGGCATATTTTTTGTAAAATTCGGACAGGTAAAAAGCTTAAGAGGCAAAAAACATGAGAATGTACAGATCGATTTTAATCTTATCATTTATTATCATTTCAACATTTTATGCAGGATGCTATACTCAAATTGCCGTACCTGATTATAGAAACAGGCATAAAGTGTATGTTGAAAAAAATGATGATTATGATAATAATGAATATGAGTATTCTGATAACTATGATTCCGATACAACCTATTCAGATGATTCAACATATTCTGAAAATGAAAATTATACTGACTATTATTTTGATGGACCATACTATAAACCTTACTATCGAAGATATTATATGGGATATCACCCGGGAGTAAGTATTGTAATTGATGGCGGTTATGATTACTGGGATCCATATTGGAATTATAGCTGGTATAGTCCTTTCTGGTGGGATACCTATTATTCTCCGTTTTATTATGTCTCTTCTTACTGGTGGTGGTACCCATATCATAATCATTATTATGATCACTGGGATAATGATTATTACGGATATGATAAATATAAATACAGGAGTAACGATTATACACGTTTAAGAAACAATGACGGCGGTAGAGGGAATAGTCTGAGAACAAGAGATGTACTTTCCGGCAGCAGAAACGGTTCAACTCTTACAAGAACTTTGGAAGGCAGAAACTCAGTCAGAACTTCGAATGACAGAACTACTGAAATGAGAAAACGAAATACTATTACAAAAAATAATTCCAGAGATAACGAATCTATTAGCATTGATAAAAGAAATTCAACCAGAATAGAAAAGAATACTACAAGAAGAACAGGTAACGAGGTTTTAAGGAATAAAAATACAAGGAAAGAATCTTCAGTTAATGATGCTATAAAGAATAATACAAGTAAACGAACATTAAAGAAAAATCCCGGAAATACAAACTCTAATAGCGGTGAAATTCAAAAAAGAAAATCCGGAACTTCTACATATAATAACAGAGGGAACAGCCGGACTTATAACAGAACTGAAACACCAAGATATAATTCGCCGTCAAGAACAGAATCTTCACATTCTTCCTCTACATCCCGGGGAAGTAGTAGCGGAGGAAGCAGAAGTTCAGGTGGTGGAAATAGCGGCGGTGGAAGAAGAAGGTAATTAAAATGAATAAAAATATATTTTATGCTGTAACTGCAATTATCATTTTCAATTTTGTTGGCTGCTATACTGTGCTGACGCATCCTGATGTTGATTTGGTTGGAAATGAAGGTACTGTTTATACTTCCAGTATTAATTATTACGATGATTGCAGCAGTTGCCATTCTGATTTGCAAGATGTTAATGTTACAAATATGAGCACTTATGATGTTGTTAAGGCTCATTTGAAAGATAATGAAGAAACTGATGTTTATGATAACAGGGATTTCTTTGGCTATTTCACTTCCGGGTTTTATGTCGATTCATACGACTATTATTACAACAGCCCATGGTGGACAGAATATACTCCGGTTATTAAATCCAAAGAAAGAGAAAGTTATAGAAGCAGTGCAAGAGATAATGATTCCGAAAGAGAAACAACATCCGAAAGAAGAAGATCATCTGGTTTTGTTGCGCCAACTGTAACATCAACCTCCAGTTCGTCAAGTTCCGGTAGTACAAGTTCTTCTTCAAGCAGTTCGAATAGTTCGGATAATTCAGTTAAAAGAACAACCAGTGATGATTCAAATTCAAGAAATTCTTCTGATGCACCAAACTCCCGAAACAGCGATGGAAGCAGATCATCAGATTCGGGAAGAAGAAGATGAATAAGTTTTTTATCATACTTGTCATAGTTTTGTTGGGAATAATATTCTCTACACTTGCCGGGTGTTATCCTTATGATGAATTTGCACCACGCGCAAGAGAGATAATTATTTTCGAACCTGTTTATGATCCGGCTCCACCACCACCACCTTATAAACCGATAATTATTATTGTTCCACCTGTAGATAATCCTGTGGTTAATGATCCGGCTAAAATTAAATATAGAAAAGATAATCCTGATAGAACCGATGAAAGACGCAGTGGAGATGAAACAAAAACAAGAAACCAGGATGGTGGAAGAAATCAAACTTCAAGGAGATGATAATGAAATTGTCCAGTTCTAAATATTACACAACACTTTTATTTATTCTTGTATTAACGGGATTTGTGTTTGCTCAAAATGCGGGTGACGCTTTAAGATTATCGGAACCCGGGCTTGGTTTTAATGCAAGAGCTATGGGTATGGGAAATGCTTATTCGGCTTTAAGTGATGACTTTTCTGCGGTCTATTTTAATCCTGCAGGACTTGGGTTAGTTAAGCGATTGGAATTTGCAGGCGGAATAAATTATTCCAAGTTTAACAATGATGTTACATTCTTTGGAAATAAACTTGGATCATCAAATTCTGAGACCAAACTTGACCAATTAAGTTTTGTTTTTCCGTTTCCAACTTTAAGAGGAAGCTTTGTACTTGCTTTAGGTTATAACAGGGATAAAAATTTTAATGGTATAAATACTTTTAAAGGTTACAATTCCGGTACTAACTCAATGACGCAAACGCTCTTAGGCAAAGGTGATGTTTCCTATTTACTTTATTTAACAGATGCAACTGGAGAAGTAACACCAATCAATGGACAACTAAACCAGGAAGGTACAATTACATCTTCAGGCGGAGTTGGCAAATGGTCTTTCTCTGCTGCTTCTGAAATTGCTAAAAAGTTTTATATTGGAGGTACGTTAAATATATATAGCGGTGATTACAAAAGAAGCCGCGATTATTACGAAGATGATACTCAAAATCATTATGGCAGTAATGTTTTAACTGATCCCGGTACTCCTAATACTGCTGACTTCCAGACTTTTCATTTGAATGATGTTCTTGACTGGGATATTTCCGGTTGGGATGCAAAGATTGGATTTATTTACCAGGCTTATTCTTCAATACTCCTGGGTGTCAGAGTCGGCGGAAGTATTAAATTCCCAACATCATATACAATAAAAGAAGATTATACTGTATCAGGTGAAAGTATTTTTGCTAATGCATCGTATACAGTTGACCCCCCGTTAGAAAGCAAACTTGAATATGAAATTACAACTCCTTTCATTTTTACCGGTGGTTTATCTGTTAATTATTCCGGTTTAATACTCAATACTGATCTTTCTTATATTGATTATACACAAATGGAATTCTCCAGCGGATTGAGTCCATCAGAAATGAGCCAGAATAATAATGATATAAAGAACCAGTTCCGCGGAGTTATGAATTTTAATGTTGGTGCCGAATATACAATCCCTGAAACCGGTTTAAGGTTAAGAGGCGGATTCATTCTTAATCCTTCTCCTTATGACGGAGATCCTTCTGAGTATGATAAAAAATATTTAACCGGTGGAATTGGTTTTCTGACTGATGAAACTATTGCTCTTGACTTAGCTTATGTTCATGGATGGTGGGAAGACTTTGGAGATAACTATGGAACAAATGTGTCCAGAACATTCCAGGATGTAACTTACAGCAATGTTGTTTTTACATTTTCATACCGGTTCTAACTATCACGTTTCTGCTATTGAATAGATTAAGAAAGCACTTTATTTTTAATAGAGTGCTTTTTTCATTTTAGGAGGTGTTATAAAAGGAACTATATCAAGAGTTGAGAGCAAGGATTATTATGTAATACCTGAAGGATTGAAAAATCCTGTAAGGTGTTCTCTCAGAGGAAAATTTAAAAATGATTTCAACCTTAAAAAGGATAAATTGTTTAAGGTTGATATTGCTGTTGTAGGTGATTGGGTTGAGTATGAACTTAATAATGATGGAACCGGGGTAATCCATGAAATATCTGATAGGAAAAATTATCTTTCAAGAAAAGCACCGAAATTAAAAGGAGTTGGATACCGTGGGGAAAGACTGGAACAGGTTATAGCCTCAAACGTTGATAACCTGTTTATTGTGAACAGCGTTAAAGACCCGGTTTTTAATAATAAAGTTGTTGACAGAATTATAGTTGCAGGAGAAAGCTCTCATTTAAAAATAATTCTGCTTATCAATAAAGTTGATCTTGGTTTAACAGAAGAGATAAACAAGTTTATTGAATTATATGAAAGCCTTGGTTATAAAGTGTTACTTACCTGTGCTAAATTCGGAACCGGACTTGAAGACATAAAAAAAGAACTGAAAGGAAAAAAAAATATTTTCTGGGGGCATTCGGGTGTAGGCAAATCATCAATTCTAAATAGCCTCTACCCGGATCTTAATCTTAAAACTGCTGAGATCAGCAAATCAACTTCAAAGGGCAGGCATACAACTGTAACAAGTTTACTAATGGAAGTTGAAGAAAATACTTTTATAATTGATACACCCGGAGTAAGAGAGATTGATCCTTACGGAATAACCAAGGAAAATCTGAGCCATTATTTTATAGAGTTTCAGCCGCATATGAAAGATTGCAGGTTTAATACCTGTACTCATTTTCACGAACCGGATTGTGGTGTAACAGGCGCAGTTGATAAAGAATTAATTTCTTATGAGCGTTATGAAAGTTACCTGAATATACTTGAGACAATTGAAGATGACATGGTGTTTTAGATTTATTGTGCTTTCTGCTTTTTTACTTCGGCAATCATATTCGTAATTATCTGCCTTACTATTTCATCCGGGACACCATCAAAATGCTTAGACTTTAATCTCATATCGCATTGATCATTAACATAATCTACCGCTACAAATTTTTCTTTTGATGAGTAGACTATTTCTGTGGAGAAGAAATCAAGCTCAGTAAGCTTTGCAATCTTTCTTGTTATGGAAAATAAACCTCTTAATTCAAAAATATCAATTTCTTCTTTTGTAAGGATTGTGTATTCGTGGGTTAGGTCATTCCACCAGGTGGCTATTGGTTTTCCAAATGCCCAAAAACATCTGAACCAGGATCTTTTATCATTTAGTATTATAGGATAAACCTTTTCCTGTAAAAGGTATTTATCATTGTTTAAGTTTGTCCTGTGGTGAAGTACATCTTTCAAGGTTTCCGCACCAGTAACTACACCCATTCCTCCACCGGTAGTGTTGCAGGGTTTAATGATGAATGGTCTATCTAAAATTTCAAGGTCATCAAGAGAAATGTAAAGCTGTTCTTTTTCGCTAAAAGGAGGAATGATGATTGAATAAGGGGTATTTATTCCTGCAGTTATAAACTCAAGGTGCATGCTTGCCTTGTCAATTGCATGATGCACTTTTTTGTAAGGATTAAAAATCCTGACATTTCTTCTTGTAAGTATGTGCGCTATCTCAGCAAAATTATCATCAACATCAGATGCCCTGTCAAGGTAACAATGAAATGCAAGATCCCTGTTTTTCAGCCTTTCGGTTATTTCAAAAACATTAAAAGGTTTTATAAGAAATGTCGTGAGTTTATCGTTATGGAACATTTCTTCAGTTAAAGTTATAAAATCCTCATCATATTCCCAGGTGTAGGCTAATGCAATGTCAAATTTTTCCATATCAAAACAATAAATTAAGTATTAAATTTGTAACCAGTAATTATACTATATAAGATCAAATTTTAATAACTAAAATAAAGTTTTTTATGTTAAGATACTCTAAGTTGTTACTCGTGTTAATCGTACTGATTACCGGGTGCCAAAGCGATAAAATATCTACAGATAAAGCCAAAACTAATGAAGCTTCTGACTTAAGTGAAACTGAAAGAAACAAGAAAGCAATGGATCACTTTATTAACGGAAACGTTGCAGATATGAAAGGTGATCATGCAGCAGCCATACTCGAATATCAGGATGCTTTAAAATTGGAGAAATCCGCAGGTGTTCATTATGCATTGTCTAAAGATTATTTAATCCTTAACAAACTATCGCTCGCATTAGATAATGCTAAACAAGCAATAAGGTTGGATTCCTCTAACGCAGATTATTATTATCTGCTGGCGGATATTTATACCTCAGCCAGGCAAATGGATTCCGCAGCAATTGCGTACGAAAAAATAATCAGAAAAGATTCATCCGATGTTCAGGCTTTGTTTTTTCTCGCTTCAATTTATGAACATAATAAACCAACCAAAGCGCTTGAAATCTATAAGAAAATTATTGAAACAAACGGACCCGACTGGAATGTTCTGGCGCGTGTTGCAGAAATTTATAACAGGCTTGGAAATACGGAAGAAGCTGTTAAATCAGTTGAAGAACTTTCCGCAATTGATCCTTCTAACCTTGACTTGCAGAAATTAGTAGTTGAGACATATTTGAAAGCAAAAAAATATGATCCGGCTTTAAAAAAAGTAGAGGAATTACTTCAGCAGTTTCCGGATGATTTGGCATTGATAGAACTTAAGGGACAGATATACCTGCAACAGGAAAACTGGGCAGAGGCTGCAAAGCAGTTCTCCTTGCTTCTTGAGAATCCAAAGATTAATCTGGATGCTAAAATTCGTGTTGGATCAATTTATTTTATACAATCGGTTAAGGATACTACCTTATTGCCCACAGTAAAAGAAATGTTCACTAAACTTGATAAGGATACTACTGATTGGCAGATCAAAATGTTCCTTGGTGAAATCGCTTTAAGAGAAAAGAAGGATACTGTTGCAATTAGATATTTTAAACAGGTTACTGACTTAGCAAAATGGAACGGGGAGGCGTATGTTCGGTTGGGCGGACTCTATTTTGACAATAAGAAATATATGGATGCAATTAGTCTGCTGGAAGATGCCGTGATGAGTTTCCCAGATGACTTTGCGATTAATTTAATACTTGGTTTGTCGCTGTCTCAGTCCAACAGTTTTATTGAAGCTGAACCTTATCTGCAAAAATCTGTTGAACTTAATCCGACAGATATAAATGCTTTATCTGCTTTGGGATACACGTTAAGCAGGTTGAATCAGAATGATGAAGCGATAATATATTTAAACAAGGCTTTGGTGCTTGAACCGAAAAACGTGGATTTACTTGGTACACTTGGATTGATTTATAATGAACAAAAGAAGTTCAAAGAATGTGACAGTATTTATTCCAAAGCCCTGGAGATTGATTCTACCAATGCGTTGGTGCTTAACAATTATGCTTATTCTCTTTCTGAAAGAGGAATTGAATTGCAAAGAGCTTTGAATATGGTATCCAAAGCCGTTGAAAAAGATCCTAAGAATCCATCCTATCTTGATACCATCGGATGGGTATATTATCAGCTTGGTAATTATGAATTAGCCGAACTGAATATTAGAAAAGCAATTGACGCTGAACCGGATAATTCAACTATTGTTGAACACCTTGGTGATGTTTTATTTAAAAAAGGAAATAAGACAGAAGCCTTAAGCGTTTGGGAAAAAGCTCTTAAACTGAATTCCGATAACCATGACCTGAAAAATAAAATTGAAAAAGGTGAACTGTGAAATATAAACTTCTGATTATCACTTGTGTAACTATTCTGTTCCCGCTTATTTACGGTTGTATTCCTTCAAAGCCGACTGAATCAATCGAAATACTTCCGTCTGAACGTCTTGTAAAAAAATTAGAAGCAAACAGAAGAAAGATTAAAAACTTTGAAGGTAACGGTACTGTCGGTGTTTCTACACCGGAACTGAATACCTCGATTAGTTTTAATGTTAAACTTATCAGACCTGATTCGGTTTTTGTAGATTTTTACGGACCATTCGGAATTGACCTCGCACAGGCAGTAATCTCATCAAACTATTTTACTTTTTACGATATGATGAACAATGTGGTTTACAAAGGCCGCAGCGATAATGATGTTTTAAAAAGAATATTTAAAGTTGATCTTACCTTCAACGAATTGATGGATATACTTGTTGGTTCGGTTAATCTTACTGTTAAGCTAACAAAAGAACCGGATAATTATGAAGTTGTGTATGACAGGTATATTCTTTCCTATAATGAAAATAATTCGGGCAGGAAAAGTAAATATTTTGTTGATGTGCGTGAACTGGCAATTACAAAGTACCAGATACTTAATTCTTCAGATAATATTATTGCTGAAGGTACATATTCCAAATTCCGGGTAATAGAAAACATTTCCATACCATATTCAATTAAGGTAGAACGTAAAACTGAGAAACAGCAACTGGATATTGAATACAAGAATATTGTTGTAAATAAAGATAATGTTCAGATAAAACTGGAAATCCCTGATGATGCTGAAATCATCAATTTGTAGAACTTAATTATAAAGTTGAAAAATAAATTGCAGATGTTGAAAAGATACTTTCAAGAC
Source organism: Ignavibacteriales bacterium (assembly GCA_003599415.1). Classification (GTDB taxonomy): domain Bacteria; phylum Bacteroidota; class Ignavibacteria; order Ignavibacteriales; family SURF-24; genus SURF-24. The sequence goes on along the minus strand of QZKB01000158.1, from coordinate 3,933 downwards.
ATTCCGAAATTAAGATTTACGTCAAAGAAATTTCTTTTATATTCCTTTCTCCTTTCGGCAATCATTGTCTCATCAAAATTATATGCGCAGCAAAAAGAAATCATATCAACTAAACAAGGGGAACTTGATAAATTAAAATTCGAAATTCAAAAATTAGAAAGTGATCTTAGGAATACAATTCAAAAGGAGAATAAAGCAGTTGAAGTAATTGAAAATTTTAACAGGCAGAGTTTTCTAATTAATAAGGTTATCGGAACTATTAGGCAAGAGGAAAAAAAGAAAGAAAAAAATATTGCGGATCTTGAAGCAGAAATCCGGACTTATGATAATAAGATCAAATCCTTGAAAGCTGGCTATGCTAAATATGTCTCCTATATTTATAAATATGGTACTGAAAATAAATGGGCAATGCTGCTTGGTGCAGGTTCAATTAATGAAGCTTTAATCCGGTACAAGTATTTAACAAGAATTACCGATAACAGGGAAAAAGTACTTGGCAGTTTAAAAGCTACTACAAAAAAATTAAGCGATGCAAGGACCTTTCTTGTAAAGGAACTTGATGAAAAAAGAAAAGTAGTTGAGCAGAAGAAAGTTGAAGAACAGGAATTAAAAAGTAAAATTGAAAAACGAAGACAATTTCTGTCTTCGGTTAAGAAAGATAAAGATGCATTGTACGGCGAGATTGAAATTAAAAAACGTTCACAAAATGAAATTAAGAAAATTATAGCACATCTTATTGAAGAAGAAAAAAGAAAAGAATTAGAAAGAAAGAAAGAACTTGCAAGTGTAAATACTAAAAAGTATAATGATAAGGAAGCAGTTAAAGAGATAAAGAGTTTTACTCCGGTCAGTGAATCCGGTTCATTTTTCTCTCTTAAAGGGAAATTAAACTGGCCTGTTGAAAATGGAAAAATAATTCGTAAATTCGGTGAGACAAAAAATCAAAACTTAAATACAGTTACCCTGAATTATGGAATTGATATTAAAGCGAATGAGAATTCTGTTGTAAGGGCTGTTTCTGATGGTGTCGTTTCGTCTATCAGCTGGTTGCCGGGTTTTGGGAGTGTCTTAATACTTACTCATCGGGATGAATACAGGACAGTGTATGGTCATCTCTCGGAAATTTATGTGAGTGAGGGGGACAGAGTCGTGCAGGGAAGTTCTATTGCCAAGATTCTTGAAAATACTGATGGGTATGTTCTTCATTTCGAATTGTGGAGTGAACGTGCAAACCAGAATCCTGAAGCCTGGTTGAGATAGCCAGAATTTGATGGATGCTGGATACTTGATACTGTAATTTGATTATCACACCTAAATAAAACTCTCAGATTACGTTTATGATAAGATTTATTTTATAATAATGATTAAAGGAATAATCAGGAATAAAATTCTTATTGAAAACTTTACATCTTTATCGGTGCTTCAGGTATCGAATTATATTTTTCCATTAATAACATTTCCATATTTAGTACGTGTGTTAGGTCCGGAAAAATTCGGATTAGTTAATTTTGCAAACGCATTCGTCGCATATTTCAGTGTGCTAACAGATTTTGGATTTAACTTTTCTGCTACAAGAGATATTTCGATTAACCGGAATGATCCTGAAAAGGTTGAAAGGATTTTTAACGCGGTAATGGTTGTAAAGATGTGTTTATTTGTTTTAAGTCTTGTAATCTTTTCTGTTGTTGTTGTAACTATTCCATTCTTTAAAAATGATGGAATGATTTATATCTATTCTTTCGGATTTGTGTTGGGAAATTTACTTTTTCCTATTTGGTTTTTCCAGGGTTTGGAAAAGATGAAATATATTGCATTACTGAACGTAACAGCTAAAGCTTTGGTAACGTTAATTATATTTCTTTTGATAACAAAGGAATCAGACTTTGAATTATTGGTAATATTAAACAGCTTTGGATTTTTATTAGTTGGAATTTGCAGCTTGTTCATAGTAAAATACAAATTCAAAATAAAGTTTTACTTGCCAGCCTTTCATGAAATTAAATACCAGGTCAATGAAAGTTGGCAATTATTCCTTTCAAATGTTGCAATAGATCTATACACAATTTCAAATACTTTTATACTTGGGCTTTTTACTAATAATACTATAGTCGGATATTTCTCAGCTGCAGATAAAATAAGAATGGCATTCCAGGGTATATTTTCTACAATATCCCAGACTGTTTATCCGCACGTTTCTTATTTATTCAAGCAATCAATTAGTGAGGGAATGAGTTTTATTAAGAAGCTGTTTTACCTTGTGGGATCTGCCGGCTTTGTAGTTTCATTATTTATATTTATACTAGCACCCGCCATTGTTAAACTGGTCTTAGGTGAAGGATATTTCAATTCCGTATTAGTTTTAAGGATAATTGCATTTCTGCCTTTCATTATTGTGTTAAGCAATATTACCGGTATACAGACAATGTTAAATCTGAATATGAAAAAAGAATTTACGGGAATTATAGTTACTGCCGGCATAATAAATATCCTGTCAGCGTTTTTGTTAGTTCCATTATGTAAAGAGATTGGAATTTCTTTTTCAATGTTAGTAACGGAAATTTTTGTAAGCGGAAGTATGATTATCTATTTATTCAAAAGAAAAATTCTTAACTGAATAATCTTATGTATGATTATTTAATTGTAGGTGCAGGGTTTGCCGGTTCAGTAATGGCAGAAAGAATTGCTTCGCAGTTGGGCAAAAAAGTTTTAATTGTGGAAAAACGAAATCATATTGGTGGCAATGCGTATGATGAAATGGATGAGAATGGAATTTTAGTACATAGATACGGTCCGCATATTTTTCATACTAACAGCAAAGAAGTTTTTGAATACTTATCTCAATTTACAGAGTGGCGGTTTTATGAGCACAAAGTTCAGGCAAAATTGAATGGAGAACTTTATCCAATTCCAATAAACAGGTTAACACTAAATAAGCTATATGGATTAAATTTAACTTCTGAGCAAGAAGTTAAAGTATACTATGAGAAAGTAAGGGAAAAGAGATATCCAATTTTAAATTCAGAAGATATAATTATTAACCAAGTTGGCAAAGACCTATTTGAAAAGCTTTTTAAGTATTACACAAAAAAACAATGGGGTTTAGAGCCGAAAGATTTGGCACCAACCGTATGTGGTAGAATTCCTGTTAGAACAAATGACGACTGCCGGTATTTTACTGATAAGTACCAGTTTATGCCGAAGGATGGTTACACAAAAATGTTTGAAAGAATGTTGAACCATAAAAACATTGAACTAATATTGGGTACCGATTATAAAACTATACTGAACGATATACAGTTTAATAAAATGATTTACACCGGACCTATTGATTACTTTTTCGATTATGAATATGGCAGTCTGCCCTACAGATCAATCAGATTCGAATATGAAAGATTTAATTCGGGATTTTATCAAAGTACGGCACAAGTGAATTACGTTGATGCAGAAATTGGTTATACCAGGGTTGTTGAACATAAATATTTAGGTGGACAAGAAAGCAGTACGACAACGATATCAAAAGAATATTCTCAAGAAGTGGGTGAACCATATTATCCTGTTCCTAATGAATCCAACAGAAAACTATATCATAAGTATCTTATGCTTAGTGAATCTTTAAGAGATGTTATATTCTGTGGAAGATTGGCAGAATACCAGTATTATAATATGGATCAAGTGGTGGCAAATAGTATAAAATTATTTAATGGATTAGTTTGTGGAAAATAACCGGCCATTAGTTACCGTAAATATACTTTCATATAACAGGAAGGATGAACTGAGAAACACTTTAAAAAAGGTATATGAACAGGATTATAAAAACATAGAAATAATTGTTGTGGATAATGCTTCATCTGATGGCACACATGAAATGGTCAAATCTGAATTTCCGGAAGTGAAACTTATTCAACTCGAAAAAAATATAGGAATAGCCGGATG
>QZKB01000140.1 GCA_003599415.1 Ignavibacteriales bacterium | reverse complement strand
AGCCGCCGGGTAAATTTATTATTCAATCTCAAGCGAGATGTCAAGCGCATTTACACTATGAGTTAATGCACCAACGGAAATGAAATCAACTCCGGTTTCCGCTACTTCTTTAACTGTATTAATATTTATTCCACCAGAAGCTTCAATCTTAGCTTTGTTTCCAATTAATACTACAGCATTTTCCATGTCTTCAATTTTAAAATTATCAAGCATAATTATATCAACTTCGTTCTCAAGCGCTTCTTTTAATTGTTCAAGGTTTTCAACTTCAACTTCAATTTTAAAATTCTTTTTCTTTTTCCTGTTGAATTTTCTGCAATCATTAATTGCACTGCTAATCGAACCGGATGCTGCAATATGATTATCCTTAATAAGAAACATGTCATACAAACCAAAGCGGTGATTATTGCAGCCACCTGCTTTTACGGCTTGCTTATCAAGCATTCGTAAACCGGGAACAGTTTTACGTGTATCAATTATTTTTACCTTTGTATGCTTAACCGCTTCTGCAAAATGATGTGAAGCAGTTGCAATACCGCTCATCCTCTGAAGAAAGTTTAGCGCTGTGCGTTCACAGCTAAGTATTGATCTTGAACTTCCCATTACTAACGCAACAGTTTCTCCTTTCTTTACAGAATCTCCATCCTTAAACATTGGAGAGAACTTAATTGTCTTGTCATAAATCTTAAAAACTTTTTTAACTACTGAGAGACCGGCAACTATTCCGTCTTCTTTAAGAATAAACTTTCCAATGCTTTTTTTCTTTGCCGGTATTGTTGCAAATGAAGTGATATCGCCTGAACCAATATCCTCGCTTAAAGCATTTTTTATTATGGCTTCAATATTTTTTTTCTTATTCATTTTTCATTTTGAAAAAAGGGTGAAAGAATATCAAGATAAAATTTAGGCGGGCGAACTGCTTTCTTATTATCAATATTTATGAAAATATGTTTTGTAAATCCTTCGGCAACAATTTCATCTGTTCCGTTTCTGCGGATGATATAATCGATATGAATTACCGGCTTTGGCAATTCATTCACAATCGCCTCAACTTCAAGAATATCATCATACTTGCCGGCGTTCTTATATTTAATTCCGGCTTCAAGCAAAGGAAGCTGGTAACCTTTCACTTCAATTTCTTTATACGGCAATCCAAGTGAGCGAAGTAGCTCTGTTCTTCCCACTTCAAAGTACTCAAAATATTTTCCGTTATATACGAACTGCATCTTATCGGTATCTGCATAGCGTACACGTATTTCAGTTTTTTTGTTTATCATCAGTAAAGCTTTTGTAATTCATTTTATATTAAGATTCAGGTTTACAGCGAATGTTATTTTTGTTTAAAACTTCTTAAAGATATAATCAGAAAAAAGACAAGTAAAATTCGTGTATATTAATTTTACTTTTCAGCTCATTCACGTTTTAAGACATCAACATTCTATTCTTCCCACACGCCCATCTTAGCAAATTTCTGGAATCTAAGGTCAAGTAATTTATCTGTATTTAGTCTCGTTAGATTTTTTAACTCCTGAAGAAGTGCAGTTTTTAAATTTGATGCAGCCTGCTGATAGTTTGTATGAGCACCACCTAACGGTTCAGGAATAATTCTATCGATTATCTTCAGCTTAAGCAAATCATTTGCAGTAAGCTTTAATGCTTCGGCAGCCTGTTCCTTATAATCCCATGTTTTCCATAGAATACTTGAACAGGATTCCGGACTTATTACAGAGTACCAGCAATTTTCCAGCATAAGGATTTTATCACCAACACCAATTCCAAGCGCGCCACCGCTTGCACCTTCACCAATTATTACAACAATAATCGGGACTTTAAGCCTGCTCATTTCCAAAAGATTTTTTGCAATTGCTTCTGCCTGCCCGCGCTGTTCAGCTTCCATTCCAGGGAATGCTCCCGGAGTATCAAGCATAGTAATTACAGGTTTATTAAACTTCTCTGCAAGCTTCATTAAACGCAAAGCTTTACGGTAACCTTCGGGATTAGGCATTCCAAAATTTCTGTACACATTTGATTTTGTGTCTCTTCCCTTCTGATGACCAATGAGCATTACTTTGTATGAGTCGAGTTTTGCAAAACCTCCAACAATCGAATGATCATCTTTATATAACCTGTCGCCATGAAGTTCAATAAAATCACTTGTAATTAAATTTATATAGTCTAATGTATATGGTCTTTCAGGATGACGGGCAAGCTGAACTTTCTGCCATCGGGTAAGATTGCTGTAAATATTTTCTTTAAGCTTTTTTACTTTTCGTTCAAGCTTTTCTATTTCATCACTTATATCTACTTTTTCGGAGAATTGTTTCATCTCCATGATTTTGGCTTCAAGTTCGAGGATTGGTTTTTCAAACTCTAAAATAGTTTTGGCCATCAGCTATTCCTTTCATTAAACATTTTGCTTATTGACTTGCCAAGGATTTCTAGATCGAGCCAGATATTCTGATTTTTAGCATAATATATATCAAGCTTAAGGGCTTCTTCATTATCGTTTTTATCATAACCTTCAGTGAACCATAAACCGGTCAGTCCAATCTTACCAAGAAAGAGATTAAGCTCCCGTTTTACAGGAGGACCAACCAGGCTATAACTTCCAAATACAACATGCGGAATTTTAATGACAAACTTTGTAAAACTGTTGCTTTGCTTTGTAAGCTTTTGAAAGAAATATATAAAAGGCCAGATGAATATCAAAACCGGAATACCGATTGCTTTATCAAAAATAAACTTGGAAATTCTTTGCGGTATTCCTGAAATGTTATAAGAGATTCCGAGAAGCGGTATATCATCAAGCAAAGTTACGGCAGATTTGCCTACAAGAAAATCAAATTCACTTCCGGCTACTTTAAATTCCACATTTTCAGTTTGATTGTTCGATACAACAGATAAAATTTCACTATAAGAAATATCGACTGAAGAAAAAATCACTTCATTAATATTATTCTCTTTTATAATCTTACTGATATTTTCAAGACTACCAATAACTTCAAATCCATTTAATGTTTCGCCAATTGATTTCCTTGAGTTACCGATTAAACCAACTATGCTGTGAAGTGTAGTAAATTTATTCTTTAGCCTGCCTGCAAGGTTAACAGCATTTTCCGAAGTACCAATAATTAAAGTTCTTGATTTACCGGCTTCATCTTTAACACCCAAATGAAAAAGCACTTTAACAATTATTCGCCATAGTGGTAATAACACAAACAATAAAGCATAGGTTATAATTACTATCGCACGACTGTAAGCAAACTGCTTTAGGAAAAATGTTGTCGCAGAAATAATAAAAAAGCCAATGAAAACCGAGTAAAGAATTTTAAGCACAGATAAAGAATCTTTCCTGTACGCACCAAGTAAACTTGAAAGAATTATTTGCAATATTGCCGGTATCGTAAAAATTATAGATAGCTTTTCACTTGGATAACCTCCCCAGTGACTTGATGTATATAACTTGTCGGCAAGCAGCAGCGCTACATCGTAAAAAATAAAATCAAAAAGAATTGCAAGCAGGACTAACTTATAATAGTAAACAAATGCAGCCAGCTTTCTTAGAACAATTGCAAATCTTAAAATGATCTGAACAAGGAATGAAGATGAAAAATGTTTCTTAACAAAAAGATGCATTGCATCATAAAAAACTTTTGTTTCATCAAGATTACTTCGCTTTGTACTTTCACCTTTATAATGAATTATCTGCGTCGTGTGAACATAATAAACTTTGAATCCGGCCTTCTGTGTACGGTAGCATAAATCAAGATCTTCACCATACATAAAAAATTCTGGATCAAACCCGCCGATTTTTTCATACACTTCTCTTCTCATCATCATAAAAGCGCCGGAGATTGCATCAACTTCATAAGTTTTATTTTCATCAAGATAGGTAAGATTGTACCTTGCAAACAAGCGATTATTAGGAAACAACTTGCTCAGTCCTGTTACTTTTGTAAAGGATGTCCAGGGTCCGGGGAATCCCCTTCTGCAGGCAAGTTGTAATGAACCATCAGAGTTTAGAACTTTACAGCCGGCAATTCCGGCATCGGGAGTTGAATTAAAAAATTCAATCAATTTCTGGAAGGTATCTTCCTGTACGATTGCATCAGGATTTATAAGAAGGATGTATTTACCGGAGGCAAGTTTTAATCCAATGTTATTAGCATTACCGAAACCGACATTAACTTTGTTAGCAATTAGTTTAACATCAGGAAATTTTTCCTGTAATATTTCAACGCTGCCGTCATCCGATGCATTATCGACTACAATTATTTCTTTTGTAATATTAAGCGAGCTTTTGCGAATGGATGTAAGAAGGTTTTGCAGGAATTCCTTTACATTATAATTAACAATTATTATTGATAAATCGATGTTATTCATAATTAAGACTGAAGCTAAGGCTTAAGCCAAGGTTAAGTAGTTTGTTTGCTTAGCCTTCGCCTGTTCCTTAGCCTTTCCTATTACAACTTTCCTAATATACTTCTTAATCTAAGTTTCCAAACCATAAAGACTGCTTCGCGGACAATCTTTTTAGACATTTTAGATTTTCCTTTAATGCGATCGACAAATACAATCGGAATCTCTTTTATCCTGAAACCTGCTTTCCAGGCTTTGTAATTCATTTCAATCTGGAATGAATACCCGTTTGATTTTATTTTTGTGAGGTCGATTGATTCAAGCACTTTTCTTCTGAAACATTTAAATCCTCCGGTAGCATCGGCCACAGGAATTCCGGTAACGAAACGCGTATACTTATTTGCAAAGTAACTTAACAATAATCTTTGCATCGGCCAGTTAACAACATTCACTCCACTTATATATCTGCTGCCAATAACAAGATCATAATCCTGAATGGTAATAAGGAAATTAGCAATTTCAGAAGGATCGTGAGAAAAATCTGCGTCCATCTGAAATGCATACTCATAACCGTTGCTTAACATATAATTAAAACCTGCGACGTAGGCGGTTCCCAGCCCCATTTTACTTGCTCTTTCAATTATCTTCACTCTTGGATTTGCAGCTATTACACTTTTAACAAAGTTTGCTGTACCGTCCGGTGAATTATCATCAACGATAAGAATATCAAGATCTGCATATGTCTCAAGCAAATGAGGAAGCAGTTTATGAAGGTTATCTATTTCATTATATGTTGGTATTATTAATAAGGATTTACTGTTCACAATGTTTCTCAATAATGTTTTACAGTTTATACAACGGTTGATTAAAAAAGTTTATTTTGTACCGACAAATTCTTTTATTGCATTCGCAATATAATCAATCTGCTCTTCAGTAAGTTCAGGGAACATTGGTAAAGAAATAACATCTTTGGCAATTTTCTCTGCAACAGGTAAATCAAATTTTCTGCTGTCATCTTTAAATGCCGGCTGCTGATGCAATGGAATTGGATAATGAACTGCAGATGGAATTCCTTTGGAGGTTAAATGTTCCGCTAACCCTTTTCTGTTTTCTACTCTTAATGTAAACTGATGATAAATATGAGTTGAATATTCAGCGACATAAGGAGTAACTGCTTTGGCATCTTTTAGTTTTTCCCTGTAAAGATCAGCATTCTTTGCCCGTGCTTTATTCCATTTGTCAATATATTTCAATTTAACATCAAGTATAGCAGCCTGTAATGTATCCAATCTTGAGTTGACCCCAAGAACTTCGTGAACATATCTTTCTTTTGAGCCGTGAGCAGCAATCATTCTTAATTTTTGATTTAGCGTATCATCATTAGTGAACATCATTCCGCCATCACCATAAGCGCCAAGGTTTTTACTTGGGAAGAAACTTGTACATGCAATGTCACCTATTCCACAGACTTTCTTTCCTTTATAATCAGTTCCAAAAGACTGGGCAGCATCTTCAATTACGTAAAGATTATGTTTTCTTGCAATAGCCATGATAGAATCCATATCTGCAGACTGACCGTACAGATGAACCGGAATTATTGCTTTTGTTTTGGGAGTTATAGCTGCTTCAATTTTTAAAGGATCGATATTATATGTTTTTTCGTCTATATCAACATAAACAGGAACAGCACCGATAATGGCAATAGTTTCTGCAGTGGCAACAAACGTAAAAGGAGTTGTAATAACTTCGTCACCAGGTTTAATATCCAATGCCATCATAGCAATTTGCAATGCATCTGTTCCGCTAGCGCATGCAATTGCATGTTTTACTCCGAGATATTCCGCACAATTTTTTTCAAACTCACTAACTTTTTTACCAAGAATAAACTGTGTTGATTCAATTACTTCTTTAACAGCTGAATTAACCTCATCTTTTATAGTTTCATATTGAGTTTTAAGATCGACCATTGGAATTTTCATAACATACTCCGGGAAAATATAAGTTTATTTATACTATTATTTTAACTGTCATTAAAGATTTTTGATTAAAGTATTTGTTAATTGTCATTTGGCTTCGCTGTCATTTGGCTGTCATTATTAGTCATTCGGCTCCGTCGTCATTTGCTTCGCTGTCATTATATTGTTTATCCTTTTTCTTACCAATCGAATTAATATAGTTATTCAGTTTAACGCCAATCCGATTTATCTCTTTAACCATATTTTCAAAAATTACATCTTCAATTAAATTTCTATTATGGGCTTTTGTGATCCAGGTTTTACTTTCAAATAATGATCCTCTTGAATAATAACAGAACTGTTTTTCTTCTTTATAGAAGTACCTGCCAAATCCTTCCGACAAATTTGCAGCAACAGAATCAATTGCCTTAACAAGCTGTTTCCCAACTGTATCTTTAGAAAAATAATCCCATTGTATCACAATCTTCCAAATTTGCTCACCAATGTCCATAGCTTTCTGATAAACCTGAAGTTCTTCCAAATTCATAAAGCCTCCAAATAATATTGATATATACAACTTAATGACTACCTGATGACAACGAATGACAAATTAATGAGTTCACTAATAAATCAAACAATGGTCAACGTTCTATTCCTTTATTCAAAATGTCCTTTGCCAAAAAGAACAACAAAAACTGTTCGAAATATTATTTTCAAGTCCATTCTTAACGACATATTTTCAATATAAAAAAGATCGTAACGAAGCTTGGTTTTTACGTCTTCAATATTTTCATCATACTTATGTTTAACCTGTGCCCATCCGGTTACACCGGGCCGTACTTTTAATCTCTTTTTATAAAGAGGAATTTCCTCTGCTAATTTCTCAACAAAGAATGGGCGTTCCGGTCTTGGTCCAACAAGACTCATCTCACCTTTCAGAATATTAAACATCTGAGGAATTTCATCAATCCTTACTTTGCGGATAAACCTTCCTACTCTTGTAATTCTTGGATCATTCTTTTGAGACCAGACAGGTCCTGTAAGTTTCTCAGCGTCCTGTTTCATTGAGCGGAATTTTATTATACTAAATTCCTTCCCACCCATTCCCGATCTTTTTTGTTTATAGAAAACCGGCCCTTTGCTTTCCATCTTAATAGCAAGTGAGGTTAATAAAGTAACAGGAAAGGTTATTAATAAAATTATCAGAGAAATTAAGATATCCATTAATCTCTTAATCTTCTTTTCCCATTCAGGCATTAACTGAGGATTAATATCAATCAGAGGAAAGCCATAAATCAATGATGTACGAGCCTGCCCGCTGATTATTTCATACAAATCTGCTACAACTTTAATTGAGACATTTTTAGAATCGCATTTTGAAATAACATCAAGAATAATATCTTCCTGGTTTTTCTCAAGCGCTATAATTATTTCCCTTACGTTCAATTCATCAATTTTAACATCAAGTTCATTTACCTTACCAACAACAGTTACATTTTTATAACTTTCTTTTTTAGTAAACCCATTCGTAGAAATGTACCCAACAACATCAAGACCTAAAGCTTTATAATAAAGTATCTGGTCGTGTAAGTTAGTAGCACGGGGATTAAATCCCACAATCAATGCATTCTTCCTGCCGTATCCTTTAATTAATAACTGACGCTGCAAAGCGCGGATAAATAATCTGCCGGTTCCTACGCAGAATAAAAACAATCCCCAGTAAATAAAAATTAAAAAACGGCTTTTAGCAGTCGCATCAGGTTTAGCCATATCATCTGCAAAGATAAGAACAAACAGAATAAAGACCCCAAAGAATGAAGCTTTAAATAAAGTCGATAGTTCATCAAAGCGGGAAAGAGCAAACCATGTTCTGTACATCCCCACAAAAATGAAAATAAGGAACCAGTAAAAGTATATCACAAATCCCGGCAACAGCAGAGAAGGTTTAAGCACATATGATACAAGTCCCGCTTCCACCCTGACGTAATAAAACACAAACCAGCTGATGCAGATCATCAGGAAGTCGGTAAGCAGTAAGAGTGATATTTCAATTTTTTTAGGCAAAATAACTAACGTTTAATTGAGTAATTATATTTTTTGAAAATATAAAATATACCCGCAAGATGTTTAAATGAAATCATCGAAAACAAATTCTTTTTTGTAATCCTTTGCTCGTGATGAACAATTGATGTAAACGGATAATAAAAAACTTTATAATTCTTTTTCCATATTCGAAGACAAAAGTCTAAATCTTCAGGACCGTAGAATATCTTCTCATCATAATAACCGATAAGATTAATCATTTCTCTTCTAAAGAACTGACAGGCACCAATTACATAATCAACTTCTGCAATTGAATTATGATCCCATTCTTTCATAATGTGATCGTTTAGAGTTCTTGAATTTTTAACAAATCCAATTCCCTCTAACCTTCGCGCCAATAAAGCCGAAAGTTTAGGAAACCTTTTACAGGTATATTGAAGTGTTCCATCAGAAAAAGTCAATTTACATCCAACAAGACCAGCATCAGGAGTCTTTTCCATAAAATCAAAAAGTTGATAAATTGAATTCTCTTTTATCTCCATATCTGCATCAAGGATAAGAATGTACTTTCCTTTAGCAATTCTTAGTCCCTGGTTTCTCGCCGGGGCAACTCCTTTATTCTCACTGTTTTTTATCAGTATAGCTTCGGGAAATTTTTCTTCAAGCATCTCGACTGTCCCATCACAAGAACGATTATCAATAAAGATTAATTCATAAGTAAAACCCGAAGAAAATTTCTGAAAACTTGTAAGAAGTCTTTCTACAAAATCGCGCATTTTCCAGCTAATAATTATAAGGGAAACATCCGGCATAAATAACCCATTATTCTCTGATATTTTTTTGGATAGTAAAAATAAGAATAAAAAAGGATTTAATTAAGTCTGTTTTCAGTGGAAATTAAAACTACTTGAATATTAAGTAACATCTTCAGTTTTAGGAATTAACTCTCTGAAAATATTTCTTACCAGGCGAATAATTTTCGTAGCATTGAGATGAACTCTAATCTTTTCAACCGATAAACAAAATAAAATGAATGGCAAAATTATTGTGGGTTCCGGGTGGTTTCTATAATGCTTTAACAAAGCAAACGATATTTTCCTTCAAGGGATTAATTGTTATATTGAACACAAGATTTAACAGAGCGGGGTAATTATGAAATACATATTCACTCTTAACAAGGTAATGAGTAAAAAACCTTATCGTGTGATTAGCGAAAAGGTTGTAAATCCTATTTTCCAAGAAATACCAACCGGAAGCTATCAGAACGAATTCTCCACCTCTTCCCTGCCAAGCGGAATTTATTTTGTAAGCTTAAATCTGATGGCAATTTATTTACGAAAGACTTTTACTACAGAAATAATTTTAATGAATTTTTTATGAAAAAAATATTTTATGTTCTCGCTAACTTAATTTTTTTATTAAATAATATTTTTCCACAAAGTGGATGGAATTTCATTTATCAGTTTGAACAAGAAATTACAAGTATAGCTTTTAGTGATTCACTAAATGGCCTGGCATCAGGTGCTGTAAATGCAAAAATCTATAAAACAAATGATGGAGGATATTCCTGGACCACTATAAATATACCTGATCTTAATAATGTAATTTCTCATTTAATATATTATAATAATAATGTTTGTTTTGGGGTCGGGAAAAAAGGAACTATAATAAAATCTACTGATAAAGGTAACTCCTGGTCAGTTGGCAATGTTGGTGATCAGTCCGAACTTAGAACAATATATGCTGCACCAGGAGGGAATCTGTTTATTTGCCAACGGGAAGGGAATGATATTTATAAATCATCTGACCAAGGAATCTCATGGACAAAAATACCTTCGAATGGAACGGGATACCAATATGATTTTGGTTTTTGCGATGAGAATGTAGGTTATCTTGTTGGAGAAAAAATTGTAAAAACCACAGATGAAGGAAATAATTGGTCCCCTATAAATAATTTTGCTGATTTATTTATTGCGAAGAAAATTAAATTTTTAAATAAGAATGTTGGTTACATCTATGATGGAAATTTTAGCAGAATTTTTAAAACAAGCGATGGCGGAAACAATTGGTTTAAGGTTTTTCAAAACTATAACCCGAGAATAAATGATATTTCAGTACCCGATGAGAATACTATCTGGGCTGTTGGTTATCAGACTATATTAAAATCTACGACTTCCGGTTCAAATTGGTTACAGCAGTCTTTTACACCATTGACCGATTTGTATAAAGTTATTTCTTTAAATCCACTTGTTTCATTTGCTTTAAGCACCATGGGAGCATTATATAAAACAACAGATGGAGGTTTGTCAGCACCAACGCTTTCCAATCCACCTAACCAAAATACCGGAATACCTCTTATTTATTCACTTCAATGGAATTCAGTAACTACGGGCAATCCATTTAGAATTCAAATAGCAGAAGATCAACAATTCAATAAATTATTGTTGGATACTTTAGTAAACAGTACATTGTTTCAGATTAAAGCACTTGAATTGAATACTGTTTATTACTGGAGAGTTTGCGAAAAATTTGGGAATTTATTTTCGCCCTGGAGTGAAACTTGGCATTTTACTACTACAAATGGAATTCCAACTTTAATTTCCCCCTCTTATAGTAGTATAGATGTTTCACTAAATACAACTTTTTATTGGGATGATGTTACTTTAGTTTCTAATTACTTTCAAATTCAAATTGCTACAGATTATTATTTCAATAATTTGTTTATTGCTAAATCTACTTCAAATAATAATATAGAAATAAATAATCTAAAAGATAGTACTAAGTACTATTGGCGAGTAAGAGCTAATTTAAATAATACTTATGGTTCATGGTCTGACATTTGGAATATCACAACTCTTGCAAAAACTCCAAGACCAGTCAATCCTGATAATCAATCATTGTTAACCACAATTACCCTCAAATTGCAATGGTCCCGTACTGCTGGTAATACCGGTTATAGATTACAAATCTCAAAAGATTCTTTATTTCATAATATTGTCGTTGAAAAGGAAAACATTTCAGATACTTCTCATTTCGTTACTTTAACTTATGATACTCGCTATTTTTGGCGTGTAGGAAATAATAATATTGATGGGAAAATCTATTGGTCACCGGTGTTATATTTTAAAACCAAGAATGCTCCAAAAGCCTCGTTCCCATTGTCAATAGGTAATAAGTGGTATTATAAAGCTGGTTCAACAAGAGAATACTATTATTATGCAGTAGTAAAAGAAATTACAGATACTTTAAGTAATGGTTTTAGAGAGGTTACAAACACAATTTATTATCCGGATAGCATCAGTATTGGAAAAGAATACTGGGCTTATATGGATGGCAATTTTTATATAAATGATCTTTCGCAATCCTATTATGAAGATTACCTAAAAAGGGATACTTGCATATACCTGGGATTTACTACGATATGCAGAATTTTACAGCCAACTGAATTATTCGGTATTTCTGATACAGCTCAGTATTATTCTAATTATTTTCGTTATCATGGTGCTGTAGGTTTTGAGACCACAATTCTTCCTAATATTGGAATTATAAAAACTTATAACTGGAATTCAAGTATTTATACATCAATAATTAATCAAGATTCAATTTATTTAGTTGGGACACAAAAAAATGGTATAGTGTATGGGGACACTACAATAGTACCTCCACCTGTTTTTGAAGGAGACCACTGGGTGTTACAAAATAGTGGTACCACCAAAGATCTTATGGCAGTTTCTTTTACTGATAATAATAATGGAACTATTGTGGGAACAGAAGGGACTATTCTCCACACGACTAATAGTGGTACTACATGGCATTCACAATCAAGCGGAACAACAAATAAATTAAATGGTGTTTCATTTATTGATTCTAATAATGGAATAGTTGTTGGCGAAAATGGCATAATCCTTAAAACAACAGATGGAGGAAATAATTGGGCATCTTTATCAATTGGTAGTTATTACAATTTATTTAATGTTCAGCTTATTGATATTAATAATTATATTGTTATTGGAGATGGGGTTATACTAAAGACTACTGACAGTGGAATAAACTGGGAAACGCAGCGTTTTGATTATCAATATTTATTTGGAATCAGTTTTCCTAACTATAATAATGGAATAGTCGTTGGCTGGTATGGTAGAATATTAAAAACAAGTGATAGTGGAATTAACTGGGATACGCAACAATTAAATTCATTGTACTATTTACGGGACGTATACTTTACAGATTTTAATAATGGCACAATAATAGGCAATACTGGTTACAATGGATTAATTCTTCATACTACAAACGGAGGACAAACCTGGTCGACTTTTGAGACAAGTAAAGTCAATCCCCTAGCAGTATGTTTTTCAGATAAAGATAATGGAATTATTGTTGGTATAAATGGTAAAATTATTAGAACTACTGATGCTGGAGAAAATTGGATTTCACAACCACTCGACGTAAAAACAAATTTCAATGATATAACTTTTGCTGATAATAAAAACGGTTGGATAGTTGGCAATGGTGGAATAATTTTACATACTACAGATACTTCTGAAATAATTCCAGGTAAAGATATTCCAATTACATTTAATCTCTCCCAGAATTATCCAAATCCATTTAATCCAACTACAAAAATAAGATATGAAATTCCTCAAGCAGGATTAGTCTCGCTTAGAGTTTATGATGTGCTTGGTAAAGAAGTAGCCACAATTGTTAATGAAGAAAAAACTGCCGGAAGTTATGAAGTGGAATTTAATGGAAGTGGTTTACCAAGCGGAATATACTTCTATAAGTTACATTCAGGTAACTATACAGAAACAAAGAAACTAATTCTGATGAAATAATCTTTTAAGCTCTCATCCTTATTAATTTTTAGAGTTTGTTAAATGAATTGAAGATTTCAACAAATTCTTTTGTGGTTTTTTCAATGCTAAATTTCTTAGCCTGCTCAAATCCTTTTTTAATCATATCATCGGCAAAGTTTTTATCAGTAATTACCTTAATAATATAATCACTAAATCCTTTATAATTATCCGGTGAAAGTAACATTCCTCCTTCACCAACAATTTCTTTAAGAGAAGTGTTGTCAGATGAAAGTACAGGCAAGCCACATTGCATCGCCTCAAGCGGAGGGAAACCAAAACCTTCGTAGAATGAGGGAAATAGAAATACTGATGAAATGTTATATAACTTTTTCAAAGTCTTATCATCAATTCCCTGCAGATAAACAACATTTTTCCGCTCTAATATTTCTTCTAATAGATTTTCACCGCCATAGCCAATCTTACCAACCAGAACAAACTGAACATCTTTATTTCTATTGAATATTTCATCTGCAATTTTAAGAAAACCAGGAATGTTTTTACGGTTCTCTATCATGCCAACATATAGAACAAGATTGCCCTTTAAACCAAGAGATTTTTTAACATCAGCTTTTTCTTGGTCGGATAAATTCATCGGGAAGAATTCTTTATTTGTAGCAGAGTAAATAACTTTAATTTTACTTTCATCAATCTTGTAGTTTTTCAATATATCCAATTTGGAGTAATTAGAAACAGTAACAATAAGGTCGCTGCTTTTAACAGAGAAATGTGCAAACAACTGGAGGTATCTCCTGTAGATTAGTGGGAGGAAGCTTTTATCTGCTTTGTAAATAACATCATGAACAACGGATACATATTTGCAATTCTTAACCTTAACCAGTGGAATAATCTGGTTAACAGAGAAGAAAATATCCATTTTATTCTTCTTTAAGAAGAATGGAAGCACAAAATTATTCCAAATGGGTGAAAACAGTTTTTGAGGTAAAAAACTTTTTACTGTTGGAATATTCGTAAAGAAGTTCCTGTTATAATCCAAAGGTTCATAGGTAAATAAGAAATATCTGTTCTTACTATCAAAATCTGGAAGGTTATTTAAAAGCAGAATTAAATATCTGCCAATCCCCGTTATTTTTCTTTCAAGTAATCTTGCATCAATACCTATGTTCATATTTCATCTTATTCTTTAGTAAATGAATAAATGCGGTTAGCTTTTGTTTTGATTTATTTTTATTAACGGGGAATAACACTGACCAGATAATTATCTGCGAAACAAGTTGAGCATAAAGTAAAGATTTAATTAAAAACTTTTCCAAACCTTTATAATGTTTGGAAAAATAAATATTCTTGCTTGAATAGGTTCTTATTGTATACAGAGTATAATCCTTTTTACCGGATACGCTGCCTATATGATGAATAGCAAATTCGGGACAATACAAGACTTTATACCCTTGTCTTGTTACTCTTCTGCAAAGATCAACCTCTTCAAAGAACATAAAGTAGTCTTTATCAAATCCATTTATCTGTTTGAATAACTCTGCACGTATAAAAATTGCAGCGCCAAGAATCCAACCGACTTCAATTCTTTTATTCTGTCTCCATCTTGTAATACTTGACATTAAAAAACCTTCAAAGAAAACACCAACACCAAAAAGGTTAAATAATTCAAATAAAATATTAGGGTAAAAACCTGCTGAGAAATCAAATCTATTGGATTGCACTTGCTGTTTAGGTCCAATAATTCCAATTGATTTATCATTTTCAAACAACAGAAGAATTGGTTTAAAGATATCTTCTTTAACCAGTGTATCAGGGTTTAAGAAACAGATATACTTGCCTTTTGCTTTGGAAAACCCAAAGTTACAACCTTTACCAAATCCAACATTTTTCTCAAGATAGTAAAAGTGGATTGTATCATTTATAAATTTCTTTTCAACATCATGCAAGTCTTTATCAGGCGAATTATTATCAACAATAATTATTTCATAACTTAATGAAATATTATCCTTAACAGCTTCAAAAAAGCTATTCAAACAATCATCAATCTCTTTTGCCAGGTTATAATTAATAATAACAATTGAAATATCTGTCTTGTTATTTGGAATATTTTCCTTAAGCATAAATCATCAATCACTGTTAAAAAGTTTTAATTTGGTTAAAAGAAAATTTCTTTCTTCGATTGAAATGTAATATTTCCAAACGATATAAATAAATCCCGAAAGAAGAATTAGTGTAAGAATTATTTTAAGAATTATGTTACTTAAAAGAATTGGTAGACAAGATAAAATCAAAATTCCAAATAGTAACAGATGTTCGGTTTTTGGTTGGAATTCAAGATGGTAGGATATTTTTCTATTTACAAAAAAGAAAAGAATAAGTGAATCAATTATGACTCTTAAAAGCCAAACCAGAGCAGCGCCATTAATTCCAAAATATTTGATTACCAGATACATAATTAAGAAATATACTGGTAGTTCACATAATTGAAGTTTTGCCGTGATATCAGGTCGGCCGATACCTTCAAGAAAATTAAAAGGGATATAACCAATACTGTTTATTAAAACACCAACGGCTAATAATTGCAGTACTAAAGTACTTTTATCTGCAAAATTAGCTCCCAACCAAATAGACATACCCTGATGTGCAAATGTTACAATAAGAAATACTATGGGAAACAATAGAATAAAAATATACTTAACCGCCCGTAAAGATAGCTTTTTAGTATATTCAGGATTAACAAGATAATTAGCAGATACAGCTGGAAATAATACGCTGACTAATGCACCGGGAATAAGAAGAAGTTTTGTAATAGCTTCATAAGGTGTTGCATAATAAGCAATAGCAGTTGCAGAAACCAATGCTCCTATCATAAATCTGTCCAAATAGACAATCATTGGTACCGTAATATTGGAAACGCTCATCCATCCCCCTAACCTGAGAATTGGTTTTATAAGAACATATTTAAATGATAATTGCTTACTTAGTTTTTTATTAATTCTAAAGCATTGACTGATGTATAAAATTAAAATAACTAGGCGAACAACGATAAGACAGACTACTATCCAGAATAGACTCTTGGTAAATAACAAACATATTAAAGGAACAACAAAAGAAGATATACCAAGTAAAATCCTTATAACATTAATAACTCCAAACTTCTGGTATGCCTCCAATATTCCTCTTACCCCTGCAGTAGTAGTTACGATTGGAATGGAAAGAGCAAGAAGATAAAATGTATTAAGCGTTTCTAACCTTAACGAAGTGGTAATATTAAAAATTTTATATACTAATGTGTGTGAAAAGAAATAAACGATTAATCCACCGACAATACTTATAAGCAGCATAAGGAAAAAAGACGTCCAGAATATATCCGGAATTTCATCGGTTTTATTTGTACCGATTTTTTCTGAAATAATTTTAGTCTGTGCTCTACCTATACCAAGGTCAAAGAGGCTAAAATAACCTAACACACCCCAGATAAGGTTAAGTATACCAAATCTTTCCTCGCCTAAACCGGAAATTAATAATGGAAATATTATTAGTGCAATTATAAGGGGGACACCATATCCAAGCAGATTAAAGATGGTATTCTTAGCAATAGATTTCCCACTGTAAATTATTTTCGAAGAATCAGTTTCCTTCAATTATTTTCTCTTCAGTATAAATTTTACTATTTCTTGTTGCAAATCTTTCAAGTAATGGCAAATAACAAATAATAAGAAATAAGCTTAAGTACCACTGATTTAATCTCGTTACCATAACTAAAAATGAAAAACCAACTATAAGGCTTAAATAAACAAGGAAAGCAAAAACAATAAGGTTTTTAGTCTCATAAAACTTGAACCATAGCCAAGTTAAGATTAAACCAATTAAATATGGGCCAAAGTAAACTCCAGCTACACCAAAATCAGCATGTAATTCTCTTAAATATGTCCCAGTATTTGTCCACATAGGAATATGATAACCTTTCTGAAAAGCTGGTGGTTCAGGAGTAATATCTAATCTAGATAAGAAAGTATATACGATAGAAAATGTATTCTGTCCAAATCTTGCATCTTCACCTCCCGCTTCAATGTACTTATTAAAAACACCGATATCACTACTTAAATAAAGATATACAGAAGGAGATAAAATTAAATTTTCCTTCATTTGCTTCAATTGTCTGCTAGCACCCATATAATTCTCATAGTTCCCTCTTGTAAGTCGAATGAAAGATGCTGCAGAAATAAGCAGCATAAAAAGCAAAATAGTAGCAAAAACTGCATTTTTCCTGGAGAACTTAAATCTGGTTTTTATATCATTATTTAACAAATTTCTAAATAAAAGGAATGAGAAAATAAACTCAATCAGACACAATAATAGTTCAGCTCTACCAAAATAAGTTAATTCTTTTATGATTATTCCGATAAAAGGGAAAAACGAAAGAAAAGAGAATTTACCTCTATACGCAGTATATATTCCAGAAAGAAATATTGCGATATAAACAAAAGCAGGTAAGATAGGTATAAAATCTTTTATTTCTCTATTCACATTTAGTCTGTACACAATCCCGGCATTTACCAGAACCGCTTGAATACTACCAAACATATTAATTAATACTATCCAACGCTGGATTGCAACAAATAGACTAACAATACTAAAAAGAAGAACAGAATATTTTAATGCTTTACCATCATCGCTAAAGACAGAAAGAGAAATATCTTGTTTACTGGTAAATAGTGGGATCTTGTTAAATAAATTCCTTCCGCTTATTACTGTAATAATACCAAAAAGAAATGCAAGAAAAGAAATAATAATTAAATACCAAGCGAATGGAATTATATCATAATATGGTAGAAGCTTGAGTTCATATAAAAAAATTAAACCACCCATAATAAGACTATACAATGTTAAATGGTTAAACCATTTTTTAAAAAGAAATTTCCCCAATAATATCCCCGCAGTAGTGATAATTGCAACTAAAAGAATACTCATTCAAAATCTAAAATTTCATTCGATAAATTTTTATAATACGCTTAAATACATTTGCCTCTTTAGCCTGAAGCGGATTATTATAAACTTGTCTTGAAACTGCTTTTTCAGCAACAAACACAAAAGGTATTGACATAAATAAAAACAATGCAAAAACTCCTAGAATAATTGCAGCTCTCTTAGGGCCATATTTTAATTGCGGAGGTACTGCTTTGTCGATCAGCATAATTGTAGGAATACTTTTTTGTTCTTCCACTTTTGCCTGTTCATACATAGGCATTACGATTTCAAGCACTGCCTGTTGAATTTCTACTTCTCTGAATGCTCTAAGATACTCAATTGCTATATTAGGCATTTCTTTGAAAGGGAAAAGAATATTGGATGAAGAACTAAGATTGGGTGAGCTTTTTAATTCTTGAACTTTAGCTTTTAACATTTGTAGTTCAGCCATAATACCTTGATACTGCAGCGAACTTTCACCATATAATTGTTTTATAAAATAGGCTTCCATCTCCTTCTGAGTCATATTTGCTTCGATTTCTGCAGCAGCTTTAACAGTAACTTCTAATTGCTCAGGTACTGCAACTATACCGTATTTTTTCTGGAAAGCAAAAAGAACATTTTCTGCATTTCTTAAATCATTGATATTTTTCAAGTACCTTTGTTCAATAAAAGTTCTATTGTTTTTGGCTCTTTCAATATTAAATCTAATATTCAAACTATCAACCATTCTAACTAAATCGTTTGCGATTATTGCTGACATATTGGGATCTTCATTTATTATACTAAACTCAATCATACCAAATTCATTTGGGTCCGCGATAAGATCAGATTTAAAAGCTTTAAGCGCTTTATCCATATTATTATCAGTAATATCGTAATACGCCATTAGTCTATATTTTTTTATTACATGTGTTAATGTTGACCTGCTATTCAAAATTCCCAGAATAACATCTTCAGATGTACTCGAAACACCAAAGGCTTTCGAACCTAAAGAAGCAAGAGATGATTTCCCTCCGATTAGACCTGTTAATCCACCTAATCCGCTCATTGAGTTATCAGGAGGGATCATGATAGTGGCAGTTGCTTTATATTCTTTAGGTAATAAAAATGCATATAAAGTAGCAATTGCAGTAACAACTATAATATTAATCAAAAGAAATTTGCGCCATTTATAAATAACGTAAATATAGTCGCTAAATGTAGGATTCGTCTTAATCTGTTGATTCATTATTACTTGAAAATATTTTATAAAATATTTATGATTTATTATTTATTTAACTGTACAATAAGTATCGCAACCGTTACTATTGAACTTATTACACTTGCAACTGGAGCAACTAGATCCATATAATATTTAAAGTCTTTTATTTGTTTCTTAGGTACCCATATAAAATCACCAGCTTCAACTTTAGCATCTTTATTAGTTATCATCATCCAGTTCCTAGATTTACCTTTTATTATAATGGATTCCTCAATATCCTTAGCAATTATGGTTGTTCCTCCGGCTTTATCAATATAATATGAAGCTTCTTTCCCTGCTTCAAATTTCTGATACCCAGTACTTGCAACTTGACCAAAAACGTAGACTTGATTAGTTTTTGATGGTACAATAATAATGTCTCCATCTTCTACTAAATATTTTGAGTCATTTGAATCCTTATCCTTTACTTTCGTGAAATCAACAAGACTTTCCTGTCTCCATAATCTTAAAGCATTATCCAATCGAAAGCCCAATGAATCTTCTAAAGAAACATTAGCAACTCGCTGCATTAGCATATTTTCCATATTCTTATTATCAAAAATATTATAGAGCTCTTTAATATATTTATCATCATTAAATTGATCTTGCTTGAAACCTTTAGTTAGAAGTTTGTATTCAAATAATCTATGCGGATCATTTACTTTAATTAGTTCTGTCCTATTTAAATCTGCATTTTCCTTAAATCCTCCAATTTTTTCAACAACATCATATATGGTTGTTGAATTTTTTGTTATTGGAATATAACCCGGTCTGTTTACTTCTCCAATAACCAGTACCTTAAATTCTTTTCTGTTAGTTTCGTCTGCCAATACTCTAATTCTATCACCTACTTTAAGCTCAATATCATCTTTTACTTTTACTTTAATACTTTGATCTTCTGAACCATCATAACTCAACCTGTTGATTTCAACTTCATTTACATTTTCGTAAGCTTTATTAAGTCCCCCGGCAAATAAAAGTGCGTCAGATAGTCTATCACCAACAACAAACTGAAATTTAATCGGTCTATTTACTGCCCCATCAATCGAGATAAAGTTTCTTGCTAAATCAAGCTGAGGAAAAATAAGGACATCATCATTCTTTAAATAGGGATTCAATTTGAAATCCCCCGATACCCTGAATTTTTCTAAGTCAATAAAAACATCTTTATCATTTATTCTTTTTAAAACGATATCACGTTGCGCAAAATTCTGGAGCTTTGCCTGCATCTCTTCCAACTCATTTTTATCCTTTACACTGCCAAGTATCTGTGATTTATAACCATTATAAATTCTTGTAACGAATTGATCAACTCTTTCGAAAGGTGAGGCAGGAAAAGAACCGTTTACAATAAAAGCGCCTCCTAAAGTTACACTAATAGAATTTTCTGCAAGAGATGTCATAGATTTATCTCTTGAGGTTTCCTGGCTAAACATAACCGCAGGAAGCAATACAATTGCTAAAAATAATTTAATCTTATACATCATAAAATTTGTTTTTGAAAATTGATGCTAAATTTAATAAAGTATGCCTTAAAACAAAAGGGAATTAAACCTGTACAAGGATATTATCTATTAACCGGGTTTTACCGATTTTGCACGCAATTAGGATGTAATATTCATTGCCGCCTTCAATAAAATCCGGCTCAGTAAAATAATAAGCATTTACAATCCGGATGTAATCAAGCCGTGCTGATTCTATTCCACTAATCATAATTCTCATATTATCAATTATTACCTGTGGATTCATCTCCTTACCTTCTATCAGCTTCTCTCCATATTTCAATGCACGATAAAGAATCAACGCATCTTTTCTTTCCTGTATACTTAAGTAAACATTCCTTGAACTCATTGCCAATCCATCTGGTTCGCGAATAATCGGGGCTATAATTATCTTAACCGGAAACTTCAGATCATTCACCATCCTATTAATTACTGCAGCTTGTTGAGCATCTTTCTGTCCAAATACGGCAACATCCGGTTGTACACAGTTGAATAAAATACTAACAATAGTAGTAACTCCTTTAAAATGAGTTGGACGGAATTCTCCTTCCTGCTTCTTTGTAATCTCTTCTACATCTACGTAAGTCTGATAATTGAATTGATAGATTTCATTTGAATCCGGCATAAATACAGCATCAACATTTAAGGATTTGAGCAACTCAAGATCCCTGGCTTCATCTCTCGGATATTTATTAAAATCCTCCGAAGGACCAAACTGGGTAGGATTAACAAAAATAGAAACAACCGCAACATCACTTTTTTCTTTAGCTATTTTAACCAATGAAAGATGTCCATCATGCAGATATCCCATTGTTGGAACAAGACCTATCTTCTTCCCTTCTCTTTTCATTTGAATAGAGAAGTTCTGCATCTCTTCAATTTTGGTTATTATTTTGATCTCTCACCTCGTATTTGAACACGGATTTATATGATCATTATGATTTCTTATGATCATAAAGAATCTTAATAATCATAATGATCTGTGTTCCATTTTTTATGTCATCAATCCGAGTATAGTAGATATTTTGTTTTTCATTTCTTTACGATGAACAATAAAATCCACAAATCCATTTTCAAGTAGAAATTCTGAAGTCTGGAATCCTTCCGGTAAATCTCTTCCTATAGTTTGTTTAATTACTCTTGGTCCTGCAAAACCAATCAGAGCTTTAGGCTCGGCAATAATTATATCACCAAGCATTGCAAAACTTGCAGTCACTCCTCCTGTAGTAGGATCTGTTAAAACCGAAATGAAAGGAATTTTTTCATCAGCAAGCCTGGCTAAGTAAGAACTTGTTTTAGCCATTTGCATAAGCGATAGTGCACCTTCCATCATTCTTGCGCCACCGCTTTGAGAAATAATTATCATAGGAATTTTATTCTTTACTGCCCTGCCGATTGCTCTTGATATTTTTTCACCAACCACTGACCCCATACTACCGCCAATGAAACTGAAATCCATACAGGCAAAGGAAATATCGCGACCATTCAACTTACCAATACCGGTTCTAACCGCATCATTCAACTCATTTTTTTTTATTGCAGCATTAATCCTGTCACCGTATTTCTTTGTATCGATAAAATCGAGAGGATCAGCGGATTTTATTTTGCGATCAGTTTCCTTAAATGAACTTTCGTCAAAAAGAATTGAGACATATTCTTTGCTCCCAATTCTAAAATGATGATCGCATTTAGAGCAGGTAAAAAAATTCACTTCAAGTGATTTCTTGTGAATGACTTCATTGCACGTAGGACATTTTTCCCAGAGTCCATCAGGAAATTCTTTTTTAATACTATCTTCTGCTATTTTATTTGCAGATCTTCTGAACCATGCCATCAGTTTACTTTCTTTGTCTGAACATCAGCACTAATAACTATTGTCGGATTCGGTGTTATGATATCGTTTGTATAAAGTGTAACTGTTTTACTTATTTTTCCATTCTTATTGTTTGAATCGAATTCAATTTTAAGATTACCTGATTCCCCGGGTTTAATAGTTTTGCCACTTAAAACAGCGGCAGTACATCCGCAAGATGATTTTACATCTTTAATTACAAGATCACTATTGCCTGCATTTTTAAATGAAGCGGTCCATTCAACTACTTTACCTTCTTCTATAATGCCAAAATCGTGGTTGCTGTAAACAAACTGGATTCTTGGACCTTCTGGTTTTACACCAGTTTCAGGTAGTTCTATATCTGCTGTAAATGAAAGCCTGAGTTCAGGTTTTTCTTTATCATTTGAAGTAACATAAACATACTTCTGCTGATGCCCTTTTCTGCCTTTTGAGTCGAAGGTAACATAAATTTTTGTGTTCTCACCCGGAAGTAATGAGGTCTTTTCCGGTTTAACTACTGTACAACCACAACCTGCTCTTACATCTTTTATTTTAAGAGTATCTCCGCCATTGTTAAGAATAATAAACTCATGCGATACAACAGCACCCTGAGTAATCTTTCCAAATTCATAATTAGTGACTGCGGCAGATATTTTTGGTCCTATTATCTGCGAACAGGATACAATTGTAAATAGAAACATAAACAACGCTAATTTTTTCATATTCTACCTTACGATAAAATTCTTCAAATAGTTTGGTTCCAGAAAATCATAGTCAAAAGTTAATAAATCTTTACCAAATTTATTTATTTTATTATAATGATTTGCCCACCGGCAAATCCAAACCGGGTTTGGATGAGCAATTTCTACTTTAATTTTTTCAGTACCATTTTCAAGATTAATATTGCCAAACATCAAATCAATTCCATCCAGATTCTTAATAAGATTAATTCTTTCGATTACTCTGATATCATCAATTATTTTGTAACCCTGCTCCCCATTTCCATATTTACCGATGTAAACTTCTTCGTTATTCACTTTGTTGCAAATAGCAAAACTACCTTTTACCGGGAATGCGCTTACTATCTGAAAAGCCATAGCATCAAAGGTAGGTACAGGAATGATAGGTTTGTTTGCACCAAATGCCAATCCTTTGGCAACAGACATTCCAATTCTCAATCCGGTAAAAGAACCTGGCCCGGCTGATACGGCAATCGTAGAAATTTCATTGAGATTGGTATTACACAATTCAAGAACTTTGGAAATAATCTCAAGAATTTTTTCCGAGTGTATATTTTTTATATTAAGTGAAATTTCGGCAAACTTTTTTTCATCAAAATATACGGCAGCACCACATACTTCCCCTGAAGTTTCAATACCAAGCACCGGCAATACTTTTCGTTCTTCTATCTTATTCATTTATGATGTTCTTCCAAATCTCTTATCAAATTCATCCAAAGGAATTTTAATTATTACCGGTCTGCCGTGCGGGCAAACATAAGGAACCGAAGTAGCAAAAAGCTGATCTACCAATAAACGCATTTCTCTTTCGGTTAAAGCATCACCGGCTTTTATTGCTGCTTTGCATGCAAAGGACTTGGCAATATTATCCTGTTCATCAATTCCCTTTTCGGTTTCATTTTTTTTGTACTCATGTAAAATATCCATCAGAACTTCTTCCTCGTGACCAAGTTTAACATCCTGTGGCACACCGTCTATAACTACCGTATCAGTTCCAAAGAATTTAATTTCAAAACCAAGTTTTGTAAGATATGGTTGAAGTTCGCTTAGCAGACCAATATCACCCGGATCTACTTTGATAGTCTGAGAGAAAAGCAATTGTTGCGAGAAAGGCATATTAGCCTTGAAAGCTCTCTGCGCTTTTTCATATAAAATTCTTTCATGAGCCACGTGCTGGTCAATTATCATTAAGCCGCTTCTTATTTGCGAAAGGATATATTTATTATGAAGCTGAATTATAAACGGAATCTCCTGGTTAGCAACCGGGCTTTTAGATACTACATTATTATTCTCTTCAGGAATAATTTTTCTTTCAAGCGGTGAATCAACTACAGCCTGGGGCGATGAATTTCTAATCTCAGGATTAAGCGAACCGAATATCAAATCAATTTCGTTATCTGTAAATGCAGACTTTTTAAAATCGTGTCTTGGTCTGCCGGAAGAAACTTCATCAAAATATTTCCTTCGATTCTCGGCAAAATCTTTTTCCCTTGAAGCTTCAAGAGTCATTTTATCATCTTCGCCGTTTGAAGAAAGCGCCGCCACCGGTACGAGATCGGAGGTTGCAATTGCTTTTCTTATTACTGAATAAACAAATGAATAAATATCTTTTTCATCATCAAACTTTACTTCAAGCTTAGAAGGATGAACATTTATATCAATTCTTTTGGAATCAAGCTTAAGGAATAAAACAAAGAATGGATAATCACCCCGTTCAAGCAAATGTTCGTAGGCTTTAAAAACTGCATGATTAATTTGTTTGCTTTGAACAAACCTGTTGTTTATAAATAAATACTGATCACCTTTGTTCTTTTTAAGAAAATTAGGTTTTGCAGTGTAACCGTAAAGGGATAAGAATTCAGTAGGCTCATTCGCTTCCACAAGTACATCAAGAATGTTATCTGCGTAAACCTGTTTAAGCCTGTCTTCAAAAGTGCCAGGCATAAAATCGAATATAAGATCATCATCATTGAAAAATTTGAATCCGATTCCGGGTTGGCTTAAAGATTCACGCTTGAATGTTTCAATAATATGTTTCAGTTCAGTCGAATCGCTTTTAAGAAAATTTCGTCTTGCGGGAGTATTATAAAAAATATTTTTAACAGTAATGCTTGTCCCCACAGAGCATGAAACTTTTTCATTCTGAATATTCGCACTGTCATCAATTTTTATTAGCGTACCTATTTCATCAAATTCAGTTTTGGTTTTAATCTCTACCTGGCTTATAGCAGAAATTGCATACAAAGCTTCTCCGCGGAATCCATATGAATTTATTGCATCCAGATCTTCAAGAGAAAATATTTTACTTGTTGCGTGCCTTTGTACGCTTAGCATCGCATCCTCTTCGGTCATACCCGAACCATCGTCAACAACCTGGATAAAAGTTTTACCTGCACGTTTAATAATAAGATCAATGTTCTTTGCGCCGGCGTCAATGGAATTTTCAATCAGCTCTTTAACAACCGATTCAGGACGCTGAACAACTTCACCTGCTGCAATTTTATTTGCGACATATTCCGGTAATATTTTTATTCTGTCTTTACTCATTAAGCTCTTTTCTTCAATTTTATTTGATATCTGTGTTTCTAATATAAGTTATTAAATCAAAATCATTATAGTTTTTAATTGTCTGAATGTTCCAGTCATTTTCTGAAATCTGAGGAAAGAATACATCTCCTGTAAAACTATTTTTTATTCTTGATATAAACATCAGGTCCGCATCTTTAATTGCCTGATTAAAAATATTTCCTCCGCCGATAATAAAAACTCTGTCGGCTTTCAGATTCTCACGGCAAAACATATAAGCTTTTTCCAAAGAATTAAACACCATTATATCGTCACTTGCAGAATTCTGTACTTCCCTTTTTGAAATTACAATATTTTGTCTTCCATCCAACGGTTTGCCAATAGATTCAAATGTTTTTCTGCCCATTATTACAGGATAACCATAAGTAGTATTTCTGAAATATCTTAATTCCTCTGCGGAATGCCACGGAATTTTTCCTTCAAATCCAATTGTGTTGTTAGCTGCCAGAGCAGCAATAATAATTTTCTCCAATTGAATTGCTCAGTGTTTAATAACAATTGATGATATAGGTTTGGCAGCCAATTCAATAATGAATGTACTGCCGTTGCCAAATTCACTTTCTGCCCAGATTTTGCCGTTATGCAGCTTAACAATTTCTTTTACAATAGATAATCCCAAACCGGTGGAAGATTCGCCGCCTGTAGGCTTTGCAGATAACCTCTGGAACTTGTTAAATAAATTTTTCATGTCATCAGATGTTAA
Organism: Ignavibacteriales bacterium; assembly: GCA_003599415.1. Taxonomy (GTDB): domain Bacteria; phylum Bacteroidota; class Ignavibacteria; order Ignavibacteriales; family SURF-24; genus SURF-24. The sequence goes on along the minus strand of QZKB01000140.1, from coordinate 27,724 downwards.
ACCCGGTCCCTCATCCTTTACTCTTACCTGCAGATAATTATGATTGCCTGTAATGGAGACGTAAATCTTTTTCTTTTTTGGAGAATACTTTATAGCGTTACTTATAAGGTTATCAATTGCTTCTCTAATCCAGCGCGGATCTGCTTCAATTTCATAATCCTTATCAACTGAAAAAACTATTTCCTGCTGCTTTTTATTTGCCGCATGAGAATTTTCAACAACAAGCCGCTCAACAATTTCTGCAATGTCCACCATTTCAATCTTCATTTTAAGATTGGTGCTTTCAACCACGGCAGAATCGAGAATATCTGTAATCAATTTCAACATTATGATTGAAGAATCGTGGATCATCTTTGCCATTTTATATTCCGAAGAATTTAATGGAAACTCTTCCAACATAATTTCTGCAAAACCAATAATAGCGCTTAAAGGATTTTTTAGGTCGTGTGCTGCAATGCTTAACAAATCGCTTTTAAGTTTGTTAACATCCCGCAGTTCTTCATTTGCCCGTTCAAGATTTATATTTGTCTTCTTGGTTTCTATTAGTAAATACTCTGTCATTTTCTGTTTTTCTCTAAGGTCGCTTGTCTTCTCTTCAACTGTCTTTTCAAGTTCTTTTCTCTTTTCCTCAAGAATACTAATCTTTTTCTTCTGAATAAAAGTAACGATGTAATTTATTATCAATACAAGGGCAACAAAGTAGAGTAAATACATCCAGGGAGATTCATACCACGGGGCAATAATTGATAATCCGATTTCATTGATATTACTCCATAGGTTACCGGCCTGGCGTGCCCTGATTTGTAATATATAATCACCTACCGGCAAATGATTAAAACTAATCGTATTGTTTGATGAAGCTTCTGACCACTCATTGGTTAAACCAATTATTCTTGTTTGATATACTACTCTATCAGGATAAGTGAGAGACCTAAAAGAAAATTGAGCTAAAGAGTTTCTAAGTATTTCAATTGACTCATCAGTCAGGTTCTTATTCTTATTTTTTATTTTTATTGAAAGCAGGACTGGAGTTGGAGTGATGTTAAACTTATCAGTTTCAAGCTGCCAGTATGCAATACCCGAGGAAGTGGCTACCCATATCCTGCCGTTTCCGTCTGCTGTAATTCCACTTGCTGAGACAGAAGCCGAAGGTAATCCATCCTGTTTTTTGAAGTACAGGGTTTCATTATTTCTATTTACTATTATTCCCTGTTCAGAACCAATCCAATAATTCTTACCGTCAATATAAATTGCTTTGGTGATAGTATTTGCCAGTACAACTTTCAATTCATTTTTAACAACTCTGAATAATCCGTAATTGGTTGCTACTAAAATTGTGTTATCTTCATCTTCAGCAAGATCATAAACTACTGTGGCAGAATTTAATTTTGAGTTGGCTTTTATATTATACTGAAAAAATTCATCCTTCGTGTTATCATACTTAAGCAGGATGAGATTTTTGTTGAATGTTAAATAGTATATATTTCCCCTGCTCTCTTTAAGCACCTGTGAACTGCCGGCAAATTTGGAAATATCATAATTCTTTGTTGTTAAATCTTTACTATTGAATGCAATAATTTTTGGTGATAATTCTTCAAGAGCAAATATATTTCTGCTATTATCATTGCATAATAATGAAAGCCTGCCTCCGAAATGATTTGCACTGAACAGTTTATTTTTACCCTGGATAAAAAACTCGCCCGTCCTGTAAGAAATAAACAGATGATCATTATAAGTTGTAAAGCTGTAAATCCTTTTACCGGCGCTACTGTGTATTTTAGAATAGGTTATATTTCCATCAGATTCGCTTGCTTCATAAATATTTTCCTGGTCGCTGAATAATATTTTCCCAGATTGATTTGCAAGCAGATTTATTATGTATGCAGAGCTCATCCTGCCAAAATCTTCCTCATAATTTGATTTGGCAAAAATCTGTTTTTGAACAAGCGTTATGCCTTCATCGGAAGCAATCCAGACTGAATTATCTCTGTCGAGAAGCAAATTGTTTACCTGAAGTTTTTCGAACGACGGATTTGTAACTAATTTATTCTCTTTTTTTCTCCAGTAGAATAAACCGCTTGTCCAGGTTCCGATATAATAATTTCCTTCATTATCCTGCGCAAATGATGAAAGACCAACAAGATTAACTAATATTTTTGTTTTTAATTTTAGCAGATTTTTAGAATACTCAATTTCAAGCAGACCATTGCTTGCCGCAGCAATTAACTTGTTATTGCCGAGATATTGAACCTGGTTTATATTAAACTGGTTGTCTGATGGTTCAAACGGAAGTCTATTAAATTTATCTTCTTTCTTATCCAGGTAGAAAAAAAACCCACGCCAGGAAAATACAAATAAATTCCCTTCATCATCTTCAAGAATAGAAAATGATCTCATTATGCTGTCTGATCTGTAAATTCCTTCAAAGGTATATTTCCTGAATTTTTTATTTTCATATTTAACAACACCGCTCTGCTCACTTATCCACAGCACTTTATTTTTATCAAAGTATAATTTCTTCGGATAACATAAAGCGGTATCTGTAACAACCGCATAACTGTTAATGAGATTGATATAAGAATATTTTATTCCATCCCACTTTAAATAACCAACACCCAAATCCGTAATTACATACAACAGGTTATCCGGTCCCACAGCAATATCTTTTATATATAGTGAAGGAAAACCTTCGGACAGATTGATAAACTGTTTCCCATCAAACCTTGCAATACCGGCATCAGTCGCAATCCAGATAAAACCTTGCTTATCCTGCGTGCAGGTCTTGGTTAAATTACTTTTCAAACCATCATCTACAGAATAGCTGGTAATGTTAAAGCTTTGGGCAGAATGGTTATTGTGCAGCCATAAAAGAAGAATGAAGACAAATATGAAGATTCTTTTTAGCATCAGATAATTTTTACCAGGGTTTATTAAGCTTCAGCTTTTCCAGTTTTTCCTCAAATTCAAAAAGTTCACGGTTTTGTTTTTTAGGTAAACCATCTTCAGCAAGCCAGCCATTCTCTTTGCCGTAGTCAATAATCCTCTTTTTATCACCATTAATCATCTCGGTAATAATCTTAATTTCCAAACCGGAAAAAGTCATTGAATCCATCATGTAATCCCAGTAAGCTTTCCATGTCATTGGTACCCATCTCTTAACAATTTCATTACAAATCACCTCAGCATAATTACGAATTTCCAATTGTGCATTCAATTCCATTCTCAGGTGAAGAAAATTAAGAAGGTTATGCAAATCAATTTTCCAGTAAGCTTCAGTATATGTAGATAATGGAAGATCCTTTCTTGCCTGTTCCCTGGCAACACCGGCTGAGATCCTTTTGTCATAAATTTGACGAGATAATTTATGAAGTTCTTCCTCATCTTTTGTAAGTCCTTCACCAACAGCTGCATCAAGAAAACCGGCGCTGCCTTGCCGATTGTTAATAGCCTGTGTTCTCCATTCATCCGGAAGCGTTGTTTCAGTTGCATCAATTGCTATTGAATACCGTGTTGAATACTCATTTACATTCGCGGTTCTGTGTCTAATCCACTGACGCCAGCAATCCATTGGGACACGCAGATGTAATTTAATCTCGCACATTTCAAAAGGAGTTGTATGCTGATGTCTTAACAAATAACGAATGAGCGCTTCATCTTCTCTTAGTTTCTTTGTTCCTTTACCATAAGATACTCTTGCAGCCTGAACAATTGATTCATCTGTTCCTAAATAATCGACAACCCTTACAAAACCATCTTTTAAAACTCTGAACGGAACGCCAAGAATTTCATCCAAAGCAGGTACGTTTAATTTTTCAAGTTTTTCAAATTTTCCTTCCATCAATTTTTCCTTTTGAACGATATATGTGAGATAATAATTTTTGCTTATTTAAAATCTTTAATAGTGAATTATTTTTTTAAGAAATAGTTCTGAATCTAATTTCCGTTACTGAGAGAACAAGGTTAAGTACAATATTTTGTTTTCAATTTAGTGGAGAAGCACAAACTGACTCAACTATTTTTTATTTGAGAATTGTTATTGCTCGTTTCTTATTTCAGCTTTTATGAGCCAGGTCTTAACTTGTAAAATCATTTCAATAAAAGATAGTTAAAACATTCTTTAGTTGAAAAGTTACTCCGTTATTTTTTTCAGAATCAACTCAGCAGCTTTTAAAATCCCTTCATTAAAACGCTGGATCGATTCATTTTTATTTCCAAAGAATGATTCCAACTCAATTACAAAAATATTTTTTACAGGATTAGTTTTTTCTGCCTTACCGCAAATTATAAAAACCGGAATACCAGATTCGGAGAATTCATTCAGAATAACTCCTATGGCTTTATTAAGATCCGTTTGATAATCATATTTACCTTCACCGGTAATAACATAATCCGGCTTAAGCTGGATATTCAAACCGCAATCAGATTTAATAAATTCGTCTGCAAATTTTATTTCTGAGTTGAGAAAGTATTGAAAAGCTCCTGCTAAACCTCCACCGGCACCATAAAGGTTCAATGGATAACCCGGTTCAAGCAACCTTACTATATTTTGCAGACCATTTTCCAATTCTTCAATCTCATTTTCCGCAGCACCTTTCTGTTTTGCAAAAAGTTTTGCTGTTCCTTTATTGCCAAGCAAAGGAATAGTAACATCGGCAACTACCTCAACATCAAAATTCTGTTCTGTTTTTTCGTGCACAATTTTTGATGTTTTAGAAAAATTGTAAGGGAATGGTTCCAGTAGATTTCCATACGAGTCAAATAATTTCAACCCTAATTCAGCCATCATACCGATGCCAAAATCTGTGGTGCCGGTACCACCAATACCTATAACAACTTTATTGAAATTAAGCCTGCCATCATTCTTTTCTTTATTCAGATAATTGAGAAGAGTACCAAGTCCGGCAGAATTTAAATTTAACGGATGACGTTTTTCCAAAGGAATCAGATTTAATCCCAGCACTTTTGCAGATTCAATGTAAACAGTTTGCTTTTGAGACGAATAACCTAAAGGACAATCTACAATTACATTATTGAACGGAGCAGGAATTTTAACAGTGAAAATCTTTAGCCCGAATAAATTATCGCAGACTTCCAAGAATCCGTCTCCGCCGTCAGAAACAGGTTTAACTATCAATTCAGGATGAAGATGAAAGTCGTCAGCTTTTTCCTTAAGTGAGCTGCTTATCAAATCTGCAACTGTAACTGAGTCGGCACATTCTTTAAAGCTGTTTGGTGCAATTAATATTCTTGTCATCGAAGAACTTTTTCTGAAAGAAGAAATTCTATTTTGATTTTACGATCAGGTTGAATTCTTCAACCAATCTTTTTTTTGTATCAAGCAAATCCTGCGAAATGATCTTAACTTCGCCAAGAGCAGGCATAAAATTAATATCACCTGTCCATCTTGGTACTATATGGAAATGAATGTGCTGGTCAATTCCTGCACCTGCTGCCCTGCCAAGGTTTGCACCAACATTAAAGCCATGTGGTTTCATAACCTTTGTTAAAATATTTTGTGTAAGCTGTAGATTCTTCATTATCTCAAGATTCTCTTCATCAGAGAATGAATTAAAATCATCTGTATGGCGATAAGGAACCACAAGCAGGTGTCCGCTATTGTAAGGGTACAGATTCAGAACAACAAACGATAATTTATCTTTATAAACAATCAAATTGGAATTATCATTTACATCAACTGCTTCACAGTTACAGAATATACAACCCGTATTTTCATTTTCATTATTGAATGAATCAATATACTTAGAGCGCCAGGGTGACCACAATCGTTCCATTAAAACCTCTTTAGTTATAAACTAAATAGCCCCGACAATGCCGGGGCCATTTAAGCAAAGATTTGCAAATCTTATTCTTCTTCTTTTGATTTCTTATATTCTTCAATTACCTTCGCTTCAACTTCTCTTGGTACTTCTTCGTAGAAGGAGAATTTTGCTTTGTACATACCACGACCGGATGTTAAGCTTCTAAGGTTAGTTGAATATTTGTAAAGTTCAGACAGAGGAACGTTTGCCTTAATTATTTGGAAATGACCTTCGGCATCCATACCTAAAATCTTTCCACGTTTACTTGACAAATCTCCCATAACGTCACCCATGAATTCTTCGGGTACTTTTACTTCAACTTCATAAATCGGTTCAAGTAAAATAGGTTTAGCATCCTGGAAACCTTTTTTGAATGCCTGCGAGCCGGCAATCTTAAAAGAAACTTCGTCAGAGTCAACGTCATGGAATGAACCGAAATACAAAGTAGCTTTAACATCAACCACTTTTGAACCGGCAATAACACCTTTTGCCATAGTTTCAACTATTCCTTTTTCAACAGCAGGAATAAATCTGCCAGGAATAACTCCGCCTACTATAGCATTAACAAATTCAAATCCACCGCCACGTGGCTGTGGTTCAACTTTCAAGAATACATGACCAAACTGACCACGACCGCCGGACTGTTTTTTATGTTTATATTCAGCTTCTTCACACCGGCCTTTAATAGTTTCCCTGTAAGGAATCCTTGGCTCTTTTAGTTCTACTTCTACTCCGTAACGTTCCTTCAATAATTTAACAGCAAGTAGCAATTGCATCTCACCCTGGCCTGAAACAACAGTCTGACTTAATTCTGGATCAAATTTATGTACGAATGTTGGATCTTCTTCGTGTAATGTATGTAACCCTGCAGAAATCTTATCTTCATCACCTTTTGCTTTAGGAACGATTGCTTCATGTATGATAGGATCCGGGAATACAATTGGTTTTATAACAACATTATAATTTTTGGAAGATAAAGTATCATTGGTATGTGTATCTTTCAATTTAACAACAGCGCCAATATCACCTGCTAAAATGCGCGGAGCATCTTTTCTTGTCTTACCATTCGTAAACGATAATTGTCCAAGTCTTTCCGATTTTGCATTTGTCTGGTTAATTAAATCTAATCCAGGTGTAATTGTACCTGAATAAACTCTGTAGAAAGAAAGCTCTCCAACGTGCTGTTCAGATAAAGTTTTAAAAGAGAAAAGCACTGGTTCACCTTTAGGATCGCAGCTTACTTTAACTTTTTGATTTGCACCTTTCATAGTTGCTTCTACTGCACCACAATCAACAGGTGAAGGGAAATATTTTGCAGCAAAGTCTAAAAAGTTATTTACGCCAACTCCTTTTGTTGATGAAATTGCAAAAACAGGAACTAATCCTTTTTTAAGAATAGCCGCTTTTAAACCTGTTACAAGTTCATCTTCGGTAAGGGTACCGTTTTCAAAGAAATTATTCATCAGCTCTTCACTGCTTTCAGCTACTTTCTCAATCAACTCCTCTCTTAGTTTTTCAGCTTCAGCTTTTTTATCGGCAGGAATATCCGTTTCTGTAACTTTTCTGCTGCCGGCTTCACCGTATGTGTAAGCCTTCTGCTTAACTACATCAATAACGGTGTCGAAATTCATACCTTCTTTTGCTGGAAAAGTAACGATGACAGCATCGCTGCTTAAAATTTCTTTTACTTGTTTTGCAGTTTCAAAAAACTTGGAATGTTCGTTATCAACTTTATTTATAAGAATTGATGATGATAAGTTGTATTCTCTTACGAAATTCCATGTTGCTTCTGTACCAACTTCAACTCCTTCTGCGGATTTAACAACCGAAACAGCGTTATCAACCACACGAAGTGATGATTTAACCTGGCCTATGAAATCAGTATAGCCCGGTGTATCAATAAAGTTAACTTTAATATTATTCCATTCAACGTGAAGCGGAACAGCAGAGATAGAAATTTGACGTTCGATTTCATTCGCATTAAAATCGGCAACGGTATTTCCTTCTTCAATTTTTCCGATTCTATTTATTTCACCTGCAGTAAAAAGAATCAACTCTGATAAAGAAGTTTTGCCGCTACCGCCGTGACCAATAAACGCAATATTCCGGATTGCCTCCGGTCCATATTCTTTCAAGTGACCTCCAGAGAATTTAATTAACCACTATTATTTTATTTATTTTCTTTTATATGTATTCCAAAACGCCGATACGCCTTTAGAAACGCCGTTCAATCTCCGGTATAAATCGGCAATGGGAGAATTTTCTAAACTGGTTTTTATTTTTTTATCAATATTCAATAAACTTTCAGCTTTGTCTTTAGCCTGGTGTAATACATCTCCAATTGCCAAAACGTGTTCCTTTAATTCATCAACAACAAATGAAATATTATCGCTTACGGAGTCAAGCTTTGAAAGAACCGGGTCAGCTTTATCAGCCAAGCGATGAATATCATCCTGAAGTTTTTCAAGCGTCTGTGTAGTACGTTTCAAAAAGAAAATAAGATAAACACACAGGGCACTTACAGAAAGAATTAATAAAGCTGTTAAAATATCAAGAAGAACTTCCATTATGAATTTTGCTCATTCTTGTAAGCATCAACGCCGGCTTTAAAAGCATTTTTAAGCTTTTCACTTTCTTTTTGAAGGTTTTCTTTACCGGACGCTACATATTCGCCTGTCTTTGCCTTAGCATCGGTAAGAACTTTTTCTGCATCGTGTAAAAGATTTTCAACTTTTACCTTAGCATCGGAGATTATTCTCTCAGAACGCTTTTTACCTTCATTTATAATTTCGGTCGCTTTTACTTTAGCATTTGCCAGGTATTCGGAACTGCTGTCAAGGAATTCATCTGTCTTTTCTTTTATATCTCCGCGTAATTCTTTACCACTCTTTGGGGCATAGAGTAAGGCTATTATTGCTCCAATTGCAGAGCCAGCCAAAAAACCTAAAAGTATACCTTTGCCTAAACCATTATCTCGTGACATAAGTCCTCCTTTTTTATTAGATATTTCGTGTAAAATTACTAAGGAAGCCTATTAAAATCAACAAATGATATTTTGACTAATTATATGTGTTTTTACTAACGACAAATACCCGGTCGAGGAATTTTCCTGACCGGGATCTGTCCGCTTCTGAGGTCGTGGAGATATGTAAGGGGCAAATTTTTTAGGTGTGTAAAGAACATAAATCAACAAATCGCCGATTCTTAGAAAAACATTAATTATTTTTGTGTGCATTTGTAATCTGCATTTACTATACCATAAAATTCATTTGAAATATCTATGAAAGAATAGCTTTCACTATCGAATGGATAGATATTTTTTCATAGTGTGAAATTTATTCGCAGTAAGTTTTAAAACTTTAAATTGAAATTCAGCTGAAGTGGAATTTCGGAAGTTGTATTACCCGGTAAGCTTAAATTTATATCCGCATTCATATCATCAAAAGAAAACAGTAATAAATCCGCCTGGGCATAAAGCCAGATTGCAACAAGAGAAGTTATTAATACATTCCTTGTTTTAAATGACGTGTTGAACTTGTTATACATTGATTTTATTTGGACTTCATCAGATTGGTTTAAATAATCTTTTTCTTTTTTGTCCGCATCAATTATAAAATAAATAAGCGCACCTGTATTCAGTATTGATGCAGATGTTAACAGCCAGCCTTTTACAGAAGAACCATTATGACTTAAATGCCCCCAACCCGGAAGGATTATGGATTTCATTAAATAATTTTTAAATTCAGTCTTTTCTTTGAATAAAAGATTTTTATTTACAGCAAGAATTGAATCTTTCGGAGAGTCTTTTTCCGGTTCAGTTTGCTTTTCAACCTGAGCATTGGTTTTAAGAAATTCTTCCTTCACATCATTAAAAAATAAAATAATCTTTGGCGAGACTTTAACAGGATCGGGATTAAAATTTTTATCCAGCTTAAGAATTTCAATAAAGCAGTTTTTCGATTCAACTTCCTGGGATAAAGCAAAGTGCGAAACTGCTTTCATAGTATATACTTCAATCAGCTCATTTTTATTAAGAGTGCCTGTTTTCAAGATATTAGCTGTCAGTGAAATAACATCATTGTACTCAAGCGATTCATACTTAAGAATAATGTCCTGCAGGCTAACTTTCTCCTGAGCAAGGAATGAATTAGCAATGCAGAGTATCAGGATTGCAACAAGTTTAATCTTCATATTACTTAAGCAGAATCATCTTTTTTGTTTCTGTAAAAGGGCCGGATTGTAGAGTATAAAAATATATTCCGCTTGATAAACTGCTGCCATCCAGTTCAACTTCGTATTCTCCGGCAGATAATTCTTTATTTATTAAGGTAATTATTTCTTTACCAAGAATATTGTATATTCGTAGAGACGTCATATATGACGTCTCTACCTTTGGTAACGTAAATTTTATTGTTGTAAACGGATTAAATGGATTGGGATAATTCTGACGCAGCAAAAAAGCGTCCGGAATATTATTCTCATCGTCAACACCGGTCATACTACCGCCAAGAAATTCAATTTCATATATGCTGTTATTGAATTGTCCGATACCACCAAAAACATAAACAGTTTTCGAATAAGTTACTGCGGCAAATTCCTGTCTTCCATTTTTTAAAGACGGGCCTGAAGTTACCTCGTAACCATTTGGAGTTAGATTAAAATACTCTGTTGAGCGGAGTGCAACACTGCTTTCATTAAAGCCGCCGATAATCATAATTCTGTTTTCATATGGCAAATACACTGCCCTCCCACCTGCGCGCGGTATTTTTAATTCAACATTAAGCTTTTCAATTGTATGTGTTGTAATTACATATTTATAAATGTCCTTTGAGATTGTATGTTGAATCCCTCCAAAAATATAAATCGTATCACCAATTACTGCCGACATTTGATTATATGGCATAATAGTGGAATTAGGAAGTGAGTCTAATCCATATGTAATACTGTTTTTATCAAGATTATAAGAAACGATATATGGCTGCACAGCGTTATTCGTAAATGAATTGGGAAAACTTAAACCACCAATGATATAAATTATGCTGTCTTTAATTAACCCGGTTGAATATGCACGATGGTACATAAAATTTGTATCAATAACCGTTGAAATTATACCGGTATCAGTAGGAATAATTGATTCGATAAATCCGTTCCCCCATTTTGCCGTATCTAAAGAACCATATAAACTTCCGCAGACATAAATTTTATCATTAAACACACCGGCAATAAGATGCGAACCTGCGTGCAGCATTGTACCGGCCTCATTAAATTTATTAGCACCCGCATAAGGTTTGAAGCATTGAATCAGATTAATATTATCCTTAAGTGAATCCGAATACCCACCCAGCAGGTAAATATCAGATCCATATTGAATGGCTTCACCACCTTTTAATGGGTAAAGTGTTAAACCGGCTTCCTCCCAGGCCTGACCTTGCTGCCCCATTAAACCAATCCGGAACACAATAAAAAACAGGAAAATTACTTTTGTCTTCATATTTTAGAACTATTTATAAATTTTATGCCCAATTATTGTACCATTGATTATTTATCTATTTCGAACTTATGTTTTATTGTTAAAGTGTTGTTACGTTTGATTTTTATTGTTTCAGAATAGGGATTTAAGCGTAAATTCTTAATTACTAAGTTATAAGTACCGGGTGAAAGGCGGATTGGAGTACTAAGCGGGGTCTGCCCATAGGATTTTCCGTTTACAAAAATTTCGCCCCACGGAAAAACTTCGCACTGCAGATAACCAAATAAGGTATCCAACTTTACTTTTACAAAACTCAGTTTTTCGGAATTGATATTTATCCTGGTTGTGTATTGAGGATAATCCGGATGAATTAATTTGAGTTCATATTCTCCATACGGCAGAGATATTGGTTTTTCCAATGGTGTTGTATCAAGTTTTTCCTGGTTAATATAAACATCTGCCCAGGGTGAGCACTCAACCATTAATTTACCAAAAGAGGCTTTAGCCGTAATATTCTCTTTTAACCCGGATTTTATTTCTTCTTTCTTTTCATCAGTGTTATTTGTTGTATTACCTGCAGTTTCGTTTTCAGGAGTTAATCCCTTTGTCGTATTTTCACCTGAAGGAGGCACATAAATATTATAAGTTGCTACATCCTGCTGTTTGAGCGGAGATTCATTTCTCGCACTCGGCCATGAAAAGTAAATTATGATTAAAACAATTATCAAAACAGGAAAGAAAAGAAAAATAAACTTATTAAGTGGCTTTGCCTTTTTAACCGGAATTTCTTTTTCAGGGATAATAAGGTCTAAGGCATTGTCTATACTTTCAAATCTTTCATCCGCTTTTTTTCTCAATAATCCTTTTAAAACATTCTGTATATCAGGTTGAAAGGATGTTAATGTTTTAAACAATTCATTTTCATCATACGATATGACTTTATTTATTGTATCATTCAAATCTCTGCCCAGCAAAGGATTCTGTCCGGTAAGTAGTTCATAAGTCACTATTCCAACAGAAAAAAGATCACAGCGAACATCTAATTGTTCACCTAAAATTTGTTCCGGCGACATATAACAAGGTGTACCAACAATTGAATATTTTGAAGTGACAAGTTTATCGTTAACACCAAGTGCAAGACCAAAGTCGCCTATTTTTAAAAGACCGTCTTCATTAACAAGGATGTTCTCCGGTTTAATATCCCGGTGTATAATCTGATGCTGATGAGCATACTGCAATCCTTTTAAAAGCTGAATTATAAGATTTCTTTTTTTATCATCTGACAAATTATTTTTAACATAAGCCCTAAGATTTTTACTCTTGAAATATTCAAATGAGATATAGAAGGATTGGTCATAAGCGCCAAAATCCAGTACTTTAATAATGTTCGGATGGTCAAGTCTTGCAAGAATTTTTGCTTCGCGTTTAAATCTTTCAGTTATGGAATTATCGGGCAGTATATTCGTTTCAAGAACTTTAAGTATAATTTCCTTTCCGAGATAAATATGATTAGCAAGGTAAACCCCAGAGAATTCATCTTTCTTAAGAGTTTCTATTATCTCAAACTTCTCAAACATTATATCTTTACTTTCAATCTGCAACTTATTGTAAACCTAATTCTTTTAATTTTAATTGAACCCAACGGACTGAAACGCCTAATGAACTTGCAGTCTGAGTCCTGTTACCTTCACATTCTTCAAGTCTTGTTAAAAGTAATTGTTTTTCAAAATCTCTTAGTGTTCCATCAAATTTTACTTTTGCTTTTGTATCTTCCAGGATAATATCATCAGGTTTAATTTTATTGCTGTCAGATAGGATAAGCGCGCGCTGAACCACATTAAGCAATTGCCTTACATTGCCCGGCCAATAATAACCTAATAATTTTTCTTTAGCTGAGTTCTCAAAATATTTTTCATTTTCACTTTGCTTCTTTACAAAGTATTGTGCTAACGGTAAAATATCCTCCTTCCTGTCACGGAGTGGCGGAATCTTAATTGGAAATACATTTAACCTGTAAAACAAATCTTCCCTGAATTTTCCTGTTTTTGCCATGTAGTGAAGATCTTTATTGGTTGCTGCAATTATTCTCACATTAATTTTTTTCGGTTGAACGTCTCCAAGTCTTGTAATTTCTCTATTCTCGAGTACGCGAAGCAGCTTTGCCTGAAGAGCTAAGGATATATCGGCAATTTCATCCAGGAAAAAAGTGCCTTCATTGGCTACTTCAAGTAAACCTTTTTTATCATTATTGGCACCTGTAAATGCACCTTTTTTAAAACCAAATAATTCGCTTTCCAAAAGCGAATCAGGAATTGAACCGCAGAATTGTGCAAGGAACGGATTCTCTTTACGATTACTTAATTTATGAATTGCCTGCGCAACAAGATCTTTCCCGGTTCCGCTTTCACCAAGAATTAAAACCGTAGCATCTGTAACTGAAACTCTGTGAATAAGTCTTGCAAGTTCTTTCATTACGGAACTATCACCAATCATATCAGGAATTTGTTCAACTGCCTGAAGCCTATTAATTAAAATTCTGTTTTCATCATTTAATTTTTCAAGCCGTTCAATTCTATCCAATGAGAGAGACAACAGGTTAGAAAAGAAGCTTAGAAACACAAGATTTGTTTCGTTAAATTCCTGCCTGTTTGTTAGGCTGTCTAACAGTATTACTCCCCATATTTTTTCCTTCTGAAAAACAGGCACACCAATAACAGATTTAATTTTTTTAATAAGTACACTTTGGAACTGGGATACATTCGGGTCGCTTTGTGCATCATGGTAAAGAACCGGTTCTTTCTTAAGTACAACTTGTTTAAGAATACCGGAAGAAAATTCACCAATGTCTGTTATTGTTTCCTGGTTAATATTTCTTGCACAAATAATATTAAAAGAATACTTCTCTTCATCATATTTAACAAACAAGCCGCGCTCTGCATTTAATACATTTAGAACGTAGTCAAGCGATTCTTCAATTAAAGCTTCCTTGTATTCTGTTGAATTAAATAATTGCGAAATCTGAAACAGCGCTTCAAACTGGTCCTTTTCAAGATTTTTAATTTTGTTCAATTTGTTTTTGTTTTCTTCCATTACAACTTTTTCTTTTATTGAACTACAAAGCCGGCAGTACGCGACCTTGCCATATTTTTATATTCATCCACGCACCAGATTACCCAGAAAAATTTATTGTTGTTTGGTGTTGTTGGAATTGCGGAATCAACATCAATTGATGTTTCTGTTGAAGGGATAGCTTCTTTCTTCCATACAAGTTCAGGTTCAGGTTCGTCAGAAAAAATTTCGATTGTATATGTAAAGTTAAATCCCTGAGTAAATTTTTTCCATTTAAGGTTAGGGGTGCTGGAAACTACTTCCTGGTTTGCCGGAGAAATAAATTCTATTACATCTTTAATTATTCTTTTTATGGAGGCTTTACCGATTGTAATGTTACTTCCCTCTGAGGTTTTAACAACAATCTCGAAATTTTTTCCTACAAGATTTTCAAGCGAAGTAACACCGAGTTCATAATCATAATAATCACCTTCAAACTTGGAAGCGCTTAATTTGTTTAGCTGCTTTGAAATCTTATATCCCTGATTGACCAAACTGACTGAATCAATATCATCATCAATATCATTTATCTCGCATTCAACAGCAAGCTGATAATCAACTGTGCTGTACTTATTTCTTACAATACTAAAAAAGCTAAACGATTTTAGTGTGGGTAGTGAGTTTAAATTTACCTGTAATGAAATCTTGGTTTTACCATTCCAGTTGATAAAAACTGAATCGGTTGCAAATCCATCTTTTCTGAAATACAACCAGCCATCAGTTTGTCCTGAGCATTTAACTCTGAAATAACCATTCTCGTCTGACAAACCTGAAATCCTTTCATTCATCCAGTAAATACTAACGCCGGAAACGGGTTCGGGACTTTTGGTGTCTGTAAGAATATTTCCTTCAATTGAAATAATTTTATTTGCCGGGTTTTCAGGATCGAGCGGATTATTCCTTGGCGCATCGCATGAAACAACAAGCAGAGCCAGAAGTAGGAGAAGATGTAATATTTTTTTTTCCATAGCAGTTAACGCACTGCAATAATACTTCTTAATTTAGATTTCTCCAACATCAACTGTAGTTGAAGAAAATAATATTTCAGAATTTGTTAGATATGAAACCTTAAAAGCCAACGGGAAATAAATTTCCAAAAACTTTTATTTCCCGCTTTTAATTTAACCCATATTTTTGACTATTTCAGCAGCAAATTCAGAAGCTTTCACTTCTTTTGCACCGGTCATTAAACGCGCAAAATCATAAGTAACAACTTTTGACCTTATAGTTTTTGTTATTGCTTTCTCAATAAGTTTTGCTGCTTTCTTCCAGCCCATATATTCAAACATCATAACACCTGATAAAATTACAGAACCGGGATTAACTTTATCCAGCCCGGCATATTTTGGAGCAGTACCATGAGTAGCTTCAAAAACAGCAACGTGATAGCTTATATTTGCTCCGGGCGCTATACCTAATCCGCCAACCTGAGCGGCAGCTGCATCGGATAAGTAATCACCATTCAGGTTTGGAGTTGCAAGCACTTCATATTCATCCGGCCTTAGTAAAAGCTGTTGAAACATATTATCAGCAATTCTGTCTTTTAGAACAATTTTATCATTTGGCTGAACACCGTTATAATCTTTATTCAACTGCTGTTCTGTTATAATAATATCAGCATATTCTTCTTCAGCTAATTTGTAACCCCATTCCTTAAATGATCCTTCGGTAAACTTCATTATGTTACCTTTATGAACAAGAGTAACACTTTTCTTTTTATTGGCGATAGCATAATCAATTGCTTTCTTAATTAATCTTCTCGAACCAAATTCGCTCATCGGTTTTACACCAATACCGGAACCGCTTCTTATATTCTTATGAAAGTTTTCGTTTATAAACGCGATTAATTTTTCGGCTTCATCTGTTTCAGCCTTAAATTCTATCCCGGAATAAACATCTTCAGTATTCTCCCTGAATAAAATAATATTAACATCTTTTGGTTTTTTCATTGGACTTGGAGTACCGGGATAATATTTAACCGGGCGTACACAGGCAAACAAATCAAGTCTCTGGCGTAATGTAACGTTAAGGCTACGTATGCCGCCGCCGACAGGTGTTGTTAAAGGTCCTTTAATCGATACAACAAATTCATTAATCGCATCAATTGTTTCTTCGGGAAGCCATTCATTTTCACCATAAACTTTTGTTGCTTTTTCTCCGGCGTATATTTCCATCCAACTTATTTTCTTTTTACCGCCGAAGGCTTTCTCAACTGCATTATCAAAAACTAAACGCGCTGCGTTCCATATATCCGGACCAGTCCCGTCGCCTTCAATAAAAGGAATTATCGGATTATCCGTTACGCGAAGTTTATCTTTCTTAACAGTAATTTTTTGTCCTTCAACAGGGACTTTTATGTATTTGTACTCTGCCATTTTGTTCACCTCTATTATGTATTATTTCCGTTTGTTTCAAATACAAGTTTGCCAAATCTCTTTTGGTAAAAGGTAACACTAATAATTCCAAGCAGTACTGCAAACCATAGTGTAACAACTCTTATAATTAATGTTGATGATACTGCAATGTTAACAGGAACATTGCTTCTTACCATAAGGTAAGTTAATGAACCTTCCGTAACACCGAGACCTCCCGGCAGCATAGTTATTGCACCAACTATTGTTGCGAATGTGTAAACAAAGGTAGCCCACAGTACACTGATATCAAGATTAAAATTATAAAGAACAAGGTAATAGGCAAGACATTCAAAGAACCAGGAAACAAGGCTAATGAAAATTGTGTAGAACAGCGGAACCGGTTTTATCATTGAAAACGAACTCTCGTATGCAGTATGCATTTTATCTTTGTACTTAGAAAAATGTTTTATCCTGCCAAGCAAATCAATTATTTTAAATGAAAGATTCCTGTTACTGATTATTACAGCAAGAGCTACCCAAAACAAACCTGTTCCAATTATAATCAGGTAACCGTAATTAAAAACATAAGCGCCAATCATAGCAAGAAAAACAAGAGCAATAAAATCCGTAATTCTTTCTACCATAATTATAGGAGCAACTTTACTTACCGATTCTTTTGTAATCTGTTTAACAAGATAAGCTTTCATAAGTTCACCCATCTTACCAGGTGTAACACTCATAATAAAACCGGACATAAAGATTGCGAACGAGTCTATCTTGCTTATTCTGATTTTCAGAAATTTAAGATAATAATCCCACTTAACAAATCTTGTTAAATAGTTTAAGAGAGCCAATACAAGCAGTACAGGAAATAACAGCCAGTTAAAATGAGAGAATGAAGAAATTACCTGCTTGTAGTCCGCATAGATAGTAAATGCCAGGTACAAAACAGCGGCAACAATTAGTAAGGTAAAAATATTTCGTTTTAGTTTATCGGACAATTCAGCAAATCTCTTTTAAGGTTTTATATAATTTTGTTAATGGAAGCCCAACCACGTTGTAATAGCATCCGTTTATTTTTTTCACAAATACTGCTCCAAAATCATCCTGTATTCCGTATGCGCCTGCCTTATCCATCGGACTTCCGGACGCAATATAATCTTTTATTTCCTTAACATCCAAATCCCGGAATGTAACCGATGTTCTTTCATAATTAACGATAGTTTTTTTCGTAACTGAATTATAAACAGCATATCCTGTAAATACAGTGTGAGTCCTTCCGCTTAGTAATTTTAGTATCTTCTCGGCATCTCTTTTACTTTTTGGTTTGCCAAGCACATAATGGTCAAGTACAACGATTGTATCAGCAGTAATTATTATTCCTTTCTTAACTTTCGCTTTAGCAAGTTCAAGTTTTTCAAATGCAAGTCTCTTAACAGATTTAACCGGATGTTCACCGTCAGGAATTTCTTCTTTCAATTCAACATTAAACGCTTTGAAATTCAATTTCAATTGCTTTAACAGGTGTCTTCTTCTTGGAGATTTTGAAGCTAAGTATATTTGTAAATTTTGGGGCATAATTTAAAACCTGTTGACTAACTTTAATGTGATTGAATTTTGCTGCCTGCGGATTTATTCCTTTGAAGTAATTTTGATACCGTTAAAATAGTGCGCAATTATCTCGTCAAATTTTTTCCCTTGCCTTGCCATACCAATTGCTCCCCACTGGCACAATCCAACACCGTGTCCGTTCCCTTTACCTTTTAGTTTTACAGCTACTAATTCCTGGTTCTCATATTTTGCTTCTATATCAAAATTGGCGCTTTTAAGAATTGCACCATCAGAAGTTTTAATTGCATACCTTATTTTATTTCCACTCAGAATAAATTCTTTTCTGTTTTCATCATTTGATTGTACTACAACAAGGAGTTCACTTATCCTGCCGGATACAAACCTGCTTTGAATACTGAATTCTTTAATCTTCCATTTGCCTTCTTCAATATACCCTGCACTAACCAAAGAATTAATCATTTGTTTTTTGGTAATTGTCTCCTGCCAGTTAAACGATGGCGAGATTTTGCAATACGGTTCTTCCCCGTCTTTTACCCCTGATAAATAACTTGAAGAACAGTTTGGTAAAACATTTTTACAGTCTTCAGTATATCCGCCGCATGATGAAAAATAATATACCTGGACTAATTCGTCATCAAAAGTCAGGTAGAGGTTTTTTGTTGAATCATATGCTTCGCGTATAGTTGAATTAAGATTTCCAACTCCGTTAAACAACTGGTCTTTTATATCACTATAAACATCATAATCCGGTTTAGCGGTTTTTATTTTTTCAAAAGTAAAACTCTTTGCACATAACATCATTGCCTTTAAAGCTTCTATGTTTTCTTTCTTTGAAAGATTTCCCATCTCTGAGGCGACAACACCCGTCAGATATTCATCAGGACTTACATAATTAATTATCAAAATCTTACCTGCATTAGAAGTTACTCTTATACTGTCAGAATATTTTTTAGCGTCGAAGTTTATTGTTCCGTCTGTTTCAATTGGTAAGATGCTGAAGTTTTCTCTTGTAAAGGATTTGTTTCCAAATGACATTACTATTTTATCATTCTTAAGTTTAAAAGTAATTTTATCTTTGGATTTAATTTTAGTTATAAGGGAACCCTCAGAATAAATTGCGGCCGCATTCTGAAATTTAACCTGGTTTTCATTTTTCTTTTCAGAGATAAGTACACGTATGGGCTTGTTAAAATCCGGAATAACTATTTCTTTTTTAACTTCAGGAACCGGTTGTTCAATTATTTTAGTTGTTTCCTCCGATGACGAACAGCTTACAAAGGCAAACAATGAAATAATAAAAAATGAAAAAAGTAAAAGATAAATCGCTTGTGTATTTTTTAGGGAAGAAAATCTCAATGAAGTTTCGGAAGATTATCTGAACATTGCTTTGATGCTTCCCCAGGTTCTTTTTACAAAGGAAAGGCTATGTGAAACTGCAATCTCCTGGGAATACGCTGGTGTTGGATTGTTATTTTCGTAAATAGCAATCCTGTAAATATATATATCGCTATCAGTTTTAAATAGACCTTCATCAATATATTTATAAACTGAGTTGTTGCCTTTTGGTTCAATATTATTAATAGGTACAAATGAAGAATTTGGCGTTTTTCTTTCAACTGTAAAATGATCTAAATTATTTTCAACACCAGTTTCCCACTTAATAACAATATCATTAGACTCACTCCAGCCATTAATGGAATTGAAGTAAGCCCCGGAGAACATGGTCCCTCCGAGTAAAATTATGGTCAGTATTAAACTAATTTTCTTCATTACACAGCAAATATATTCCAAGAATAAAAGATTGTCAATAGTTTTCTCATAAAAATTTAATTTTTCTTTTTAAGTCACAATTCATCCGACCTCGGTTTGCCATTTCCCAAACCTGAATTTCAGATACACAGCAAGAGAATAACATATAATATAAAATGGAAGTGCAAACCAGGCGCCCATTAAACCAAACTTAAGATAAACACCAAGGTAATATGATAAAACAATGAATATGAACCAGTTTGTAATTACCTCGGCCGCCATAACAAAAAGGGATTCTCCTGCAGCCTGTAAACCGTTTGCAAGTACAATTCCCGTTGCATAGAATATTTGTGCAAATCCTGCAACCCTTAAAATCGGAACGGCAGTTTCAATTACAGCTTCATTTGTTGTTACAAGGTATAGAATAAATTGTGGGAAAAGTAAAAAGACAATCCCGAGTGCTAAGGTATAATAAGTTGCAATCCTCGTGGTTTCAAATCCGTAGATCTTTGCCAGCCTAAATTTGCCCGAACCCAGATTATTTCCAACTAGAGTTTGAGCGGCAATACCGAATCCGAAACAAGGCATAAATGATATGAACAATGAAGAAACCACAGTCTGAGAAGCAGCCTGTTCCAAAGTACCAATCAAACCGGTAATGGATATAAAGCTTAGGAAGCCAACAAGTATTAATACATTCTGAAGAGATACAGGCAGAGATATTTTTAAGATTGATCTGAAAATTTTCGTATCGAATTTAAAATGCCTGAAATAATAAAATTTCCGCCGGTAATCTTTCCTTAGAGTGACAAAGAAATAAAAAAGAGAATCGCTTATAGTTGCAAGTGTAGCTCCAAGTCCACCCCCGGCAAGTCCCATCTTAGGAGCGCCGAAAGCTCCGTAAATAAATGTGTAACTAAAAATAATATTCAGAACATTTACTAAAATTCCCGAGTACATGAAAATTTTAGTTTTACCGATTCCGAAAAAAAATCCACGGTAGGAAACCGTGAGAAGGAAAAACGGAATTCCCATAAACCTATAATGAAGAAAATCTCCGGCTAAATCGCCTACCGTAAAATCCGCAGCAAAAAAATGGGAAATGGTATATGCAAAACTTACTCCAAGGAAACTTACAACTAGGCCAATCATTAAAGATAATATAAGGGATATATTCATTACCTGGCCACAACCGTTAAAGTCATTATTCCCGAATTTCCTTGCAACAAGAACGTGTGTTCCGGTAGAGAGACTTGAGAAAAAACTTATAAGAGCCCAGGTTGCCATTACACCAATTCCCATTGCCGCAAGAGCATATTTAGCTTCATTTAAACGGCCAATCATTGCCGTATCAACAAGAGAAACAATCATCTGAGAGGAAAGGCCTGCAATTGCGGGTAGCGCTAACCGTAATATTTGTTTATGCAGAAATGACTTAAAATATTTTTTCATAAATACAAAATAATCAACATAATTGAATTAAAAATACATAAAATAACCTTGACTTTATGGATAGATTTTTTAAACTTGAAAATGTTTTTAACAGAAATTTTCGAGAGGAGGCTCAGATGAAGTATTTTTACTCGTTCATTCTTTCTTTTCTTTTTCTCGTCCTTATTTCTCACACCCAGGCTCAAACCATTGACAAAGACTGGAAATGTCTTTATGCAACTTATGACAACAGCGCTAACGGAACAGGTTATAATGTTCCTTCCGTAGCAGTTGTTGGTGAAAATGATTTTGTTGCTCTTGTTACAAGACTATCAAACAATACTTGTTTCTTAATTGGTTATACTAATGCTGATTCAGCAACAGGCAGATTGAATTTTAATGGTTATGGTTCCGCATGTGCAGGAATTCATGAAACATGGGTTAACGGATTTGATATTGTTGAGCTACAATATGCTACCGATTTAGAGGGGACTTCCGATGGCTATGTTTATGCCGCAAGCAATGATCCCGACAGAAACATTTTGGTTTTTCAGAAAACTGCAACCGAAATACTTTCAACCGAATACAGAATGAGCACACTTGGAGTTCTTGACTCCGATAGCTTATGGGGTATTGATGTTGATGCAAATGGAAAAGTTTATGTGTCAACTTCAGGCAACGGGCCTAATCCCGGAAAGGTTCTGGTTTATGAGGGTTATGCAAAAGATGCGAACTGGTCGCAAGGTGTTCCTTCAAACCCGATGCAGACTATCACTGTTCCGGATTCCGGCGATTTAAGAGGAATTACAGTTAATAAAGAAGGAACTGTAATTTATGTCTCTAACTATGAACTGGATAAAGTTTATTGTTATACAGGCACTCCTGAAACAGGTTATACTCTGAATCCAGCTTTCAGTTTTACTTTAACTGACAGACCGGTTGCATCTGCTGGTGATACTCTAAATCCAGGTCCATGGGGATTAAATTTTATGTTTGATAAAAATATATTATTTGTAGCTTGTGCAAACAACTTCAAAACCGGTTCAGGTTATGAATATGGAAGAATCTATTTACTAAATCCTAATACAGGTTCTGCCGTTGATACAATTGATTGTGCACAATGGAATTTTCTGATGTGTGATTCTTCATATCAAAGCAGAGGTGACGGAGATGTACCTGGAAACGCATCAAGCTATACTTCACCTTATAACGTTGCATTCGATAATAATAATAATGTTTATTCAGTTTCATTCTATGGATGGACGGTTGATAAATGGCAATATGGTGGTACATTACCTGTTATTCCTTTAACAATTACCGGTGTTGTTAAAGAGGAAGGAATAGTACCTGATGAATTTTCACTTAAACAGAATTATCCAAATCCTTTTAATCCGAGTACAACAATAGAATTTTCTATTAAAGAGCGATCGGATGTTACATTAACAGTTTACTCTTCAACAGGCGAGCTCATTACTAAACTTATTAATTCAACTTCATTTGAAAAAGGAACCTATAAGTTTACTTATGATGCCTCAAAATTAGCTTCCGGAAATTATTTCTATACGCTCAAAGCCGGAAATACACAATTCACTAAGAAAATGACATTAGTTAAATAATTATAATGAAGGCCGGTAAAAAAACCGGCCTCCTTTTTTCAATTATTTCAAATAATTACAAAGGAGAGAATTCATGAAAAATTTTATTCTGTTCTTTTCTGCATTTCTATTCGTCTTTCTTTCTTCAGGTGCGTTCACTCAAACAGATCAATTCATAAGACAAAGTGTTATTCCGGTTCCGGTACTTGAACCCGGAGGAATTGGAAATTTAGTTTCAGGAGTTGATTTTGATGGTGATGGAAAAACTGAAATTTACGCGGTGAATGATGACTGGAACGATACTCCGAATGAATTAATCCCTAGAATTTATAAGTTCGAAAAAAATGGTAATCAATGGGATTCAGTTTGGTCCGCTACATTAGATATTCCTTTACAAAACACATGGCCGGCACTAACTTCAGGAGATCTTGATAAAGATGGAAAAATGGAAATTATCTGGGGACCAGTAAACAATCTTGATGCTTCGGCAAATCCTAATCCTGCCCGTATAATAGTTTTTGAATCTAAAGGAGATGGTAGCGACGTAATGGGTGTCGATCTTGGTAATGGTAATTATGCTCCAAATGCCAAATGGAATTTTAACCTTACCGATAATGTTAATATGCGCCCGTTCAGATGGGTTGTTAATGATATTGATAAGGACGGAGTTGATGAAGTTATTTTTGCAGATCGTGCAGGTTCTTCTTCACCTTTTAAATTTGGAGTAATCAGCGTTAATAATATTCCGGATAATGGTGATGGTTCCGAAACCTGGACAATTGAATACTCTGGTTCTAACTCCCCTGCTCAGTTTGTAAGGAGTGCTGTAATAAATGCAGATCCTGTTGAACCGGGTGGTTTTGGAAATATTATTGCCGGTGTTGATTTTGACGCTGATGGCAAGCGAGAGATTTATGCGGTAAATGATGACTGGAATGACACTCCGAATGAACTTATACCAAGGTTATATAAATTTGAAATGAACGGCGCTTACTGGGAACAAGTGTTTGTCACTGCTATCCCCGGAATTCCTGCACAAAATACCTGGCCGGCTTTAACATATGGCGATAGTGACGGTGATGGTAAAATGGAAATATTCTGGGGTCCTGTAAATAACCTTACAGCAGAAAGTCAGAACCCACCTCGCATTGTTGTGTATGAAACTAAAGGAGATGGTTCGGATATTTTAGGTGTTGATAATGGTGATGGTAGTTATAAACCAAATGCAGCTTACTCAATTCTAACTGCTGACGGTGGTAACGAAAGACCATTTAAATGGGTATTAAGTGATATTGACGGCGATGGAAAAACTGAGTTAATCTATGGCGCAAGAGCAGGTGATATGAGATTCGGTATTATCTCAGTAAGTAATATTCCTGATAATGCAGATGGTTCTGAAACCTGGACAATTGAAGCATCCGCATTAACTGCCGGTATGACAGTAGATGGTGGTACAATATATGACTTAGCGGTCATAAATAATTTTGCTTATTTAATTCATTCATCCGGTAACATCACACCAATAGCCTATGAAAATGGCGGATATGTTTCCAAACCTGTTTTATCTGGTCTTGTGCCTGGTGGCTCTTGGAATAATGCTTCAGTAGTCGATCTCGATAAGAATGGCCAGAAGGAAATTGTGGTTGGTCAATGGGTTGGCGGTTCACAGGTATTTTTACTTAAACCAAACGGTGATGGTTTAGATGCTGCTACAATCGGAGATTTTGCCGGATTAGGTTCAACAAGATTAAACGGTGGTGCTTCAGGAGATATTGATGGTGATGGTAATCTTGATTTTGTCTTTGGTTCAAGAACAACCTACAGTACAGATGAAGCTACATTTTACAGACTTAAATACAAAGGTGGAGATATCCTTGACGTTAACAATTATGAAACTTCAATAATTGACCATGGTTTAATGGCTGGTGGTCAGTGGGATGTTGCATCTGTTGGCGATGTTGACGGCGATGGGATAGATGAAGCTGTATTCTCCGGTGTTCCCCGCACTGCAACTGAAGGTCTCCCTTTAGTTGTTATTGATTATTCAACCGGAGTAATTCCCGGTGGTACCAAATATGATGTTGCAGTTGTAAATAGTAACGCTTACACAATTGATAATAACGGATCAATAAATAAATTCCAGTATATAAACGGTACATGGCAGCTTGCAAATACTTTAACAAATGTTGCCGGCGGATATAGTTCATTTAAAGGTTCTACTGTTACTGATATAAATAATGACGGTATCCAGGAATTGGTAGTTGGTGCATGGGCAAGTGCTGGTGCTGGTAAAGTCTATCTGCTTGAAGAAGTAAACGGTGGTTTAAAATCCACAGTTATTGCAGATTTAAGTACTGTTGGCGCTGTTAGATTAAACGGTGCAGCTTCAGGTGATATTGACGGAGATGGAAATATTGATTTGGTATTCGGCTCAAGAGACAGCCAGGGTGGAATCTTCCTTGTAAAATACAAAGGTGGTGATATACGCGATGCAGCAAACTATTCATCAGCTAAAATTGATGAAGGAATAGTTACAGGCGCTAACGAAATCGATATTGTAACTCTTGCAAATGTTGATGATGATTCCGACCTTGAAATTGTTTACTCCGGAATTCCAAGAGATAGTGATCCAATTCCAATTGTTATTCTTGATTTACTTAAAGTAGTTACTACTCCAATTGCAGATGTTAAAGTTGATGCAAATGGTGACTTTATTCCGGATAACATCGGTATTGAATATACAATTATGGGAGTTGTTACATCTATTAATATCCAAAAGAATTCTGCCGATCTTGGATTTTATATGCAGGATGAAACAGGTGGAATATTAATTTTTGCAAACAATGATGACTCAACTGATTTACCGATTGGAAGCAAAATCCGAATTACTGGCAAAGTTGCTCATTATAATGGTGTAACAGAATTAGAAGTTTCCGATACACCGGTAAATCTTGTTCTACTTGGTGTTGCAACATTACCGGAACCAATCGTGGTAACAGTAGATGATTTCCTGACAAACGGAGAAATTTATGAAGCTACAAGAATAAAGTTTAACGGAATAGCAAAGACAGCAACCTCTAATGCTTGGCCGGATGCTTCAAGCACGAGCTCAGGAGTATCAATGACGTTCTGGGATGGTTATAAAACATTTACTTTCAGGATTGATAATGATACTGACTTAAAACTTAATCCTGAACCTACTTATCCTATAAATGCAATAGGAATAGCATCCCAGTTTGACAGTAGTGTACCTCAAAACAGCGGCTATCAGTTGATACCTACTCTTTATTCCGATATTACCCAGGGTGTTGCTGCCCCACCATCACCATACTTCTTCCCTGTTTCACCTGCAGACGGTGCAGTTGTTGTATTAACAGATTCAAGCCAGCAATTCACTGCTACCTGGACGAAATCCGTTGATTTAAATGGTGATGCTTTGATTTATCAATTCTCACTTTTAAAAACTCCGGCATTTAACAGTCCGGCACTAAATGACAGCATTTATACTTTTGATGGAAAGAAAGTATTAGGTTGGATGGCTGGGAAAGATACTCTTGTTACAAGATGGACAGTTAAAACAAAAGGAAGCGAATCTGCGATTGTTACAAGTGTAGATACATTTGATATAACATTCGTAAACGATATTGCAACCGGAGTAGAAAAATATATTCCGAAGGAATTCTTTGTTAACCAGAATTATCCGAACCCATTTAATCCGACAACTACTATCAAGTTCGGAATTCCGCAGGATGCAGTTGTTGATTTAAGGATTTATAATATTCTTGGTGAAGAAACTGCAGTTATCTTCAGCAACGAATACATGAAGGCTGGAGTTTACCAGGCTCCGTTCAACGCATCTGATTTAGCAAGCGGAACATACATTTACAGGTTAACTACTGGGAACAAAATTATTTCCAAAAAGATGCTGTTCCTAAAGTAAAACCTGATTTAGGAAAGAAATATTATTTTTCAACTCGTCCCCTTACTCCCCTTCTCTTAGTAAGAGAAGGGGGCGGGGGTTGAGTTTCTTTTTAAATGATAAGATCTGATTAGCATCAGTAATCATTTACAACTAAATAACGAAGAGGCAAACCAGGCGATTAGTTTTTCAAATTATCCTGCTTACGGTTTCTTGACATTCGTATTTTATTTTTTAAAATTCTCCTGCACATATTTAATATTTGAGGGAGACTAAAATGAAAAAAGAATTTTTTCTTGTACTTTCGTTTTTCCTGATCATCCTTCCTTATACTTTTACAAATGCTCAAACAATGGATGCGCCCTGGTTTTGCCAGTATGCAACTTACGATGATGAAGTTAACGGGGTTGGTTACCCTGCAATTTCGGTTGGTGTTATTAAAGAAAATACTTTTGTGGCATTAGTCTACAGGAGTTCGCCTAATTCAAGTTATCTTGTCAGCTATACCGATGCTGATTCAGCTAAAGGAAGGATGGGTACTTATGGTTACGGAAGCGCCAACGCAAATTTTCATCAGCCATGGATTAGCGGTTTTGATATGATTGAGATGCTGGAAGCTTATGATATTGCTGTAACTAAAGATTCTCTTATTTATGTTGCAAATAATGATGCCGAACATAATATCCTTGTGTTCAGAATGACGGCTG
>QZKB01000095.1 GCA_003599415.1 Ignavibacteriales bacterium | reverse complement strand
TACGCTCTGGAAAATCTCTTCAGATGGAAATAAGCAAAAACAAATTACAGGACATCATGAAAATTTCTATCGTCATCTTGCTCTTTCTCCTGATGGTTCCATGTTGGTTTATGCGGTATTGGAAAATAAATATCTGGGTATCTGGGCTATACCCGCTGAAGGTGGAAAATCCCTTCCGTTATCTATTACTCACAAAAGTCATAATGAAGGAATGAACTGGTCACCTGATGGAAAACAGATAGCTTTCACAAGTACCCGTTCGGGAAATTTCGATATCTGGTTAATGGATGTGGATATTGATCAACTAAAGAAAGAACTTCTGGAAATAAACGAATGAAACTACTTCCTTCAGTTTACAAAATCGAATGTAAAAAATTTTGACGGCTAAATCTTTTTAAAGTATTATAATACAGGGAAAGACCATGAAAAAATTAATGATTATTTTATTTCTTTATTCCTGCTATTTAGATATAACTTCTGCACAAGAAGTTGTTGAAAAAGATTTGGAAAAAACAGAAGTAGCTAAAACAATCTCTTCATGTATCGGATGGGCAAAAGATAAAAACTTAGATCTTTTATTCAGCGTTATTGCTAACGATACAAATTATATTAGCGTCTCACCGGGAAAGAACGTGGTAAAAAAATTCGAAGATGTTAAAAAAAATGTTCCATTCTGGATGAGTCCTGAGTTTAAATATGTACGCCATGAATTAAAAGACCTGAGAATAACATTTTCGAAAAACAGAGATGTTGCGTGGTTTTACTGCATTCTTGATGATATTAATACTTATAAAGGTGAACCTGCATCGTGGGAAAATGCGCGTTGGACGGGTGTTGTTGAAAAGCGAGATGGTAAATGGATTATTGTTCAGCAACATTTTTCTTTTCCAAGAGAAACAAACTGAACAGTATTTTTATTTTACAATCGCTTTTATAAAAGGTATTGACAGAAGTAAAAATTTCTCATAAGTTAACACCAAAATCTAATGAGTATTTATGTTGAACCAAAAGAAATCGAATTTGATTTTGCTGCAACTTAAGTCTCGTGAGCAACCGATTCTTATAACCATCTGCCCACTCCCAAGTTTTACATCTGAAGAAAAATTTTACGTTAATATACAGTACATCAATTGTCGCTAAGAATATTCTGTTTATTAGAAAGCACAAATAGAAAACTCATTCCCTGTTCGATTTAAAAATCTCGGACTGAAATAAAGCAATATCTTTATAACAAATTGAGAGGGCGTTATGAAAAATCAGATCGTAAAATTTTTCTTCTCATTGTTTTTTATTTCTTCATTTCTTATGAATCAACTTTTTGCCCAGGATTTGCCACCTTCAATGGTGTATTATACTGTCCTTAATGGAATTAATCTTAATGCTGGCAATGGGGTATTCAGATTTGTTACGGGTGATGATGACAATGCAATTTTAGCAGCATTCCTGCCACCCGAAATTATAACTAACAAAGCCGAAATGACAAAGGCAATAACTCTGATTCTTAAAAAAGAGGGAAATGTTATTCAGGAATATCACTGGAAGGTTGGTCAGCTTAAAGGTGCTTTTTTCTGGTTGGTAAATCATGATGTTGCTAAAGCTCCGTTTATAAAGGAAGCCGGTAACTATTCATTGGAATTCCTTTTCAGAGATAAGCTGCTTTTAAATTTTCCTTTTTCCGTAAGTGTTGAAAAAAGTTCTGACCCTTACAAACCGGGAGATGGTTATTATCTTGAAGGCACGTGGAAAGATTATGCTTTTATTTATTTAAAGGATAATGATCCTGAATCAGCCGTTTGGTTTTCAACCTGGTTCCGGTCAAAATCTCTTGAAGGAAAAAAACCGAAAGTACAGGTAGAATTATTTAAGGATGGGAAAAAAATAACTTCCTGGAAAAAAGAGGCTGATGCCCTTTTTATGCCTTCGCAATGGTTAGAGAAGAAATTTAATTTTGATCAGGGAAGATTTAAGACAAAGGATTTACTGAAGGATGGTAAATATCAGTTTGTTGTAACTGTCGACAATAATATCTATGGTAAATACAACTTTATTGTTAAGGATGCCAGAATTAAATATATCGATCAGCAGGACAGAACAAAGAGCGATCCTTTAAATTATCTTGAAGGTGGTCCGGATATTTGGTACCTGATACGGGAATAGAAAAAATATATTTTAACGGAATATATACAATAACAGTTTTCTCAGGTAGCCCCAGGTCTTGCTATAGTCAAGGAATAGATGGTATTACCCCATCCATTTATGGGGCTAAAACAATGTGATTTAATTCATATGATAATGTTGACTATTGGAATTTTTAATATTAAATTCACAACTGAAAGTTAAGGTGTAATTCTAATATGTACTGTATAGTATAGCAACAGAACCTGTTTTAATTCTTTTGGTCTTTACATTTTGTCCTGTTCACTTTTTTGTTTTTTGAAAGTCCTGAACTTTTATATAAATAATTTGAGGTTGACTATGAAAACAAAATTTACCAGGCTATTGATTATATTCATACTGGGAAGTTTTTCATCAAGTTTTGCGCAGGAACAAGATTCTGCACTTAAAGTAATGATGAAATTCTGGAAGGATGCTTATAATAACCCACAAACCAATACACTACATAAAACCATAATCCCCGATGAAACTTCAAGCATTATTGATTTTACTCTGCTTGCAAAAGCTCAACCGGATGAAGATTATTACGGTATTGGTGATCCCCGCAATAATTATGATCCTTCACTAAGAGAATTCAACGGCACTCCCAAAGTTAACGATGCATACGTCTGGGGAGTTGTTAAGGATGGAGCTAATATTTGGTTTGGTACCGCTCCAAACGTTGTTTGCTTGGTTGAAGCTGGTTATCTTGGTATGGCTGGCGGCCATGAAAACAATTGCTATGTTTGTGAAGGTGTTCATACTTGGGATTGGTATCCCGAGGCAATTTTTCCGGATTGGAGACCACCACGTATTTTTATGTATAATACTGCAACTGATTTGCTAATGGAAAAAACCGACTTGCTTGATGATCTTGGCAGAACCAGATTAAATCATACTGTTGGATTACGTTCAGCAGGAGCTTTAAATGGAGTCGTATTTTTAGGCGGCCCTAACACCGGTGGTCTTGGACCTACAACAACAGGAGCACAATTGGAAGACGGCCATTCAGATGGCGGCATAAATCTTTTCGCATTTAATGCAAATACAGGGGAATATATTGGTTCAACAACAATTAATGACTTAGATGAAATTGCTGGCTTTGGATTTTTTGGTTATGCTGATAATATTAGAAAATGGATAGTCGTAAACGGTGTTCTATATTTTGGAATTGGCATAAAAGATGGCCTTACATCAAGCAGCAGCAACTTGAATAATTTAGCGCAATCATTAAACAAATCAGTTGATAATACTGAGGCCTTAGCTCCTGGCGGTGCTGTGTTGAGATGGAGAGGGACTGTTGATGATCCTTTCCAGTTTGAAATTGTTGGTGCTTTGGCTTCGGATGCAGCTGAGATCGCTTATCATAATGGAAGGTTATATGTAAATACCTGGCCTTCTATTGGCGGACATATTCCGCAATATGCCGGTATATGGCGTAGCCCTATAATACCTTTTGATGGTTTGACCGAAGCTAACGTAGGAGGTTGGAACCAGGTGTGGAGTGTAATGCAGTATGAACCGGATCCTGTAGTAGGTATGACATATGGCGGCGGCGCTTTAGCATCATATGGAGGGAAATTATACTGGGGCACAATGCATGTTCCTTTTCTTGCCGGACTTGCAGTTAACCGTTATTATGGAGAAATGGATAACTGGGACCCTTTAGAAAGTATAATTGGAATTCTTGGCGCTCATAGATCAATATCAATTTTCAGATGCGATTTCGATGAAGTGCCTCCTTTAGCAAAGGATGCGAACAATGAATCAAATGGACATTCTCCTTTCAATGTTGAGCTGCTTTACGGCAATCCTATTTTGCCAAGATATATACCTTGTGAACCTGTTGAACCAGTCTCAGCCGAAGGAACTCCATATAGTGAATGCGGTTGGAGATTTGTACCAAATAACATGCACCAATTACCATTGTTTGGGCTTTCAGGTATTAACAACTTCTTTAACAATTACACATGGTCAATGAATGTTTTCAAAAACAGGTTATATATTGGAACAATGGACTGGAGTTTCCTCGCCTTCATACCTTTTATGAGCATAATACCTGAATTACCTCCTCAGATACAAGAAATAATTAATCAGTTAGGCCTTTCAAAGTATTTGGGTGCTGACCTATGGAAATTCACTTCGCCTGAATTCCCGGCAATGCCTGTTTCTCAAAATGGTTTAAACAATGAAACGAGCTACGGTGTAAGAAACTTATTCTCCGATGGCTCCGCACTCTATGCAGGTATGGCTAATCCTATGAACCTTTCACCAAAAGGCGGATGGGAATTAATCAGAGTTGAAGGTGCTCCGGGGGCAGAAACAACATCAGGCAATATGTTCTTAGTTACACCAAACGGCGGCGAAATTTATATGCCTGGTACAACAAGAAACATAGTTTGGATTCTTGGCGGTCTGACTCCGGCTGCAGGTACTTCGTCTAAAGAGACATTATCAAAAGCAGGCAATAACACTTCCGCTGCAACTGTTTATGTTAAAATTGAATATTCAACAAACAGAGGCACTACCTGGAATATTATTAAATCAAGATATCTTGGAAATAACTTAACATTCCCCTGGACAATCCCTAATACTCCTTCCACTCAGTGCTTAGTTAGAATAACTAAGTTTGGAGAAGCCGGAAACTATGTTGTATCAAACGATGTATTTACAATCGGCTCAAGTACATCAGCACAGCTTTTAGTATGGCCTGGTGATGCGGATAATGACGGTGATGTTGATCAGGCAGATTGGGACGCATTAAAACTATATGAAAACAAAACCGGTTCACCAAGAACAACTGTTTCTTCGGAATGGGCTGCTCAGCTTGCAACTGCCTGGATTCCTGCTGCTGCAACTTATGCAGATTGCAATGGTGATGGTGTAGTTAATTCAGAGGATTTCTATGTTGTTATGAATAACTGGGGCATGACTCACGCCGTATTGGGTAAATCCAATGTTGTTGTTAATGAGTTTGCCTTAAGACAGAATTATCCTAACCCATTCAATCCTTCAACCCAGATACAGTTTGAATTACCGGAGAACAGCTCTGTAAGCCTGAAGATTTACAGTATGCTGGGCGAAGAAGTTGCTACTTTAATTAATGATTTAGATTTTGATTCAGGAATTCATAAAGTAGAATGGAGACCTGATAATCTTTCAAGCGGAATTTATATCTATAGATTAGTAGCAAATTCACATGAAAGCAACAAAGAATTCTCAATGGTAAAGAAACTTCAATACCTGAGATAAGATATAATTAACCTATAAAAAAGGCGGATTTCATATCCGCCTTTTTTTATTTTAAACAATCAGAATACAATGCCGAAGAAACATATGACTTATTATTTTGGAAATGCACCAAAACGTTTTACAAAAAAGCGATGAAGTTTGTGAAAGAACTGCGGATTTTCTATAAACATATAAGGACAAAATCCATGAATTATGTTTATCCCCTGCTCTCCATACTTTTCAACTTTACCTTTTAGTACAGGAGTTAATGGTTTATCAAAATTTAACCAGATATGTTTAATTCCTTTATTAACTGCCTCATCAAGGTTAGCAGAAAGTGTCTCCCCTTTTGTAAATATCAATGCGGCATTAACTACAGCATCAACAGAAGCAACATTTGAGTAACACTTTTTCCCTTCTATTTCAGATGCATTTGGATTGACTGGATATATCTCGTATCCGCGTACCGTTAAATCCCTTGAAAGATTGCGGGTATAATCCTTTGGATTTCTTGACATTCCAATCATCACCATTTTCTTATTAGAAAAGAAATTCTCAACCTGGGTTTTACTTATTTCTTTCATTTTATTACTCACAAAAAATTATCTAAGTAAAATTAATTTCTTGGTTTCAATATAATCACCGGCAATAAGCTGATAGAAGTAAATCCCGCTTGCCAGCTTTAAATCATCAGTATTAAGTTTGCAGCTATGATTGCCTGGCTGTTTGAATTCATTTACAAGCGTAGTAATCTTATTTCCAACCGCATCATAAATCCTGAGCATTGTATTTGCCGCTTTAGGCTGCTGCCATTTTATTATTGTATCCGAATTGAAAGGATTGGGAAAATTCTGCAGCAGGATAAATTCTTCCGGCAATTCAAATTCTTCCTGTTCACAACCGGTAGAATTATCATTTATAATGGCAGTCCAAATGCTGAGTTTATTAGCATCCATTCTCATCCAAATTGGGTACACCATTCCATTATATGCCGCAATGTTTGTATAATCACCAAAGAATTTTACTGCATTAGGAATAAACGATGATTCACTTACCTTGAAATTAGTAAATGTCTCACCGCCATCTACAGACTTTGCGACATAAACATCTGTTTCAAGCGGATCAGAAAATCTTGTTGAATTTCGTCTGTCATAAAAAACTACATAAAGAACGCCCGTAATTGGATCCACTGATGCCCAGGTAAAGAACTGGTTTTTATTTGACTTGTCGTCATTAACTTTTATCGGAGCGCTCCATGTAGTACCTCCGTCAGGAGATTTTGAAATAAAAATATCAGTGTTCTCAATGCCGTTTCTTTGATCCGACCAGTTGATATAAATATTTCCCCGGTATTTTGAATTGCTAATATCGCAAACTGTAACAGGCAAACCATTGCAACGGTTAATGCCCGGGATATCAAAAACCCATCCACCCGGTTGATCATTTACAAAAATATCCTTGCCCCATGTTTTTCCACCATCAAAGGATTTATCAAACATAATTCCAGGTGGTCCGGACCAGCTTACATACACTTCACCATCAGGACCAACTGCGGGAACAGCGCCTTCAACAGTATTATCATCATCAATGCAATCTCCGCATCTATCGCTTATTGTTATCGGTTCAGCCCAGCTTAAACCCTGATCATCAGATGCAGAAAACAAAATTCTTGAGCTATCTCTTTTATTTGAACTGCCGTAATCATCAAATTCAGTCCACGACATATAAACATTTCCGCGATTAACAGAATTAGTATGATCACAAATCAACCACTCCTTGTCCTGCTCTTTTTGCGGTGGGCGATACCCAATACCAACACCGTTACTCCAGGTAGCGCCGCCATCAACAGATTTTTGTACAACAATTCTGTCAATCCAATAACCATTTGACTGAGGTCTTGAAAGATGACCAAAAAATAAATTACCGAATGGATCAAAAGTAACGCTCGGATCACCCCATACACCCAAAGCTGAAGATAATCTTCCTTCTATCCAGGTCAATCCGCCATCTTTTGAAAAATAATAATAATTGATATTTGCACCGGCGGCAATGTTCATTGGATTCACCGGATTAATTGCAATAGAAACTTCTTCGGGATCACTTGAAGATGCTTTACTTATCCTGATGTTTTTATATTGTGCAAAGAAGGATCCGTTTAAAAGCAGAAGCAAACCAAGCACGGGTAATATTCTTTTAAATTTCATCAAATGTTCTAATAAGTCAGGTGAAAATTAACTAATTCTTTTTAGTATTGAAACCACCTGATCAATCTCATCCTGTGCATTATAAAAATGAGGCGATAGTCTGACAACGCCTTCCCTGACCGCAGCAACAATATTTTCTTTTTGGAGCGCTTCAAATATCTCGTTTGCTTTTTCTGACTTAAAGCTTACAATACCTGAAAGATTTTCTTTGTTGATATTTTTAAGTATTGGATTAATTCCCGCTTCATTTAAAGATGAAATAAAATATTCCGAGTTATTCAGAATTGTCTCCTCAATTTTATCATATCCAAAAGATGAACGGAATTTTTGCGAAGCATTTAATGCAACTATTCCGGGTGAAGAGAGTGTTCCGTTCTGGAAGCAGTCGGCAGATTTTCTTAAAGTAAGGTTGTAATCAAGCAGGTTCCAGGCATCAACAACAGACGTCCAGCCAACATATTTTGGATTAAGATGTTCCTGAAGTTCTTCAGTCAGATAAATGAATCCTAACCCTTCAAGACCCATAAGCCACTTATGCCCGCCGTTGGAAAGGAAATCAATTTTATATTTCTGTACATCAAGTTGAAGAGCGCCAAGTCCCTGGATTGAATCAACACAAAAGATAATTCCTTTACTCCGGCATAAATTGCCAAGACGTTCAAGGTTAATTCTGTAACCGTTTAAGAACTGCACAAAACTTATGGAAACTAATTTCGTATTCGGTGTAATAGCTGTTTCAATATCTTCAACAGTAACTATTCCTTCTTTTGATTTTACAAAATCAATTTCAACACCGTAAGATTTCAGATTAAGAAACGGGTAAACGTTTGACGGAAATTCGATGTCGTTAAGAATGATTCGATCACCTTGCTTCCATTGTAATCCTTGTGCAAGAATGTTCAACCCGTTAGAGGTATTTTCCACAAAAGCAATTCTGTCTGCAGAAGGAGAATTTATCATTTCACTTAAAAGGATTTTTGTTTCTGCAGCAAGTTTTATAAAATCCGGAAAGTTTTCTATTTCGGTTTCTGATCTTACTTTAAGGTAACTGTTAATCGCTTCTACAACCGGTAAAGACAGCGGAGAAATAGCGGCGTGATTCATATAAATCATTCCGCTTTTTACGAAAGGAAAATATTTGTGTGAATCGGAGATGTTCATTTAAAACTTCTTTTTCTTAATCTTACTCTTATTCATATTCTTACTCTGAGCAAAGAGAACCTTCAAGGTCTCTGGCTTATAACTACAAGAGGACCTTGAAGGTTTTCATATCATTCTTCCGGTTTTGCTCGGAGAGAATCCCAGATCATATATGAACACAATAATGCAAACATCATAAGCGCAACAAGTTCTGCGGAGTGAGTTTCCTGCCATTCCTGTAACAACCAGTTAAACTCCCAGAAACGGAAGATAGCACTAATTACACCCATCAATGCACCACCGGCAATGAATCCGGATGCAATTAATGTTCCTCTTTCTCTTCTTGCATTGTTAAGCTTTTCATCTTTGCTTCTTGTAGAAACAAAGTGAGAAATTAAACCGCCAACCAAAAGCGGAGTATTCAACTCAAGAGGAATGTACATACCAAGCGCAAACGCAAGAGCAGGCACTTTTAACATTGTAAGAATAAGAGCCATAAAAGCTCCGGCAATATAAAGCAGCCAGGGTGCGGGTTGCTGGGACATTAATGGTTTAATAACTGCTGCCATTGCATTTGCCTGCGGAGCAATTAATGCATTGTCTCCGGTAAATCCATAAGTTTGATTTAGTACAAGCACAACCCAGCCAACAGTTGCAGATGCTACAACGGTTCCAAGGAATTTAAATGTTTCCTGTTTGTAAGGAGAAGAACCAAGCCAGTAACCGATTTTTAAATCTGTAATAAATCCGCCAGCCATCGATAAGGCTGTACAAACAACACCACCGATAATTAATGCAGATATCATTCCTGCTTCGCCTGTTAAACCAACAGAAACTAAAACAAGCGAGGAAAGAATCAGAGTCATTAAGGTCATACCTGATACAGGATTAGTGCCTACAATTGCAATTGCATTTGCAGCAACTGTAGTAAAGAGAAAAGCTATAACAAGCACTATTCCTAATCCAACCAAAGCATGGGTTACATTTGTAACAACGCCAAAGAAGAAAAAGATATAAATTAAAACTGCAGTTGCTAAAATTCCTATCACAATAATTTTCATCGATAAGTCGCGCTGTGTTCTAAGTTTTTCGTTATCACCAAGTTTACCGCCGAAAATTTCTTTAACTGCAAGTGAAAAGGCAGAGGCAATAATTTTTGATGAACGGATAATTCCGATTATACCGGCCATCGCAATTCCGCCAATTCCTATATGCCTTACATAATTTGAAAAGATTTGTTCCGGTGTCATATCTTTTACAAGCAAAGAAATATTAACGCCAAGAGGTTCATTCAATCCACTACCGATATAAGCAACAACGGGAATAAGTAAGAACCAGGAAACAAATGAACCGCCGGCAATAATTGCAGTGTATTTCAAGCCGGTAATGTAACCTAATCCCATCACTGCTGCGCCAATGTTCATTCTGAAAACAAGTTTATACTTGTCGGCAATTGTCTGACCAAGATCGATAACTTTTGTTGTAAACACTTCAGACCACCAGCCGAATGAGGCGACAATAAAATCATAAACACCTCCAATCAATCCGCTTGCAACAAGAACCAAAGCCTGCTTGCCGCCCTTTTCTCCGGCGACTAAAACTTCAGTAGTAGCAGTTGCTTCAGGAAAAGGAAACTTGCCGTGCATTTCAGCAACAAAATATTTCCTGAAAGGAATTAAAAATAATATTCCTAAAAAACCGCCGAACAATGAAGCCAAAAATATCTGGTAAAACTGTGCCTGCAATTCAAGAATATATAATGCCGGTATTGTGAAAATTGCACCAGCGACAATAACGCCTGATGCTGCACCGATTGATTGAATAATTACATTTTCACCCAATGCATTTTTTCTTTTTGCTAATGTTGATAAACCAACAGCAATAATTGCTATCGGAATTGCAGCTTCGAATACCTGACCAATTTTTAATCCAAGGTAAGCTGCAGCAGCAGAAAATATTGCCGCCATTACTAATCCCCATGTAACAGACCAGACATTTACTTCCGGATAAATCTTAGAAGGAATCATGATCGGAATATATTCTTCGCCCGGTTTTAATTCTTTATAAGCATTCTCCGGTAAACCGCCATTTGCTTTTGGGGTATGAGCATCACTCATTATTTATCTCCTTCATTTAGTAGTAAAAAAGGAAATTCCATTTCCTGTTTATCTGATTTTGTTGATTTCAAATATATAGTTCCGTAAGGATTGGAATCCTTTGGAAAATAGAAATTCGGTTTGGGTGCGTAAATATTAATATGTTTTTTTATTGTAGGATAAAACTCAACCCTGTTGGATAAACCATTCTGCACCTGGAAAGACTGGATCGATTTTACGTTGGTCGTTTCGACAACATTTACTTTCATATCGCCCGGCTCGCTAACGAATGCCGGAACGATAACAAGCTTAAGATTAGTGCTGTCGGCATTTTCAAATGTATTTGTTATTTCAATATCACCAAGCGGATAATCAAGCCCGCTTTTTACAAGTGCATTTCCTTTCTCATCAAAAATTAAAAGAGAAAAATCCGTTACCTTGTTAAAGTCTTCTTTGCTCACTTCAATGTTAAAAGATTTTGTAAGCTCACCTTTCCTTAACACGAAAGGATAAACGTATTTGTCACTCTTATCAAGCTTGGCTATAAAAGATTTCTGAAAGCCCAACAGTTCACCACTAAACTCAAATTGTTTAATCTGGTTAAAGTAATTAACAAATTCTGCTTTACCATCTGAAGGTGTTAATGTTAAACCTTGTTCCGGTTTCACTCCACCAAACTCAACAGAAAGATTATATGTTGAAAGATTCGTTGCAAGAAAATGTCCGTGAACAACTAATTCGTAAACGCCGGGAACAAGAGCCTGATGATTATTTATTGAAAAACTTTCTTCACCGTTTGTATTAACAGTTGGAGAAGTGAAAACATTAACACCGTCCGGATCAAATAGCCGGTAAAGAACATTAGCATATTTACCGTTCTCATTGGCAAACTTTACAGTCATAACACTTGCACCAGGTGGAATATTAAGGTAATATCTTTTATGTCTGCCGGGCATTAGTGTTTCGTTAGTCCAGTTCATTTCGTAACTATTGTTAGTCGTAAATTCATAAGGAATTACAACTGTTGCCTGTAATTCAAATTCCTGGAATTTTGTTTTATCATCACGATAAGCAGTAATTCTTCCGGTGTACAACCCCGGCTCTTTCATCTTTGTTTTATCAAAGATAACCGTAACAGAACTTGGAGCATTATTTCTTATATATGTTTTCTTCTGAAGAGGAATTAACCAATCGTTATCGCTTACAAGATTATATATTCTGTAAAATTTTTCTTTGGAATCAGGATTTACTCTTGAAATATTAAATTGAAATTTATCATTCTCGGTTAAGGTACTTCCATTACGAATATATAAGCACTGTGCTTTACTCTTCGGCATATTTGGTGCAAAGGAAGAAATATTATAATCCTGGAATTTTTCTATCTGCTTTTCGTTTATATATTTTTCAAGTAGTTTAAATGCATTAGGAACATTTACAAAACCACCGCCGTAATCAAGTGCGGTATAACCTTCCATCTTATCGGCGCTGTTTCTTACAGCTTTAAATAAAAGCTGAGAAGAAATTTTTACTCCTGCAAATTTCTGGTTTGCCGCGCTAAGCAGTAATGCCATTACACCTGCAGAGTACGGAGAAGCCATACTTGTACCCCACATTTTATCTCCACCTGACCAATCTGTTACAGATGACGTTGCAGCGCCCGGTGTACAAATATCAGGTTTAGCAACCTCACCTCCGCGTGAACTAAAATGAAGGATTATATTTTCTTTTATTGAAGAACCATAATCATCTCTCCCAACATCCTGGGCTAAAACCGCCCCGGATGAAAACACATACCTGGAAGATGCCGGTAAACCAGCGGTCGAAATTCCCGGACCATTATTACCGTTAGAAACACAAACATACAGGTAAGGATTTTTCTTTAAAAGATCGTCGAGAAATTTTTCCATATCGGCATCACCTTCAATTGCAGAACCGATACCAAAACTCATGTTAATAATGCAGGGTTCTTTTTTCTCTTTGGAAATTTTATCTGCATATAAATATGCTTTCTTCATACTACCTGTAATAGTTGCTCCGCCCGCATTTGAATTATCGCCAATCTTAAGTCCGATTACTTTTGCTCCGGGCGCTACGCCATTAAAGTTATCAGATTTACCAATCTGGTATCCGGCAGCAATTCCTGCACAGTGCGTACCATGTGCGCCGTCATCAAAAAATACATTTACTAATTTTTCATCAGGAAAAATATTTAAAGCAAAAGTGAAGTAAGGAAACTTGTTTGGATTTAAGATTTGAAAAGTATCCTGTTTCTCTTTGTAGCTGCGCAATGGCTTCTCATCAGAAATTTTACCATCGGCATTTGCATCAATGTAAGCAATCCAGAATGCTTCACCGGCAAGCGAAGTTTTAAAAACGATAATGATATAATTATCATCATTCTTACTATTGCCGTTTAAATCTTTAATTCCGGCATTTGAATTTCGAAACCTGTCTTCATCAAAGTTACCGATAAGATATTTATTGTCATCGGATTTGTATTCAAGTTTATTTAATCCCGTAACTGTAAGTTTACCGGCTTCGTTGCGTGCAACAGTTTCACCATTTTCATTTATAAGTTCCGCTTCAAAAAGTTTAACATCACCCTGACCGGTAAAATCCATCAGGTCAATTACTTTCGTTTCTCCGGCAGATGTTTTAAGAAGGCCATCAACGCCGGGATCAACGCCTGTATCAAGTACAATTACAATAGTTCCTCTACCGTCGTAAGTTGGATTAGCCTTAATAAAATCTTCAACACCTGTTGTTTTAAGTGAAAGGAAAGTTTGTGATGATTCCTGGCTAAACAACCGGAAAGCAGTTAGTAAAGCCAATAAAAAAATCAACTTATATTTCATAAAAATATCCCTCATTTTCTACAATTTTTGATTTAGAAATTAACAAAATAAGGCGGGAAAGAAAAGTAAGAAAATCCTTAATTCCTATATGGAATTATATAAATGGATCAAAGAACAAGGAATAAAGAAAAGAGAAGAAGAAAAAGAATTTAACAATTAGGAGAAAAACAAAAAGTAGTATTTTAACTCACCCCTCTTGAATGAAACGACAAAAATCCCCTCTCTTGCCAAGAGAGGGGAAAACCTGCGATAGCAGGTTGGGGTGAGTTTTGTTAATAACATATAAGTGTTTTCTTTTTCTAAATCGGAGTAAGAAAATCCTTAAAAACCTATTTGCTATTGATTTTGAAAGGATATATTTTCTTGCTTCAAGATAAGAGCTTTCTTTTAATTTAAAAGGAGGGGATTTTAATTATGAAAATTAAAGTTTTATATTTTTTGGCATTATTAATATGCACCCTATCAAGCAGAACGATGGCGGATAACCCGGTTATTACTCCGGCGCAATCATTTGAAAATTATTATGAGCATTCGTTTACTTACCTGCACAATATCCCGATGGATAAACGCCGTGTCGGCTTCCAGTATCAGCATCCTGATATAAGGAATTACCTGATCTACAACAGCATTTCCAATTATAACCTGTATGTTAATTTTCCGGTGAGTAAAAAATTTAATTTAGAAATACGACTTCCTTTTACACAATTCTCTTTTAAGGAAAGTTATGGTTCGTATATCCAATCAAATTCTACAACAGGATATGGAAACATAAGTTTCTTATTACAAATGAAACCGGAATCAATGAACAGTAATATCGATCATTTCGCTTTCGGTTTAACATTCCCTGTCTTTACTGCTGATTTCTACACTTTCAATTTCAGGGATTATATTCCAAAGAATAATTATTGCGTCTTTGGTTACTATTCATATATGGAAAGACTTGACAGGAATTATATTATAGCTGTGGAAACTGGACCGAGATTGTGGATTCCCACAAGTGATGCGCCCAATCCGGATGCAGAAGTGTTTTTAGATTACGGAACTTCAGCAGGAATTCTTTTTGATAATTTCCTTTTTAATGTTGAACTTATAGGAGTATTTAATCTTTCTGCCGCTAATGATTATGAACTGCTTAGAAGAAATAATATCATTTCGGCAGGACTGGAATACCGCATAAGTTCATTTAACGTTGGTTTGAATTACGGATATATGCTTAAGTCTTCAATTAATAAATACACTAAAGGACTTTTCTTAGCTAAAGTTGAAATTATAATCTAAATCAAAAAAATTATAAAGGAGGAAACAATGCCTGTAAAACCGAGCAAATTAGAAGAAGAATATATTGCTAAAGAGGAACTTGAAAGAAAGAAAAAACTTGCGGCGGAAAATCAGAAAAAAATGCTTGAGGAAGAACGAGCAAAATTAAAAGACCTTCACTTTATGCATTGCCCAAAATGCGGAATGAAAATAGTTGAAATAGATTATAAAAATATCAGGATTGACCAATGCTCCGGGTGTGGAGGCGTTTGGTTGGATAAAGGTGAATTAGAGCAGGTTTCTGCAATGGAAAAGAAAGGACTGGAAAAATTCTTCGGCATTTTTAAATAACAAGAAAAAATTTGGATATAATATTACCGGAACCCATAACCGTCTAATTAATGAATGACAGATTGAAGTTTTTACGGAGAGAAAATGTTTGAATTAAATACCGATGAAATAAGGGCAAAGCTGACTGACAGAAAAACACGGCTTGAAATTGCAATTACAAAAACCGAAAAATCTTCTCAACTTGTTGGATTGCTAAAGGAGGTAGATTCCGCACTCGAACGTCTTGATACCGGAACATACGGTTTGTGCGAAGTATGCCATGATAGTATTGAAAAGGAAAGATTATTGGCAGATCCGCTGATGCGTTTCTGCATTGATCACCTTTCAACAGTGCAGCAAAAAAATCTTGAAGAGGATATTGAATTATCTTCGAGCATACAAAAGGCCTTGCTTCCTAAAAATAATCTTGTTCTTAACGGATGGGATTTTAATTACATCTATGAACCGGCAGGACCTGTAAGCGGCGATTATTGCGACATACTGAATACGGGAAGTGAAACTTACTTTATTGTTGGTGATGTATCCGGAAAGGGTTTTGCGGCTTCTATGCTTATGACCCATATGCACGCTATGTTTCATAGTCTTATCTCTGTTGGTTTACCATTGGAAGAATTACTTTCCCGGGCAAACAGGCTATTTTGTGAAAGCACGCTTACCTCACATTATGCTACATTACTTTGCATTAAAGCAGATGAGAAAGGCAGAATTGAAGTTTGTAATGCCGGACATGTGCAGCCAATCCTGTTAAGTGGAAATTGTAAAATCCTTGATGTCCGCGGGTTTCCGCTTGGCCTCTTTTGCCAGAGTACATATGAAATTAAAAATTACAATCTGGAAACAGGTGAAAGTCTTCTTTTGTATTCAGATGGAATTACCGAAGCATTAAGAAATGGAAAAGAATTTGGTGTGGAAAGATTGCTTGATTTTGTAAACCCGCTTACAGATTTTTCGCCTAAACATATCAGCAATAAGATTCTAAATGAAGTCCGCGAATATTCGGGATCCGAAAACAGAACCGATGATCAGACAATAATGCTGATTAGAAAAATCTGATCAGTTGACAGAAGCTGATAATCAGAGGATAGTAATAAAACTCATTTTTAAATAGCTCAAAAGAATTTGAGGAAACAGATGAACTTAAAATCAACTTTAATAACAATACTTATTACAATATTTATGTTAACTATTAATACTAAAGCACAAAAGCCTGGGTGGATGGATAACTCGGTTAAATCACTTAAAGATTCATTCGGCAAGGAAATTACCGATAAAGAAAGTTTGACCAGGTTTCAAAAAGGATTAGAGCAGGTTGCCGGCTTCTGGTATGAAGAAGACGGGAATAAAGATGTCTTTGAACAATTCGTAAAATCCGGCTTTATTAAAAATGAAAAAGAAAGAGATGAAGCTTTTAGCCGGATTGAAAGAATTCTGGAAAAGATTGACGGGCATATGGCTGAGACAGGCAGAGAATTGAGATTGCAGGTAGATTTAGATCTTGGAAATATTTTACCTGTTGATGAATTATTCGCTGCTTATAATCCATCTGCTCATATAACCGATGATTTCT
Source organism: Ignavibacteriales bacterium (assembly GCA_003599415.1). GTDB lineage: Bacteria > Bacteroidota > Ignavibacteria > Ignavibacteriales > SURF-24 > SURF-24. The sequence continues at coordinate 38,714 of QZKB01000095.1, read as the reverse complement.
TTGCAAACAAAATTGCTTTTATAATTTTGTTAAACTTCCCGGCATCAACTCTTGATGAACAATTAAAGTATGGTGAAAACTGGTCGCGTAAAAAGTGGGCAGAGGCAAGGCTTGGACAAAGATTTTCAATGCGTTTACCGGCAAACATTAATCTTGAAATTTCCCGTGCAGCATCTGAAGCGGACCAATATATTTCAGGTTATAACATCTGGATGCATCATCTTGTTGATAAAGACGGGAACAGGTTGTTTCCCGCAAAGCTGCGTTTACTTTCACACTGGAATTTACGAGACGAAATAAAAGCCAACTACGGCAACAAGACTAACGGAATTGAGAAGCAAAGGACTATTCAAAAAGTTATGGAAAGAATTGTTACCCAGACAATTCCTTATGTTGTAATTGATAATCCTGCTGTTGACTGGAATCCTTATACAAATGAAGTAACAAAATCATCTGTTAAAGATTTTGAGAACGAGGGAAAAGAAAATAAAGAAATTTCAAATTCACCTGAGCCGGACACTCGCTACAAAGTTTTATTGAATACATATCTGGCTTCAAGAATGGCAGACCCTTATTCTCCGAATGCCCCCACTTTAATCGACAGAAAATTTAATCTCGACAGGCAAATTCCTGAATCAAGAGTAAAGAAAATATTAGAAGATGTAGTTTCATCTCCATTACTTTTAAAAGTTGCCGCTTTAATTGAAAAAAGATTGGGAAGAAAACTTGAACCGTTTGATATTTGGTACAATGGATTTTTACCAAGAGGAAAATATTCTGAAGAAGAACTGAATAAAATAGTTACTTCAAAATATCCAAGCGCTAAGGCATTTGAAGATGACATTCCGAATATTCTTGTTAAACTTGGTTTCCCGAAAGACAAAGCTGATTTTCTTGCTAAGAATATTGCAGTCGATCCAGCAAGAGGTTCCGGACATGCAATGGGCGCTGCCATGAAAGATGTTAAAGCAAGACTGAGAACCAGGATTGGAAAAGGTGGAATGGACTATAAGGGATTTAACATTGCAGTTCATGAACTTGGTCATAACGTAGAACAAACATTATCACTTAACAGTATCGATCATACTTTGCTGCAGGGAGTACCGAACACAGCATTTACAGAGGCTTTCGCTTTTGTTTTCCAGGCAAACGACCTGATGCTGCTTGGACTTGAAAATGATGATAAGAATGCCGAGGCATTAAAAGTTCTGAATGATTTCTGGGCTACTTTTGAAATTGCCGGTGTCGCCCTTCTTGACATTGAAGTTTGGCGCTGGATGTATGCTCATCCCGATGCTACTCCTGCACAGCTTAAAGAAGCGACTTTAAAAATGGCAGTTGATCTGTGGAATAAATATTATGCACCGGTACTCAATCAAAAAGACGTTAATCTCCTTGCAATCTATTCGCATATGATTGATGCTTTCCTTTATTTACCGGATTATCCTGTTGGTCATCTTATTGCTTTCCAGATTGAAGAGCAAATGAAAAAAGCAGGCAATATCGGAAAAGAGTTTGAACGCATGGCAATACAGGGTAATATCGCGCCTGATCTATGGATGAAAAATGCAACAAGCAATGTGGTTGGAGCGGAAGCAATGCTTGGCGCTGTTGAAAAAGCCCTATCTACTGTTGTAAAATAAAATTTTTAGAAAAGGATTTGATTATTGACCGTTTGGATGCCTGAATGTTTTATTGGTCGTTTGCGTTAATGTAAACCGTTAGATGAAGTGTTCAGGCATTTAAACAAACTAAGTACAGTTGAAAGTTATAAGGTTGAAAAATTTAAAAGTGGGTAAGATTATAAAAATTACAAATGAGTTACTATTATATTACCTTTGATTTCCAATTGAACTACCATCATGAGTATCCGGTAGTCTTCAGAACATTAAAGTTTTATCATCTTGCTCTCGTCAGTATAGCCAACCACTTCAGGATTCTGAAGATTTGTTAATGCGCCAACAAATTTTTTGATTCTTTCAATAGCTTCGTTTATAAGTTTAAAATCCTCTTCAAATTTTTCCTTATCGGATTTTTTAAGTTCGGATTCGAGACCGTTTAAAGTTAAAACCAAACTGCCAAGCGGATTATTTATCTGATGACCGATTGTTGTAGCCATTGTTAGAACAGCTTTATTATGTTCTATCTTTGTAAGTTCTTCCTGCAGGTTATGAATTCTTATACCCGAGCGTATTCTTGCAAGCAACTCCTGGTTTTCAATCGGCTTAACAAGAAATTCATCCGCTCCAATATCCAACCCTGTAATTCTGTCTTTAAGTGAAGCCCGTGCAGTAAGCAGGATATAATAAATCAGTTTATAACGTTCATCTTTCTTAATTATGTTGCAAAGTTCAATGCCGTCAATAATAGGCATTGTCCAGTCGGCAATTATTACTTTTGGTTTGAAATCGGCAAGGCATTTTATTGCATCTTCCCCGTTAACTGCAGTTTTAACTTCATAGTTATTTTTAGAAAGGAGCCTGTCAAGAATATATCTTGTATCTTCTTCATCCTCAACTATGAGTATTTTATCTTTTTCATCCATAATCTAATATATCTATTGCCTCAAGTGAATGCAAATATATTAAATATTAGGATTAATATCACAAGCAAGAATTAATGTGTTTACAAAAGATCAGTCGGTAATAACTTTAATGTCTTCTCTTAGTTTATTAATTATTTTGCCGTGGAGTTGTGAAATTCTTGAAACTGTTACATCCAGAATTTTTGCTATTTCCTTGTAATTCAGATTCTCATAATAATATAACGTTAGAATAAGCTTTTCTTTTTCATCAAGATTCTCAATCGCTTTGAAAAGCAAATCCTTTATTTCATTTCTGTTCAACAGTTCATCAGGTAATTCTTTATTGTCCGGCAGAATTTCATAAAGCTGGCAACTTTCATCTTCGGAAACAGGGGCAAACAGGGATACGTTAGAATAAAAAATATTGTTATCAGAATTGCTAACTCTCGGTTTTATCTGAATTTTTCTAAGCTCATCAATAATTTTTCCCCTTATCCTCTGAATTGCATAGGTTTCAAATTTGGTTCCAACACTTGGATCAAACCTGTCAATAGCCTCGCTAAGTCCCTCAATGCCGAACTGAAAATAATCTTTGTCGTTCATTATGTTGAATGTCATAAATTTGGAATTATGGATTACATAATGAACAAGATTAGTATAGTTCATAATTATTTGTTTCTTAACATCCGGATCAGCAATTTGCTTAAAACTGGTCCACAGAACATTACTTTCCATATTTTACCTCGGCACCTAAAATGACTTTGAATAGAATCCTGAAAACACAATACGGAAACGGAATTATTACCCGTAAATATTACAGCCGGGTCAAAGTATAAATTAGATTTATTGCTTTCTTTAAAAAAATATTACAATTATGTTTTTTGTTTCCCGGTAAGGTTCAAACATTATACCACCCCAGATTTATCGGAAATAACTCTAGAACAAATTTTAAAGGAATGATACCTGATTTTGTTAAACTTTAAAATCAGTTAATTCACTAAATCACTGAATGTTTTTTTATAAACCCAAATAGATAAAGGCACTCAGTTCACTGTGAGCGTGATTATTATATATAAGAGAAAGTAAAAGGTATGCTGGTATTTCAGGATAAGTTTAAAATGCTCCGAACCATTTTTACAAGATCACCCCTTAGAAAAGGTTTAGGCAGATAATGTGTACAACCTTCATTTAAAAATCTTTCTTTGTCTCCATCCATAACAAATGCCGATACAGCAACAATTGGAATATCCCGGTAGCCATCTATTTTCCTAATAACCTTAGCTGTTTCAAGTCCGTTCATTTCACCTTTCAGACCAATATCCATCAGGATCAATGAATACTTTACTGTCTTAGCCATCTGAATGGCAGTTTCACCGTTATTGGCAATATCCAACTGAACAATACCCGACAAAAAATACCGGACTGCTAATTGATTTGTCTGATCGTCTTCAACTAAAAGGATATCAGGAATTTCAGCTAACAGAGGTTTTTCATTTGGTGCGGTAATTGTCTTCTCCAATTTTACAGTACTCTCCTTATGTTCAGTTACAGAAATAGCAGGAAATTCAATTATGAAAATAGACCCGATTCCAGTTTTACTTCGAACACTTATTTTGCCGTCCATCAGTTCGGTATATTTTTTTGCGATTGTTAATCCCAAACCGGTTCCCTGGTAATTCCTGTTTAGTCCTTCGCTTCCCTGCCTGAACGGCTCAAAGATTAAGTTGATGAATTTCTCAGGTATTCCTATACCTGAATCTATTACCTCAATCCTGACGCGGGATTCATTATCAATTTGTTCAACCGATGCATTAACTGTAACACCGCCCTTAACTGTAAATTTAATTGCATTATTCAAAACATTATTGATCACCTGAGAAAACATTACCTTGTCAAGCTTGGCATATATAACCGGTTGAGTATATTTAAACTCAAGAGTAAGATTTTTTTCTTTGGCATCTTTAAGACTACCCTCAACAATATCTGAAATAATCTCGACAACATTAAGCGGAACAAAATTCTTTTTCTTTTTTTCAGATTCAAGTGTTGAAAAGTCAAGTATACTGTTTAAGGTTTCGGCTAATCTTTTACCGCTTAAATATATTGTGTTTGCATATTCCGATAAAGATGAATCCTCAATTTCATTCTTCAGTATTTCTGCAAAGCCAAGAATGCCGATTAACGGGGTACGCAGCTCATGACTCATATTAGCAAGGAAAGAAGATTTTAACCTGTTAATTTCTTCAGCTTTCTCCTTTGCATTCAGTGTTTCAATTTCTGCAATTTTATTTTCCGTAAAATCCCGGAAAATGCTTAAAAGCAGAATCGGCTGATCTTTGATTTCAATAAACGAGTTTGATAGATGAAGCCATACCTTTTTACCATCCAGTAATTCAACTTCTCTTTCAAGTTTGGGTTCAAAATTTCTTCTTTCAAATCTTTCTTTGTATTTCTGAAGCGTATCGGGTGAGCATTTAAAAAATTCCGTAAACATTTTTCCTTCAATTTCTTCCCTTGGTTTATCGTACAACCTGCACAATGCATCATTTGCTCTTATAATCATTCCTTCAGAATCCGTTAACCTCATTGCCTCAAAAGAATTTTCCCAAACGGCTTTGAATTGTTCGTTGGCTTTTAAAATCAATTCCTGGTTTTTTCTGTCCTCAGTAACATCCCGTACAATTGAAAGAAGAGTCTGAACAGTACTGTCCTCGCTGATTTCTGGAATAAGTCGTGTTTCAAATAACCTGGTACCATCTTTAGTATCAAATGAAAAAAGGTAGGAAACAATTTTGCCGGAATTAAATACAAGTTCAATCTTTTCATTCCATAATTTCAAATTTTCTTCTGGCATTCCAAGTTCTTCATTAGTTTTTCCAATAAACTCAGATACCGGAATACCCGTTATTGATTCAATACTTTCGTTAATGAAAAGATGTCTTTTATTCCTGTCGAACCGTGCAATTATATCCGGTAAATTTTGTGATAAGGTTCTAAGCTCCTTCTCCTTTTTCCTTATAATGAATTCCGATTTTTTCCTTTCGGTTATATCTCTTGCAGTTCCCTCAATGGCAATCAGTTTCTGGTCGGAATTATATATCGGGATATTAATTTGTTCACCCCAAATCCAGTAGCCGTTTTTATGCTGCCAACGTATTTCTACAGGTTTATAAAAATACTTATCAGTATAAATCATATCGTCAAATTTCTGTTTGTCATCCGGGTGTAAAATTTTACGATGCAGGTAAGGATCTGCATAATGTTCCTCGGGAGTGTAACCAATAAGTTCAATACAGGAAGGACTTACGAATTCATACTTATGCTCGGGAAATAATTGATAACGGAAGATAAGGTCGCGGGAATTATATGCAAGCAACCGGAATTTTTTTTCACTTTGTCTTAATGCTTCTTCCGCCTGTAATTTTTCCTTCAACAATAATTTTTTTTTGATTGCCCCGTCTATCGCTGAACCAATGCGTTTAATTTGTTCTTTAAGAACGTAATCATCAGCCCCGGCCTTAATGCATTCTACTGCGACCTCTTCGTTTATTGATCCGGTTGAAATTATAAAAGGAATTAACGGATAAGATTTAACTGCAATATTTAATGCGGCCATTCCGTTAAAAGTAGGCAGCTTGTAATCCGAGATAATCAGATCAGGAGAATATTCTTCTAACGAACTCACGTATTCAGCTTCCGTATCAACAACCTTCATTTCATAATTCAATCCGGAATCCTGCAGATGGTAATCCAATAATTTAACATCATGCTTATTATCTTCAACAAGCAAGATTTTAATTTTATTTTTTATCCCGGTTATATTCATATTAAGCGAAGAATATTGTCAATCTGATATTTTATTATCCCTTATTAAAACTATAGGAAGTACTTTCCGAAACCACAATAACAAATTCATAAAAATCTTTGCGTTTTGCAAGAGATCTTTTAAAAAGAATTCAGCACATTAAATCTAAATTATTTCGTTTCATATAAACAAAGTTGATTAAATTATAAGTTTTCTCCTGCGGTAATAATATTTTTTATTAACCTGATGTTGAGAAGAAATATTTATTGTTGCAATTAATTTTCAGGCAAAGAAAAATAAAATACGGAACCTTCATTAATTATACTTTCAGCCCATACTTTGCCGCCATGTTTGTTTATAATTCTCTTTACAATGGCTAATCCAACTCCGGTTCCTTCAAATTCGCTATCTTTATGAAGTCTTTGAAATACTCCGAATAATTTATCTGAGTATTTCGTACTGAATCCAACTCCGTTATCCTTAATCCAATATATATTTTCGTCATGCTCTGCTCTTCCGCCAATTTCAATAATTGATTTTTCTTTGGTTGATGAAAACTTAATTGCATTTGATAACAGGTTTATTATTACCTGTTTAATAAGAGAATAATCGGCTTTGGCAACAGGCAGATTTTCAATTTTAATATCAAGCCTGTCACCTGTCAATTCATCAACTTGTTCGGTTAAAATCTTATTAATAAGTTCATTCATGTCAATCGGCAGTTTGTTCAATTCTTTCCTGCCAAGCCTTGAAAATTCAAGCAGGTCATCTATAAGCTGACTCATTTTTTGAGTGTTCGCCGTAATGCTATTTAATAATTCAGCAGCTTCATCGTCAAGCTTGTCTTTATAATTTTCTAAAACAATATTTGAATAACCATTTATTGCACGAAGAGGAGCGCGGAGGTCGTGCGAAATTGAATATGAAAATGCTTCGAGTTCTTTGTTGGAAATTTCTAATTGTTTTGTTCTTTCTGCAACTCTTTTTTCAAGTTCTTCATTCATTTTTTTTATTTCTTCTTCAACCATTTTAATTTTTGTAATATCCTGGAAAGAACCCCGCACTTTAATAATCTTGTTTCCTTCATAAACCGGGTAACCGATGGTTCTTACCCATTTTCTGTTTCCCTTTGCAGAGATCATTTCCAGTTCAAGATCGTAAGGTTTACCATTTTCAATTGCTTCTTTTATTGCAGCTTCTATTTTTGTACGCGATTGATCCACATAAAACCCACTTCCGAATTCCACATTTGTCTTATCACCCGGATCGACTTCATGTATTTTTGCAACTTCCTCCGTCCATGTACCTTCTAAAGTAACTGTATCAAATTCCCAACCACCTACTTGTGCAAGTTTTCCCATTTCAAATAATAGTTCATCCCTTTCACGTAATTGTTTTTCGGCTTGTTTCCGTTCTGTAATATCAATTGTAAAGCCTGCAAGGTAACGGGGTTTATTATCAATAAAAATCGGGAATTTAATAGTAGTATAATATTTCCCGTTTAGCTCTTCATCAACAACAATAAGTTCACCCTTCTGCAATATTTTTTTATCATCTTCAATCATACTCTTTGCAAGGTCAGACGGAAAAAGTTCGTCCATTGTTTTACCAAGAATTTCATCGATTGGTCTTCCAAGCATTTGTTCAAAGTTTTTGCTCAGTCTTATTGCGCGGATGTTTTCATCTTTAAAAAACACATAAACCGGGCTATAACTCAAGAAGTAATTAAAAATAGTCTCGCTTTCTTTAAGAGCTTCCTCGGATTTTCTTCTTTTATCTTCCTGTTCAATAAATTCAAGGGCATAAGAAAGATCCATTGCAAGTTCTTCCAATAGCTTAATCTCCTGATCATCAAAGAAATCCCTTTCAGTCGAATAAAAATTTATAGAGCCAATGGTTTTCTCAAAGATTTTCAACGGGAAAGCGGCGGATGACAAGATTTTCCTTTTAAGAGCCTCTTCCCGCCAGGGCTTCATTCTGTCATCTGTTTGTATATCATTGCAAATAAAATATTTTCCCTCGCTTATTGCCGAACCTGTAGGACCAGTTCCTGTCAAACCCCCATCAACAGTTATGGAAATGTTATCGCAATAACCTTCATCATTACCATACTTTGATGAAACAATGACCTTCTTAGTATTTTCATCTACAAGACCAACCCAAGTAAATTTAAACTGTCCATCTTCCACAGCAATTCTGCAGCTCTCTCTGAAGAGTTCTTCTCTGTTACGACGACGGACGATAGTTTGATTTATATTACTTAATACAGAGTAAACACGGTTATGCCTTAAAATTTTCTTTTCATATTGTTTCTTCTCGGTTATATCCCTTATAATATTCTGGTAATACTTTTTATCCTCAATTTCAATTAATTTGGAGCTCACTTCCACATCAAATATTTCGCCATTTTTACGGATATGCTGCGTTTCAAAAATCAACCCGCCCTGTTCATCAATAAGATTTTTATGATAAGCGATGGTTCTCCTTGATTCAGGTGAATGAATATTTACAATCGTAAGTTTTTTAAATTCTTCTTTTGTATATCCGTACGCTTTAAGCGCACTTTCATTCACTTCCAAAATCTCAAAATAATCATCCGATAAAAGAATAATATCGTTAGCATTCAATATCAGGTATTCATAATGCTTTTTAAGAGCTAATTTTTCTTGTTCTAATACAATCTGTTTTCTTAGGTTTTGAATTTGCTGTTGTTTGAGGAAAATAAAGATACCCAAACCCGTTACAAGAATAATCACACTTGCAAATATTATATTCCAGATTGTTCTTTCCTTTAATGGTGTAAGAATTTCATCCATATCAATTTTAGCAACAATAAACCAGGGTGAATCAGGAATTTTATTAATATCTGATAAAACATAAACACCGCGGTAATCATACCCTTCAAATAAACCGGTAAATCCCTGGGCAGCTTTTGCCGCAGGAAGATTTTGAGAATTCATAGGGAGTTTTAATTTTAAGGTAGTATTTTTTTTATGCCGCAGTTCATTAAGATACAATACATTATTCCCATCCTTCTTTAACAATAATGTCTCGCCTGTTTTGCTTAAACTGGGCCAGGTTTGAATTAAAGGGAACAAATTTTTATTAGGATCCATCCTCATCATTAATGTACAAATAATATCTTTTTTCTTCTCCGAATCAGAAAAAATCGGGAGGACAATACCTATATGCACATCACCGGTATCATCTTCCTGATGAAAATCAGTCAGTTTAATCTCACCTGTTGCATGTACAAGATTATTAATTGCCTTATCGGCAGAAGATAAATATTCCGGTTCAGTTGAGAACAGAGGATAAGTGCTGCCATCAGGTTTAATAAGGATCATGTCTATATATTCATGGTTCTCTTTTAGCGGTTTAATCCACTTTACAAGATTATCAAATGAATGTTTATTTGAAGGATTGCTTAAATAAGCTATAGTAAGTTGTGTAAACTGTACACTTCTTTTAATAAACTCAGCTTCCCCAATTCTTTCTCTCCGCCAGTCTGAAATTTGTTTAACTTTAAGCTTAGAAATAGCAGCTATTTCCTGATAACTTTGGCTTAGTATTTCTTTTTTTGAAAGGCTATATAAATGAATTGAAATGTATGAAATTAAAACGACGAACAAGAAAAAAATAATAATTAGTGGTAAAGGAATTTTCCGAATATGTTTCTCCATCAACATAGGTTTATCCTGCTTTAAACTTTGTAGGATTTTTTTGTGCAATATAATGTTTTTTTATCTTTACATCGATAGAGAAATTATATGTGGATAAGATTTTTGTTCTTAAAACTTAAGTTATTTTCTGAAGGCGGGAAATGATTGAACTGTAAGTTAAATTAAAGGTCTATACGTCTGCGGCTGGAAGTGAAAAAATAAAATTAGAACCAGTTCCCACTTTACTTTCAATTCTCATTTTACCATTGTGTTTTTCCACCAATTCCTTACATAGCATTAAACCCAGTCCTGTTCCCTGTTCTTTAGAGGTTCCGGGTTTGGTGAACTGAACATCGAGTTTAAACAGTTTATTAATCTCCTCTTCCGATAAACCTATTCCGTTATCGGCAACGGAGATTTCAACAAAATTATTTAGCCTGACAGAAGAAACAACAATTTTACCGCGTAAATTAGTAAATTTAATCGCATTGGAAATTAAATTATGCAAAATAGTTCTTAGCATGTTTTCATCTGCAAATACATGTGTCCCCTGATGAACATCATTCACAATCTGAATTCCTTTTTTAAGAGCGTTACCGATTAAAATATTAATAACCTCATTTACCTTAAAAGATAATTCCTGCTTGCCTGGCATAAAGCTTATTCTACCTGTTTGAATTCTAGACCACTCTAATAAATTCTCTAACAGTTTAAATTGATTCTTAAGCGTCTTGTACATTTCCCTGTTTAAATGACGTGTTTCTTCAATAGTTAATGCGGAAGATTCATCGGTCAATATTTCTGAGACACCAAGAAGCGCATGGAATGGACTTCTGAGATCATGTGAGATAATCGAGAAGAATTTATCTTTTACGGCGTTAAGCTCTTTTAATTCTTCGGCATATTTTACAAGCCTGTATTCAGATTTCTTTTTATTTATTGCCTGAGCAATTTGTTCTGATACATATAAAAGAATTCTCTCTTCTTCTTCACCGTAAGCATTTTCATTATAATAATCCTGCAGTACCATTACACCAAATGTTTTTTCACCAAGCTTTAACGGTATACCAAGCCATATTTTCGTAGGTTCACCAACAAGTTCAACTTCACCACTCTGACGTAATTTCAGATCCATTTCTTCATCAACAAGAATTGCTTTCCCGGTTCGCAGAACATATTCAGTCAGGCCATTACAAAGTGGTAACCTGCCCGGAACCGGTTCAAATTCATCAACAAAATACGGAAAGTCGAGCATCTGATCTTTTTCATCATATAGTGCAAGATAAAAATTCTTTGCGGGCATTAATTCACCAATAATCTCGTGAATGCTCTTATAAAGCGTTTGAACCATCTCGGTTTTATTTATCGCTTCGGAAATTTTAAAAATTGCATTCTGGATTTTTTCATTCCTGCGTTGCTCGGTAATATCCCGGTTAACGCTTTGTACAGATTTTACAACTTCACCTGCTGCAAATTCGGGAATAAGACGGCACTCGAAATATTTAAAATCTCCTCCGAAAGGAATCGAGAATTCAATTTTCTTTACCTCACCTTTTTCAAATACCTCTTTAATCGCACCACCCCAGTAATTCTTCAGGTCATCTGTTAAAGGAAGGTCATACAATTTTTTATTAAGTACTTCACCTGCCGGAACTCCAAGTATTGCTTCTATCTGATTATTAATAAATATAATCTGTAATTTGGGATCGAATCTTATTAAAATATCCGGTAGGTTTTCTGCAAGAGACTTTAATTGAATTTCTCTCTGCTTGAGTATATTCTCGGTTGTTTTCCAATCAGAAATATCACGGACAATTGCCTGGATAAGAGTTGAGTCTTCTATAAGAATTTTATTCAGGCTAACATCTGCAAAGAACAAATTTCCATCAAATCTTAAATGAAGCCATTCAAAATTCTGTGATATTCCGTTTAACGCATCTTTAATCTTTAGCTGCGCAAGTTTTGAGGAGGTTTCTCCGTTTAATTGGTAAGTAGGAGAAAGATCAGTAATACTTTTATTAATTATTTTTTCTCTGCTGCAACCGAATATTTCATACGTCTGCCTGTTGCAATCAATAATCTTGTCTCCATCAATTATAAATATTGCGTCCGATGAATTATCAAACAAAGTATGAAATTTTAATTCCGATCTTGAAATCTGATCTTCGGCTGTTTTACGGTCGTGTATATCTTCAAACTGAACATAAAGACATTCTTTTTTATCCGAATAAACTGAGAGATACAACCACCTGCCAAGATTTTTGGAGAAAAACTCAAAGTTGACGGCTTGCTGTAAAGAGTGAGTTTTTTTGTAATAGTCAGCAAAATTAATACTTTTGAATGTTGCAATATCAAGGTATTCCCTGCCGATTACTTCTTCGCGGTTTTTAGAAATAATCTTCAGAAATTTGTCATTAACTTCGCGGAATATAAATTTTACAGGCTCATCATGTTCATCAAAAAGTACTTCAAAATATATGAAGGCACTTAAAAGATTCCCGAAAAGTACTCTGTATTTCTCTTCACTTTTTCTCAGGTTCTCTTCAAATCCTTTTCTAATGCTTATATCTCTTGATATGCCGACAATTCCGCAGATGTCACCCGACGAATCAATCATAGGAACTTTAGTAGCGCTTACCCACCTGTAATTTCCGTTGTGCTCTTTTATTTTTTCGGTTTTAGAAACAAGCGCTTCACCTGTTTGAATAATCTTCTTTTCATCTTCAAATGCTTCTTTGGCATGATCGGGCAAAAAGAAATCAAAATCCGACTTCATAATAGCTTCGTCGGGGCTGTTCAAACCCAAAAGTTTTGCCTGGGCTTTGTTAATCTTAACAAACCTGCTTTCCTTATCCTTGAAATAAATTGTATCCGGAATATTATCCATAAGGTTGTTAAGCCATCCACGTTCTTTGAGCAGCATTTTTTCTGTTTCGTTGTGCTGCTCCAATTCTTTCTGAAGTTCAAGATTTTTTTCACTTAAACTTTTTTTAAACCGGTTTATCCAAAGGAGTGATAAGCCTGCTGTAAACACGATTACAATAAAAAGGATAAAGAGAATCTGATTAAGTGTAAGCGGGTAGTAATTTATTTCAGCTTGTATTAATCCTTGTGGTATTTCTGCAATGGTAGCACAATAACCTGTGTTATAAAATACTGCATATACTGCCGGCAGAATAATAAAAAATAATTTCAGATCAATAAAAATTCGTTTCATTAAATAAGCACAATAAGGATTCCGGTTGATACTATTAATTAATACAAGATAAGTTTATAAGAGTTATTCAAAAATATATTTTTCAGAATGACACTTCAAATTGAAATTTCAGGTTAACCTTACAGTAATTTTACAACTTTAATTGATCCGGAATTCTTCCAGGTTTAAAATTGCTTCAATTGTTTTCTCAATAACGTAGGGTGAGCTATAAAAATTGCTCCTTATTTTGTCTCTAATCTCATTAAGGTCTCTTTCCACCAAGAGTGGCAGAACAATATCTTTTCTAACCCTGAACTTAATAAGACTCTTATCAATTGTGCCATCATAAAAATCAAAGTTAAGGTTTAATAAACCCTGCCCGATTTTTGTTTTGGTCTTCTTTTTTTCTTTCACAAAACTACCCTCATCTATAAGATTAAAGCTGTAATCAGAAGGAGCAAAGAGTTACAGTTCTAAGCAAAACACCATATTTAAATAATTCTAAACTAATTATCGGATTATTATTATAAAGTTTAGAGGAAAAATAAAAATCCCTGATTTCAGATCAAAAATTGAAGATAAAGAAAACGTTTTTGCTTTAAGTTTATACCGGCAAACAATAACCCGGGATTGCTGTTAGGCAGTAACCCACAGTGAAGTTTAAGCAAAAGCAGAAACAACAATACCGATTGAGACAACGACTTTTTATTAAAAAAATGTTTCTTATACCGAAGGAATCCCTTAGGGAGAATAAACTACATTTAACAGTAGTTTTAATTAGCAAGACTAACTTCTAAATTGCACAACGCCGCGTTGAATTTTTTACCCGGACTTATTTCGGTACTATCCAGTTATATGGCGGGATGTACGGCTTCTACAATTTTGCTTTGGTTTCAAAACTTTTAAGAAATTCTTCGGCAGTTATAACATTTATTTTGCTTCGTTTATAATCGATCTTATTTCTTGTAATTATAAGCGAAATACCATTATTAACTGCAGTGAAATACTGAATTGCATCCTCAAAATCATTGAACTCAGAATTTAGTGATTGTTCTATTACTCTTTCGTCTATTGGTAGAATATTTATCAGAGTTTTGAGTTTTCTTAAACTTTTCAATGCCAGTAAATTTGTAGTTTGTTTCTTTAGAAGGTAGTGAAGATTTGCAAAAATAAGCGGAGAGGTATAAGCGATAACTTTGTTTTGATCAATTAACGTGAATAATCGGGCTGCATGTACATAATGTGGTTCTCTTTCTGCAAGTAGATCTAATATTATATCCGAATCAATAAAAAGTTTAATCATTTGGAATATTTTGCCCCAATATGATTTCTATAAATCTCTTTTATATTAATGTTTTCCGGCAATCTTATAATCCCCGAAAGTTCAAGAACATTTGGAGATATTTCAATTTCTGCAACGCTTTCTTTATCAGATATCAGATTGAAATACTTTTCAACCATTACCGAGAGACTTTGTTTGTTTTTTTGAGCATATTTTTTAGCTCGATCAATAGCCTTCTTATTGAGTTTTAACGTTAGTTTGGTATTCATACAATTTCTTTCAGATAATACGTAAATAATTTTATGAAAAGATACGTATCATTAATTGAATTTTCAAATTTAACCTTTAGCCATATAACTACTTTTTAGCAATTTGAAAACACCGGTTGTTCTTGTTATTATACTTCCTGAAGTAACTGCACCAGATTGACTGTTCTCTTCTGCACGCACCAGAAGTTTCAGGATTGGAGAAAGAAGCGAACCGGCACCTGAAATCGCAATAATCCGGGAATTGATTGGCTTGTAAATTAACTAACTTCTTTTTTACCATAAGGTATCTTCCAAAAAAGAATTTTATTATTTTGTTACCGACAAAAGTAAAAATATTTCTGTTTTTGAAAAATGGGAGGGGAAATTGAAAGTATTTAATTATTTACAGGAAACGATAGAAAAAAAAGGCGCCGGTTTATTAATTCTTATTGATCCTGATAAAACAACTCCGGAGAAACTGGTAAAATTCCTAAGAAACGGATTTAAAAATTGTATAGACGCTTTCCTTGTCGGTGGTAGTTTAATAACCAAGGGTGACATTGAAAAAGTTATCTCAATAATTAAAAAAGAAACTTCTGTTCCCGTAATTTTATTTCCAGGTTCGGTAAACCAGGTTTATTCTGATGCTGATGCAATCCTCTATCTATCGTTAATAAGCGGAAGAAATGCGGAACAACTGATTGGAAAACATGTAATTGCTGCTCCAATGATTAAAAAATATAACATCGAACCAATTTCAACCGGCTACATGATAATTGAATCGGGAAGTTATACGTCGGCAGAGTATATGAGTAACAGCAAACCAATTCCACGCAACAAACCGGAAATTGCTGCTGCAACCGCACTTGCAGCTCAATACATTGGAATGAAATTTATTTACCTTGAAGCTGGTTCCGGTGCAGAAAATTCAGTGCCCGCAGAAATGATAAAATGTGTTTCGGAAACGGTGGATATTCCTGTAATTGTTGGCGGAGGTATTAAAAATCCTTCAGACGCAAAAGAAAAAATTAACGCCGGCGCTAAACTAATTGTTATAGGAAATTGTTTTGAAGATGAAGAAAACTGGCAACTGCTTAATGAATTTAACACTGTAGTTCATTTTAAGAGTAATTTATAAAACGTTATTGAAAGTAAACCACATTGAGATTAATATATGGATAAAGAAAAATTCATTTCAGATTCTCTAAAGGAAAGTTCGGAAGTAAAACTGTTAATTGAAAAAGAGTGTAGTCAATCTCTCATTGATGCCGTTAACCTGATGGTCAATTCCTATAAAAACGGGAATAAGCTGTTGCTATGCGGTAACGGCGGAAGCGCTGCAGATTGCCAGCACATCGCAACAGAATTTATGATAAGACTTAGCCACAATCTTGTAAGACCGGCTTTGGCTGCAATCGCTTTAACAACCGATACATCAAATTTAACTGCCGGCGGAAACGATATCGGCTTTGAAAATGTTTTTGCAAGAAATATTGAGGGCCTGGGAATTTCCGGAGATGTTTTACTCGCAATTTCCACAAGCGGAAATTCACCTAACATTATAAAAGCAGTTGAGAAGGCAAAACAAAAAGGATTAAAGGTTGTTGGCTTACTTGGTGGAAACGGCGGAAAATTAAAAAATCAGGTTGATGTTCCAATTGTAATTCCTTCAACCAACGTACAAAGAATTCAGGAAGGACATATAACCTGCGCTCATATAATATGTGAGCTGGTTGAAAACGAGTTATATGGATAATTTAATTTCATCTCATTATAGTTTTAGTTAATAAAATTCAGAGGGCAATATGACTGTGGATATTGATAAAATCCAAAAGGTTTATAATTCATTTAAGAATAAAGTTGACGCTGCCAGAAAATTAACAGGCAGACCATTAACACTTTCAGAAAAAATTCTTTACGCACATACATATCAAACCCCGGTAAAAGAATTTTTACGGGGCAAGGATTATGTTGAGCTCGCACCTGACAGAGTAGCAATGCAGGATGCTACAGCACAAATGGCATTGCTTCAGTTTATGCACTCCGGCAGAAAAACAACAGCAGTCCCTTCTACTGTTCATTGCGACCATCTTATCCAGGCACAGGTTGGATCTAACGAAGATCTTTCCAGAGCAATTGATGAGAATAAGGAGGTATATGATTTCTTAGAAAGCGTTTCAAGGAAGTACAGCATTGGTTTCTGGAAACCGGGCGCAGGAATTATTCATCAGGTAGTTCTTGAGAATTATGCTTTCCCCGGTGGATTAATGATTGGTACTGATTCTCATACTCCTAATGCAGGTGGTTTAGGTATGCTTGCAATAGGAGTTGGCGGAGCAGATGCTGTTGATGTTATGGCCGGAATGCCATGGGAATTAAAATGGCCGAAATTAATTGGTGTCAAACTTACAGGAAAATTAATCGGATGGGCTTCACCAAAGGATGTGATTCTTAAGCTTGCCGGCATCCTTACTGTTAAAGGTGGAACAGGTGCTATCATTGAATATTTTGGTGAAGGTACAGAATCAATCTCCTGCACCGGCAAAGGTACAATCTGTAATATGGGCGCAGAGGTTGGTGCTACCACTTCCGTTTTTCCGTTTGATAAAAAAATGACAGACTATTTAATTAAGACTGAACGAAATGATGTTGCAGATTTGGCAAAAGAATTAAGTGAATTTTTAACAGCCGATAAAGATGTAATCGAAAACCCTCAAAAGTATTTTGACCGGGTAATCGAAATTAATCTTTCTGAGATTGAACCTTTGTTAAACGGACCATTTACACCGGACCTTGCATGGCCAATTTCAAAAATGAAAGAAGCCATTAAGGAAAATAATTATCCCGAAAAAATAAGTGTAGCGTTAATTGGAAGCTGTACAAATTCCAGCTATGAAGATATCGACCGCTCTGCAAAAATTGCGGAACAAGCGCTATCCAAAGGATTGAAAGCAAAATCCCAGTTTACAATTACTCCTGGTTCAGAACAGGTACGTGCTACTGTTGAAAGAGACGGGCAGCTTGATACATTGACTAAACTTGGCGGATTAGTACTTGCCAATGCCTGCGGGCCATGTATCGGAATGTGGAAAAGAATGGGAAACGATAAAGGAGAACGCAACACAATCGTTACTTCATTCAACAGGAATTTTGCAAAACGAAACGATGGCAATCCTCAGACGCTTGCCTTTGTTGCGAGCCCGGAAATTGTTACTGCCCTTGCAATAGCAGGTAAATTATCTTTCAACCCGATTACAGATACTTTAACAAACGACAAAGGTGAGCAGATTAAACTTGACATCCCGGTTGGTGAAGAATTACCCAGGACCGGATTTATTAAAGGCGATAAAGATTTTATTCCTCCTTCTTCAGATAGTTTTAACCTTGAAATAAAGGTTGATCCGCAGAGTGACAGGCTTCAGCTGCTGGATAAATTCCCGGCCTGGGACGGTAAAGATTTAGTTGATTTACCGGTTCTTCTTAAAGCAAAAGGTAAATGTACAACTGACCATATTTCTATGGCAGGTCCCTGGTTAAAGTATCGCGGTCATTTAGATAACATTTCAAACAATATGTTTATTGGCGCAATAAACTATTATACCGATGAAGCAGGTAAGACAAAAAATATTTTTACCGGCGAGTATAAATCTGTTCCGGAAGTTGCACGTGATTATAAAAGACACAATCATGCCTGGGTTATAATCGGAGATGAAAATTACGGCGAAGGTTCATCACGAGAGCATGCAGCCATGGAACCAAGATTCCTTGGTGGCAAGTCAATAATTGTAAAAAGCTTTGCACGCATTCATGAAACAAACCTTAAGAAGCAGGGTATGCTACCCCTTACATTTGTTAATCCAAATGATTATGACAAAATAAAGGAAGACGATGTTGTAAGCATAACCGGATTGACTTCATTTGCTCCGGACAGACAGTTGAAGCTAATCATCAAACACAAAGATGGCAGCATAGATGAGTGCATTCTTAATCATTCATTTAATACCGGGCAAATAGAATGGTTCAAAGCCGGGAGCGCATTAAACCTTATAGCATCATCGCAAAAAAAATAATTTGATTTCTTTAAAAGCAAAAAGCCCCGAAAAATTCCGGGGCTTTATTGTATAAGGAGAATTAATTATTTCTTGCCAAGGATTGAATCTTTTGCGGCTTTGGCAATTCTGAATTTTAAAACTTTCTTTGCCGGTATAGTAATTATTGCACCGGTGGCGGGGTTACGGCCTTGTCTTTTCTTTCTCTGTGCAACTACTAATTTGCCCAAGCCGGGAATGACAAAAGATTTCTTCGCTTCTTTGTAGGATAGAGCAACAAGTTCCTCAATAAACATTGTTGAAACTTTTTTTGTAGTTCCGGTTTTCTTTGCCAGATGATCTACAATTTGACCTTTGGTCATGGATTTTGCAGCGGCCATGTTTTCTCCTTTATTAAATAATTATTAATTACGAGCTTAAAATAATTAATTTTATTCTTAAAGCAAACTGTTTTTTTTCAATGACATAAACAGAAGTCAATATCCATCGGGTTGAAACGAACCGTACATCTGCCATGAGAATGCAGGAGCGGCTTTACATTCTTCCCCTGATAATGTTTATTCCCCTTTGTGGCTTTCTCATTTATTATTATCTTTATTTCCAACTTTGATTTAGTTTAATTAGAATTAAGTATGAACCGCCTGATATTAATTTTTTCTTTGCTTTGTTTGCCGGCTTTTCAAATTAAAGCTCAGACCGATACTTCCATTAATAAGGATACGAAAAAGACTGAATTCAATAATTTACAGGCGGGCAAGGACTCTACCGGAATTGATTCTACAAGGGCAATTGCAGATTCACTTAAACCGAAGTCTGTTCGACTAATCCCGATTCAACTAAGCACATTAAACAATGCGAATGAATTTAATCACACTGTCAATAAAGATGAAATTGAATTTACAGAATACCGGAATATTGCCGATGTAATTAGTTATTACTCGCCTGCATTTTTAAGAAACCTTGGAACATTAGGACAACCCAGTGAGTTAATGATTTACGGTGCTGGTTATGACCAGTTAAGTTATTTGAAAGACGGATTGCTGATTAATAACCGTTTAACAAATTCTTTTGACTTGAATAATATCCAATCCGAATCTATCGACTCAATTGAGATTATACCTTCAATAAGAGGATTTTTATATGGTAGTACAAACAACTTATCCTCAGTAAATTTCATCAGTAAAGAAAATTTTTCTATAGAAAATAAAAAGGGCGCTTATAGCCGACTTCGATATTATCAGTCTGCAGACGAGGAAGCTTTTATAGATGCTATTTTCAGTACCGGTATTTATAAAAATCTAACCGGTCATTTTGAAATTACAAATGCAACAATCAGCAACAGGTTTCAGAATTCCGAATACGGAAGCTGGCAGGGTAATGCATCTTTAAGATATATTTTTTCAAACTCGTTTAATATTGTTGCGAATTATAATTACATAAATTCGCAGACTCATTTATTTGGTGGCATTGATGTTGACTCACTGAGTAAGATTAATGAAGAAGAAACAAGTGAATACAGATTTCCTGTGAATTCACTTTACAGGTATTACAAAAATACCGAGCGAAATATTGATTTGAGGTTGCTTCACAAATTAAGCGGCTCATTAACAGGTGACGCAACTTTTTACTCCCGGTATAATTTCCTTGAGTACCGTAACGATGAATTTGCTTCACCCTCAAGTACTGACAGAATTGTTTACAACAATAAAACTAAAGTATATGGTTTTGCTTTAACAGAAAATTATAATGCTGATTTTCTCTCACTGTATTTCAATTCTGTTTATGAGAGATCAGTATTGGATACTTACTACTGGGGATCAGACCAGAAAATAAATTCTTTCTCGGTTGCGTCCAGGCTAAATTTATTCTTAGCAGATAGCTCTTTAATTCCATCTGTATTCGGAAAGTATTTATATCAGTATTCAAAAAGTTATTTCGGATTTGGCGGAGACGCCACTTATAAATTTTCCAATAATGTAACTTTATATGCCGGTGTTTCTTATTTCGAAAAACCGTTTGGATTTATAACTGAAAGAAATATAAATGGAGATTATTCACTTATACCCAATGCGGGTTCTTCAATAAAGACAACTTCTGTAGAAGCAGGACTCAAACTTTTTCAGCAAACCTTTTCCGGTGTTATTAATATTTTTTACAGGAATACTGAAGATGAATTACATCTGACGACCGCAGAAACAGGTTACAAACTTTACGTCCCAATCGATAAAAAACTTATCGGTGCCAACTTAGGATTAAATTATCAATTATGGAGATTTAATATTGAATCTTCTTTATCAGGTTACTACATGAAGAACAAGATGGTTTCTTCTTCTATAAATCAGAGAATATACCTTTTACCAGAATATACTTTTAACGGCGGCATTTATTACAAGGATATTTTATTTAGTAATAATCTGAATCTTAAAACAGGCATCCGGGTTTCATCAGTCGGTTTCCAGCAAGGTTATGCTGGTGAATTAGATAAGAGTGATTTATGGGAGCAAATAAATGAAAAACGTTATGGTACACAATACAACGTTACGCTGCATCCATCTTTAACTTTAGATTTTATTCTGATAGGTGAAATACAGAAACGCGCTACAATTTATTTTTCATTCGAGAATTTACTCGATAAAAAATATTTCATTGTTGAAGGCTACTATATGCCGCCCAGGTATATTAAGCTTGGCGTTGCATGGCAATTCCTTAACTGATAAAAAAAATGAGAAAGATTGTTACGATATTCGGTAGTTCAGTTCCGCTTCACAGAGAAGAACAATATGAAATAGCTTACAAGCTTGGAGCAATCCTTGCAAAAAACAATCTTGATGTTTGCAACGGAGGTAACCGTGGTATAATGGAAGCCGTATCAAAAAGCGCTGTTGATAATGGTGGTAGCGCAATAGGAATAACCCTCGAGGGAGTTTTTAACAATCATAATCCTTACCTAACACAACACATCGTTTGTAAAACATTGTTTGAAAGAATAACTAAACTTATAAATACTGGTGATGCATTTGTTATACTTCAGGGTGGCACTGGTACACTTTTAGAGCTTGCAAGTGTCTGGGAGTTGATGAACAAACAATTTATAAAGCAGAAACCTTTTGCCTGTCATGGTAAATTGTGGAGCCCATTAATCGATTCAATGGAAGAGCAACTGTTACTTGAAAAAAGGAAGGCGGGTTTGATAAAATATTTTGATGATATAGAAGAATGCGCAAATTACATCATCAAAAATATCTGACCTCTATAAAAACTCTACGGCAGTTTTATAAACCATATCAACATCCAACTCTTTTATGCATTTGAACTGGATATCTGTTCTTGAGCAGGTTAATGGTTTTGGTGAATAAAAGAAGCAGGGCGAACAATCAAGGTTAAGCGAAACAATTCTATGTTCCGTTTGCCATGGATAAATGTAGTTTGTGTTTGTGGGTCCAATAATAGCAATTACTTTTAGCTGCATAGCAGCAGCAACATGCATCAGGCTGGAATCATTTGTAATAAACAGGTTGCATCTTTTCATAACTGCAGCAGATTGAGCAAGGTTGTTTGTCTCTGCAATAATTACCTTTTCCGATTTTATTTTTTCACCCACTTCATTTTTCAATTCAGTTTCATCCGGCCCACCGAATATTAAAATGCGGGCATTATACTTGTCTATCAGCTTTTTCCCCAGTAAAGAAAACTTTTCAGGCTCCCATCTTCGTTTAATATGATTTTTCAGAACAGCGCAGCCTGGATGAAAACCAATTACAGTTTCATTCTCCTGAATCTTAAAACGTTTTATAAATTCATCCGCAAATAAAAGATCATCCGGCTTTAACGAAAACTCTAAATCCGGTTTATCACTAAATTCTTTTCCGGTTATTTTTCCAACAAGATTTATATTCTCTTCAACATTATGAAGCTTATCATCTTCTTTAAAAGTTATGTTATTAAGGAAGCCGAGGTTTTTAATATCCTGTCTTAAGTAACTTACGGCAGCGCGTTTTGGCGCTCCAATAAGAAAGTTAAAAATATTATATTCTTTCCTGTTTGAGGGATAAACATTGATTGTTAGATCGTACTTCCCTCTTAATTGAAAAAGGTACTTTAAAGAGTTAAGCGTTCCTTCTTTAATAAATTCTTTGTACAAGACTTTGTTAACATTCTGATTGCGTTCAAAGATATCCTTTACACCTTTGAACATTGCAAGCACATCAATTTGCGAATCGGAGTAATTGTTTTTAAGCAGCTGTAATGCAGGAGTAAACATCAGCGCATCACCAATACCGGAAAGGGCAAGAATTAAGATTTTCATTTTATATAAAAAGAGAGACGCATTTTACTGCGTCTCTTTTATAATTTATTATTTCTTTGTTACACTGTCTTGCAGAGCAGCCATACGCTTGAATCTTTCAAGCTCAGCTTTAATTCCCGGATCGTCCGGATATCTTCTCTGAAGAGGCAAAAAGAGATTAATTCCTTTTTTATACTCTTTCAGATTTGAATAGATTTCACTCAGCACTCTGTAAGGATTATAATAATCCGTAAAACTATCCGGGTTATCTGCAAGCTGCTTCAGTGCAATTTTCTCAATATCTCTTGCCATCTTCGTATACTTATCAATAGCGCCGGCAGTAAAATACATGCTGCTCAATTCGAATTCCAAACCATACGGCATTTTAACAACATCGCGTGGAATTCTTTTTTCCATCTCATCCAAAGCTCTTACAGATTCTTTATTGTTTTTTTCATTATACAAATAATAAACAGCAAGACGCATGTATGAACTTCTGTAATTCTGCATTAATCTTTCATGGTTATCATCAAAAAACATGCTCTTATCATTCAATCCACGGAAATTAAATCCGGGTTTGTATGTTTTACTAAAACTTGGTTTATCAACATACAACTGTTTTTTCATTATATCTTCATTCAGGAATTCCTGATTTGGTTTCCGCTTTACAGGAATAAGTCTGTAAGCCAATCCTTCCATAATCAGGTAATCCTGCAAACCAATCTTAGAATCATCTGCACAGGTAACGGCGAAATAAATTGGTCTTTGCCAGTTATTAGCTTCCACAATATCCTTAACCATAAGATCCTGAACTCTTATCGCTTTAACTTCACCATAACTTAAAGTGTTACTCATTCTCCATGCCAGTCTGCCTGTCTTAACAATTGAAGAATCTATTGAGCCGTACTTTTCAACAAAAGAAGTAGGAACAGGACTTTCAATTGAAGCATCTTTAACTGTATAATCGTTAAGAACCTGAGGAGAGACAGGAACAGATACTATCTGCGGTTCCCATCGTACGGGTTCAATTGTTTCAATCATAGCGTCAGTATAATTTATAGCAACCTTCATCGCACCGTATGGTTCCGTATGCTTGAGCTGTTTAATATACCAAGGAGTATTGAGCAAGCTAAGGTTTGCAATTCTAACATCTCTTCTTACACCCTCAACATCCTGCAGGTACCATAACGGGAATGTATCGTTATCACCGTTAGTAAAAAGTATTGCATTGGGTGCACAGCTTTGTAATAAGTTATATGAGTAATCCCACGGAACATAATTATCTGATCTATCGTGGCTTGCCCAGTTTGTCCGCGCCATATTAATCGGAACGAAGACTACGCTGAATAATAAAATTCCATATACTGCAAATTGCGCAGCGCTTTTATTTTTAATACTTTCCTTAACAAGATCTGCCAAACCTCTTACACCAAGCGCTATCCATACAGAATAGACGAAGAATGCACCCACGTAAAAATAATCTCTTTCACGCGGCTGCGGCTCCTGTTGATTCTGGTAGAATGCAGTCAGGTAGCCCATAAAGATAAACATCACCATGAATACGGATGCCATCTTCCAGTCTTTTCTGAAATGGAAATATATTCCGAACAAACCTATAAAGAATGGAATGCCGTATAATTGTTTCCAGTTAACACCGTCATCCTGATTCCATCCAACTCTTCCGATGTAATTCCATGCTAAGTAACGGTTGAACATATGATCCATCTGGTATTTCCAGAAGAATTCAAGATCTGATGAATAGTTAGTGTAAACTCCTGTTTGATGAGCTTCGGCAGTAAATCTTCTTTTGAAGGTCGGGAAATCACCGTACTGTTCACGGTTAAGGTAAGAGACCAGTTCGGTAAAATCATTTGGCTCATTCTCATTCATTGGTGGTTGCTGGTTAGCTCTTATAATTACCATAGCATAAGTTGTAAAACCAAGTATGACAAACAACATCGAAGTAAAAACAAGATTAAGTGTTGGTTTATTATTCTTAACCGACCAATAAATTCCTCCACCAAGTATTGCAAACAGTACAACAATTACAAGTATATCTACGGTAATATTATCCCCGCCAACATTTTTAATTAAACCCGGCAGCATTTTAACAACACCGGGATAGGTAAATGCAAGGGCAATACCTCCAACAATTAAGGGGATATAAAATGAATTCCTGTTAAATAATTTTTTCCAGAATGCAGCCATTACAACAACGCTTATTCCAACCATAATCCATTTAAATCTTGAATCGAATGCCTGGTACTCTTCCGGTGCAGGCGGCTGTGCTATTTTTTGTCCGCCCCATAAAGCAAGCGCAATTAACAACAGCACTACTGCGTGACCAAGAAAAATATATCCTGTTTTTTTCAAAGCTTCTTCATCATCAACATACTTTCTGAAAACCACAACCATTACAACAGGAACCATGGCAAGTACAGCCATAAGGTGAACGCCGGTTGATAAACCGACGAGGTAAGCAATCATTATAAGATATTTTTCATTATCCGGTTCATCTGCTTTTTCATTCCATAACATCATAAGCCATGTAATAAGAGCAAATAAAAATGTACTTGCAGCATACACTTCTGCTTCAACACCGTTAAACCAGAAAGTATCACTGAATGAAAGCGATAAAGCGCCAACAGCCGCTGCAACATAATTTACTATTCTATCTAAAAGACTTTCTGATTTTTTATCTCTGAAATTTTCAATCAACTTAACGGCAACAAGATAAACAAAGACCACAGATAATGCGCTTGAAAGTACTGATATCATATTTACTCTGAATGCAATGTTTTCACCAATCGGGAGCATTGAGAATAACCTGCCGAGTAATAAGAATAACGGCGCTCCCGGAGGATGCGGAACTTGCAGTGAGTAACCAGCAGCTATAAATTCACCGCAATCCCAAAAGGAAACCGAAGGCTGAACCGTTAGAAAATATTGAATAAAAGAAATGATAAAAACAAACACAGCAAAAATTCTGTGAACTAACTTATTGTTCATTAAATCCTCAAAAATGGTAGTATTTTATACGCAATTTAATTATAGATTGTTCCGGTACCAGAGTTTATTCACCGGGGCTTTTCTTAAAGTAAGCGTCATAATTTTTTTTCTGACGGTCGAGATAATATTTTGTATATAGTTCTCTCAACCTGTTCATAGATAAAATATCGAGGTCTTCATCATCTTTATGGCGCGAAAGAAGCATTTTGTAATCTTCGCTATCTTTCTTCTCTAATTTAGTTTCAAAACGCCGTAAAGCTTCAAAATATTTATTCTGTTCTCTTAGCGACATTTAATCACCCTCGCCTATTAAGAAAATCGATGTAAAAATAACTATAATAGCGGATATAAAAAACGGCGAAATTAATTAAATTATGGTAGTTTTTAACTGAATTTGTTCAACTAAAAAAAACAGAAAAAATCCTATGCCTTTGGTTTATGATAAATTTAAACCTGAAATCTCGGTTATTATGGCTTCATTTAACCGGGCAGGTTATTTGCAAAGAAGTGTTGAATCGCTTTTGGCTCAGACTTACAAATCCTGGGAATTAATTTTTGTTGATGACGGAAGCTGTGATAATTCTTTTAAAGTAATGGATAATTACTTAAGCAAATTTGAAAACGTGCGATACATGAAACATAGGAATAAAAAACTTGCACTTTCAAGAAACACAGGGATTGCTGCATCGGTTGGAAATTTTATTACATTTTTAGATAGCGACGATGAGTATGAACCAAATCATCTTGAAATCAGAATAAAACTTATGAACAGAAATCCGGAATTAGATTTGATTCACGGCGGGGTAAGAATTATTGGAAATCCTTTTGTTGCAGATAAACATGATCCGACCAAGCTTATCCATTTAAATGAATGTGTAATCGGAGGAACATTTTTCGGAAAAAGAAAAATGTTTGTTGAACTTGGCGGTTTCAAAAATCTGCCATATAGTGAAGACTCCGATTTATTTGAGCGTGCAGAAAAAAAATATAAAATAATAAAGACTGATGAACCGACATATATTTACCACCGTGACGCGCCGGATAGTATTACAAACAAAATTATACAAAGTGAAGAATAGATTTTGAAGAATACTTTTAAATACTACATTGCTTATAAACCTTACGGAATGCTTACTCAATTTACAGACGGCAATGGAAGAAGTACTCTTGCGGATCTCTTCCCATTTCCAAAAGATGTCTATCCTGTTGGTCGACTTGATATGGACAGCGAGGGATTGGTATTGCTTACAAACGACAAGAAATTGAATCATATGCTTTTAAATCCAAAGTTCAGGCATGAGAGAGAATATTTAGCCCAGGTAGAAGGAGTTCCGACACAAGAAGCTATAGACAAACTTTGTAAAGGTGTTATAATCGAAAACAAATTAACGCTTCCCGCAAAAGTAAAACTTGTTGAAGAACCAAAAGAACTTCCTGAAAGAATTCCTCCTATAAGAGAGAGAAAAAATATTCCAACTTCCTGGTTAAGTATTTCTTTAATTGAAGGAAGAAACAGGCAGGTAAGAAAGATGACTGCATCAGAAGGGTATCCGACACTAAGGCTTATAAGAATAAGGATCGGGAATATCTTGCTCCAGAAAATGAAACCGGGTGAAGTACGAGAGATAAAAAATGTGTCTTTTAAATGATGCTTACGGTGAAATCTCATTACAATATTTTTCCCTCGACTTAATATCAAAGTGAAATTATCTTTATTTTTAATTACACTAAATTGAATTTACTTTTTATATACAGGTAAAATTTGAAAACAAAATTAGAACTTGCCCAGAACTGGCTGCCCCGCTATACCGGTACGGCTATAGATGAGTTAGGCGATTACCTGCTTTTAACCAACTTTCATAATTACGTTACTAAGTTTGCAGAGCAGTTTAATTGTGAGGTTAAAGGTGTTGGCAGACCAATGCAAACTGCAACAAATTCTGCCGGCTTATCAATTATTAATTTCGGAATCGGTTCATCCAATGCTGCTACAATTATGGATTTGCTGGTCGCAAGGCAACCCAAAGGAGTTTTGTTCCTGGGTAAATGCGGCGGAATAAAACCATCAACAGAAATCGGGCACTTTATTTTACCGATTGCAGCAATACGAGGTGAAGGTACAAGCGATGATTATATGCCGCACGAAGTACCTGCCCTGCCTTCGTTTAAACTTCATAAATTCGTATCGGAAAAAATTGTGGATTATAACATGGAATACCGCACGGGAGTTATTTATACTACAAACCGGCGTGTATGGGAGTGGGATGAGGATTTCAAAACCTATTTACAAAAACTCTCTGTTATCGGTATTGATATGGAAACCGCGACTCTTTTTATTGTTGGTCATGTAAATGAAATTTCACGCGGCGCTTTGTTGCTTGTCTCCGATATGCCGATGATTCCGGAAGGAATAAAGACCGAAGAATCCGATAAAAAAGTTACTGAGCAATTTGTAGATTTACATTTACAAATTGGAATTGAAGCTATGACGGAAATTGGAATTAAAGGTGAACAGATAAGGCACTACAGGTATTAGACAATACAGGACATAAAACATTTACTTAAATTTATCCGTCAAAAAAGCACTACGTAATTTTTTTTGATTTATTAAAAGATGACACATAAAAATATTTTCAGGTTCTCATTAATTTTAATTTTACTGTTAACAATTGAGAACATAAATCTCGCACAAAACCTGCCTCCAATCAAACTTAATTATGCTTCTTATGCGGTAGATGAGAATGGAAGAGTAATCGGCTATTATGGAGATAAACACAGGGTGGAAATTCCTAACACCGGCAGCATTTCCAAATGGATTATTTACAGTTTAATTGCTACTGAAGACAGAGATTTTTATAACCACGACGGAGTTTCCTACAAAGGATTGGGAAGAGCAATTTTAAAAACACTAACTGGTTCAACCCAGGGTGGAAGTACATTAACAATGCAGCTTGCAAGAAATCTTTTTCTTTCACATGAAAGAACCATATCCCGAAAGATAGAAGAAATTGATCTTGCAAAAGGATTAGAAGCAAAATTTTCCAAAGATGAAATTCTCAGGTTGTACTTAAATACTGTTTACTTCGGGCATAGCTCATGGGGTATATGGGCAGCATCCCAAAAGTATTTCCGGAAAACTCCGGATAAACTTACAATCGCTGAATCCGCAACTTTAATAGGACTATTACAATCACCCGGCTTGTTCGATCCGGCTAAAAACCCAGATAGAACTTTAGCAAGAAGGAATGAAGTTCTTTATAATTTAGTTGAAGTTGGTAAACTCTCCAACAAGGAATTTCAAAAGATAAAAAAGCAAAAACTTGGAATTAAGTTAATGGATAACTACGGCAGGCACTTTCTTGAACAGGTTAGAAAGGAGGCGGTTGCGATCCTGAATCCGCAGGGAATATACTTAAACCAGGATCAGCTAAAAATTACAACCACATTAAATCTTGATTACCAAAAGGCTGCTGAAGATGCTGTTAAAACTCAGTGGGATCATTTTCCTTCATCAATGAAAAATGCACAGGTTGGATTGGTTTCAGTTGAAGTTGGAACAGGAAAAATTAAAGCTATGGTTGGCGGTAACCCGGAATCTGAGGCGCGCGGATTAAACCGTGCCGTACAAATACTTCGTCAGCCCGGTTCATCTTTCAAACCATTTCTTTACGGAAGTCTGCTTGAACAAGGTTACACCCTTGCAACACCGACCTATGATACGCCAATTTCCGTGGTTGATAGTTTTACAAACCAGGTTTGGAGCCCGCAGAATTCCAATGAGATATTTACCAACGATACTATTCCCATGATAAGTGCAATCCAATACTCCGTTAATGCGGCAGCAGCGCATGCAATAGTTGAATTAACCTGTCCCGATTCAGTTGTGGCTTTTGCCAGCAAATTAAAAATAGAATCTATAATTCCTCCTTACCCGTCAATATCATTAGGAACCGGTGAGGTTTCTCCTTTGGAAATGGCAGCTTCTTTTGCCGTATTTGCATCTCAGGGTAAGTATGCAAAACCTTTCTCAATAGTAAAAATTGAAGATAGAAAAGGAAGAATTTTGTACAGCCACAACACTATCGATACAACCGTTGTACTTGATTCTGCAACCTGCTATTTACTTACCAAAGCCATGGAAACTGTTGTGGATAGCGGTACTGCAACTTCAGTAAGAAGATATTATAAAGGAACTGCCGCGGGTAAAACGGGAACAACACAGGATTATACTGATGCCTGGTTTGTTGGTTATAATCCTTTATTATCAACTGCGGTGTGGACAGGTTTTGATAATGCAAAGAAAAAACTCGGTGGTGGATTTCAATATGGTGGTTCTGCCGCCGCACCAATCTGGGGAAGAATGATGTCGGAAATATCAAGGAGAGTTCCAGGATTTTACGGGTCTCAATTTCCAAAGCCAACATTAGTTCAGGAAGTAGAACTTTGCGTTGATTCAGGTGAACCCGCAACAATCAATTGTCCGCATAAAAAAGTTTACCCTGTAGATTTTCTTAAACTGAAAGAAAGCTGTCATTTACATCTGCATTATAATTGAATAGAAATTATAATTCTAATTTTGCATATTGTACTTTAAAAGAAGAGGATTGTTAATGGAAAGGACATATATTATTGAAGAGTTAAAAAAAGAAGTAGAATTATTAAACCGTCAAAAATTGAAAGAGGTTTTTAATTTCGTTAAATATCTTAAAAACAGGGAAAGACTTGATCCAACACTAGAAATTTTATCCGATGAAAACGACTACAAAACTGTCAAAAAAGGATTGAAAGAGAAAAAAGAAAGGAAACTGCTTGATTGGGAAGACGTTAAATGAAAGCGACTATTAAAATCACACCATCCGCATTAAAAACCTATAAAGAAATTAATAATCCATATCACGATAAAATAAAAGAAAAAATTGATGAGCTTTCTGAATATGATTTTAATTCTCGCAATATTAAGCCTCTTAAAGGTGAATTTAAAGGATTGTACAGATTAAGAGTGGGAGACTATAGAATTATTTTCGATAAAGAAGAAACAATTATAACAATAATTTCTATTCTACATCGTAAAGACGTATATAATTAACTAAAAATCAGACTTCCAAACAAAGGAAACTTTGAAGTTGAAAATCCTCGCAATCGAAAAAGAATTACCCGGGGTTACCCCGGATAAATTTACACCAGAGATTCTTAAAGCAGAAGCTAAGAAAGTCTGGCTGCTTCAGCAATCAGGAATTATACGTGAGTGTTATTTTCATAAAGATGAACACATTGCGGTGTTGATTCTTGAATGTAATAACGGAGAAGAAGCAAATAATCACTTAAACACTTTACCGCTTGTAGAGAATAAATTAATCAGGTTTGATCTGCTTCCGCTTATTCCTTACGACGGATTTTCTAGATTGTTCAATTCGAAATGAAAGATAATAGAACAGACTACAATACGATTGCTTCTACTTACAACCAGCGTTACAACGTTGACAAACTTGACGGCATTGCGAAAGCGCTTAATGAGTTGATTGCCAGGGACAAACCAAATAATGTACTTGAAGTTGGTTGTGGAACAGGCAGATGGCTTGCCGATTTGAACTTGCCAAATACTTTAACTATTGGATTGGACAGATCCCGCAACATGATTACACAAGCAAGACAAAATAAAATTTCAGTTCCTTATGTTAATGGAGATGCCATTTCCATTCCGGTTAAAGATTCCTCTTTCGATTTTGTTTACTGTGTAAATGCAATTCATCATTTCAGCAGTACTCTTCTCTTTATAAATGAAGCGAATAGAATTTTAAAAAAGAACGGGATACTTGCCATAATTGGTTTTGATCCTCATGATGAAGATAATGAATGGTATGTTTACGAATATTTTGAAAACATCTTCAAAAATGATTTATCGCGTTATCCTTCCTGGAACTCTTTAAAAACAATGTCAAAAAATTTAGGCTTTATTCAGATTGATTTTAAACAGGTAGAGAAAATTTACAGGAGTTATAAAGGCGAAAATATTTTTAATGACCCGTTCCTTCTTAAACATAACACTTCGCAGCTTGCTTCATTATCTGATGATGAATATTCAATCGGGATAGAAAACCTTAAAACAAAAATCCGAAATGATAGTGAAACAGTTTTCACCTCGAAATTTATATTCAGGGTTTTAACTCTTCAGTTAACAACAAAATAATTTTTTTGATTGAAATCAATTAGCCCGACAAATCTCTTGATGATTTTTATTTTTTCAGTTAGTTTGTAGTCAAACAAAAGCGGAGGTCTAATGAAAAAGTTAATGTTGCTTTTTACAGTCCTTTCTTATTTTGTCATTTTAACAGGCTGTAAAGATGAGCCACCAAGTATTCGTATAAAGAACGAGCGTCAAACCAAGGCAAACGTCCAGATTCAACAGTCAAATTCAAATACAATAAATATAAACGATGTAGAAGGCGGTAAATATTCTGCATACCAGGATGTAGCGGAGGGAGGTAAAACAGCAACAGCTGTTATACAAAGCGAGTCTGTTTCCCCTTCTATCAACTTCAGCACTTCCAACGACAACAATTATACAATTGTAATTCTTAACGAAGCAACTCCTAAGTTACGGGTTGATGTAAGTTCAAAATAAACTTTTAACCGCAGTCTTTCCGGCTGCGGTTTCTTTTACCCCAAGGTTTTAGTAAAGACAATAAATTATTATCTTTGAACAGCTGTTTTTAAACACCGGGAATGACCCCGCAATACAAAAGGTTTTCCTTGATAAACGTAAGGGAAGTATATGAAACGCTCGCATCAATCTATTTTTAAAATAGTCTTTTCTGTTGTTTTACTTTTTTCAAATTCAATTCTTTCACAACAATTAACTTCACCCAATGCTGCCGGAGTATATTTTGACGGCTTTTCAATACTGCCGCCGTACGATGAACAGGTTAAAACATTTAATTTCTACTCTGATGTAAGAGTTCAGATTAATATTCCCGCACCGGAAAAGTTTGATATTACAAAACCTGTGGGCATCGCTCTTTTTGCAACTCCAAACGGAAACTCCATCGAGCATACTTTTGGTAAGAGAACAACCGCTTCTGACGACTGGCATTACAATATTCAGCATATAGGCGCACAAACAAGATTTTTAAGAGAAAGCAACCTGGATTATAACCTTGTTACAGTTTACCTTGAAACGTCCTCGCAAAGCTGGCCGGGCTGGCGCTCATCTCACTCAGATAATGCGCAGTTGATAAAGGCAATGGTTGATTCAATTAAAAATATTTTTGCAGCATATGATCCGTTTGTTGTTCTAACAGGACACAGTGGCGGCGGCAGCATGACATTCGGATATATGAACAGCGTTACAAATATTCCCGCTTATGTTAAACGAATTACTTTTCTTGACAGTGATTACAACTACGATAATTCTTACGGCGCAAAACTCCTTGATTGGTTAAATGCTTCAACGGAAAATCACCTTTGTGTAATTGCATACAATGACAGTGTTGCACTTTTAAACGGCGCTCCGTTTGTAAGTCCAACAGGTGGAACCTGGTACAGAAGCTGGATGATGCAGAATTATCTTAAACAATATTTCCAGTTCACCACCGAAGATAATGATGAATTTATTAAATGGACTGCCCTTGAAGGCAGGGTTAAATTTTTCATGAAGAAAAATCCCACGCGTGTAATTTACCATACTGTTCAGGTTGAACTAAATGGTTTTATTCATGGTATGGTTTCAGGAACGGAAAAAGAAAATATCGGGTATGAATATTTTGGGTCAAGAGCTTATTCGCAATATATACAAGGTTATCTTTTACAAAAAACTTCGCTTACAATTCCGGTTAGACCAGTCAATTCAAAAACGGGTTCGGAGTTTATGCAATACGTTAATAACATGACCTTCGAACAACGGGAAGCAGAAATACTTTCAGAAATAACCAAAGGTAATATTCCCAATTTCTACCGTTCACTTAGAACTATAAGAGCAAACTTCCAGGATATCAATGGAACAACATACAAATGTTATTATGAAGTAATGCCGGATTATCTAGCAATTGGTTCTGATTCAGATTATTGCAGAATACCGATGGGACCGGTTACTGCACAAACTCTTGCAAATCTGTTTAGCGCCACAATGCCAACACCAAAACTTGTTGATAACATTTATACAAATACTGATCTTAAAGTAGCTCCTGTTACTTATACTCCGGTCGGAAATCAGAATGAACTTGTCGCAAAGTTTGTTGAACATAATACAGCAATTGAGCAGCAGCGTAAAGATGCAGGCAAAGAAGTTGGTGTGTTCATGGGCGGCACTAAAAAAGATGTCGTAATCAGCAATAAAATTACTGCTGGTAAAGTGGTAATTTACGGTTGGCATAAACTTGACGGAAACCCGATTCAACCGGTTTATAACGGACACATAAGCGGTTATGTTGATTACAGCCATGGCATTCGTTTTCTTAACAGGGAAATAATTCTTGATTCGGTTATCACTACAATTCCTGATATTCTTAGAGATTCCGTTAAATACAGAATCCTGAGCAATGAGACAGGACCTATGTACCAACCGAGCTACTTCAAAGAGTTATATACACCTGAGCAGCCAAGATCATTCGGGATTAAAACTGAAGGAAATAAATCATTAAGAATTATTGTTAAGCCGGATACTTCAGTTAAAAAATATATTGCAAAGATCAGCAAAGACGGCAAATCATTTGTAAAAACTTATTACCTTGAACCGAACAACCTTGTAATAACAGGTCTGCAAACGGATACTTTATTTTATGTGAAATTAACCGCGCAGAATTCGGCCGGTGATTCTCCCCCATCCGAAATATTAGCGGGAGTACCGACTGATAATATTAACTCTTCTTTACTTATTATTAATGGATTTGACAGAGCTTCAACCGGTAATACTAATGATTTCATAAGAATGCATGCAACGGCATTCCATAAAAACGGAATAACATCATTCTGTTCCGCCACAAACGATGCTGTGATTAACGGACTTTTTAATTTAACAGACTATTCGGCAGTCGATTACATTTTAGGTGATGAGAGTACTGCCGATGAGACTTTCAGCCTGTCTGAACAGAGTAAAGTAAGAACATTTCTATTAAACGGCGGAAATTTATTTGTAAGCGGAAGTGAGATTGCATGGGATCTTGATTACAAAGGAAATTCAACAGATAAAAAATTTATTAATGAATATCTTAAAGCCAAGTACATTGCGGATGCGCCGAATAGTCAGTCCGGAGTATTCTATAAAGTACAAAGCGTAAATGATCCGGTAATATATTATCCAAATTCATTTTTTTTTGATAACGGATCACATGGAACTATAAATGTTAAATGGCCGGATGTAATCGATCCCGTTAATGGCAGCGAGGGTTTGCTTGGTTATGTTGGTTTGGATACTTCATCAGGATTTGCGGGGATCTGTTACAGCGGAATTTTTCCCGGCGGAACCGCGGAAGGAAAAGTAATAACACTTGGATTTCCGTTTGAAACTATTTATCCTCAAACAACAATCAATGAACTTACAAAAGACATAATTAATTATTTCGGCATTGCAACTTCAGTAGAAAACGACAACGCTTCAGTTCCGGATAATTTTCGTCTTTATCAGAATTATCCCAATCCCTTCAATCCAACAACAAAAATAAAATATTCTATTCCTACCTCACCCCAACCCTCTCCTTACAAAGGAGAGGGAGCAAGGGTGAGGTTGAAGATTTATGATATCCTGGGTAATATCGTTGCTACTCTTGTTGACTCAGAACAACTTGCTGGAGATTATGAGGTAAATTTTGATACGACAAAATATAGTTTATCCAGCGGAATTTATTTCTGCGATTTGCGCGCCGGCGATTTTCATTCAAGTGTAAAAATGATGTTATTGAAATAATATTTGTAAGGCGAGGCGTTTGCTTCGCCTTTTTATTGAAGAAATATTCTTAATCCACGTTTTAATCTTAAACTACTTTTATCTACACCCTATTTACCAAGAAATTTCTTAGTACGGTTCTCTGCATTTTCCCTGATATTATAATAGTAGAAAGGATAATCAAACGAGTGAAAAACACCTTTAACAAGAACTGCATTTCCCGGTGCAAGTTTATCAACATCTGCAGTGCTGCAAATTACTGCGCCTTTTACTTTATCTACCTGCGCATCGGCATAATTCATAACCGGCTCCGGAATGCCCTGGGCTATACTTCCATCCGGGTTTAAGATTAAAGAACCTAAGTTTTTATCTGCCGTTACCAGGGTTTCATCTCTTGTCCAGGTAATAGGATTTATTACCAGAGCGCCATCTAATACAAGAACATTTGCTCCAGCTTGAACATCAGGTGATTGAGTATTAAAAGAAATTATTACTCCTGTATCATCCGCTCCTTCCGCAAATTTAAGATGAGTATTGTTTGCTAGGAATTTCTGTGTAACCGAATATCCAATTACATATGCAGCAATCATTCTTGAGTAAACATCAGGATGCTCTTTCATATAGCCGGATAGTAAATACAATAAAACATTTGAACCCTGCGAATGCCCGGCTAAAATAAACGGGCGGCCGTTATTGTAGTTTTTAATATAGTAATCAAATGCTGCTGTAGCATCTAATGTTGGAATACCGGCAACAAGCTTTTCCTGTTCTGCTACACTTAAAGAGAAACAATACGCAGCATCTACCTGCCTGAAGTAAGGAGCATAAACATTTCCTATGGTTTCAAAGGCAGTGGCTTGTCGTGCAAATGCTAAGTTAGAATACTTAAGCATCATCGGATTATCTACTTCGCAAATGTAAGGTTTTGATGTGTCTGTTCTGGCCCACGCTGTTGGATAAAGATAAAACACATCTACATTTTTATCTGTTGAGGCCGGAATGTTTAACCAGTGACCAGCAATTGAATAATCTGTGGCTTTCTGCTCCGTTATATCTTCAGGAGAAACCGAATCTTTTGTGCAGGAAATAAAAATTACAGTTAATAGAAATATTAAAGGAACGATTAAATACTTTTTTGCTTTCATATTTTTTTAAGACTTTCTGGTTGTTTATAAATACCTGTTTCTAATTTTTTAGTATTGTTGAAAAAGAAGAATATTTATACCCGTTGTGCGATCAACATGAATACTAACAGTATATAATCGACTGGTAAGTAAATAATTTTCAGTAATAAAAAAGAAAGGATAAAATCACGTTCAGGGATTTGCAGAATTCCCAAAGGTTAAATGCACCCGATTTGATAAAACATAATTCCCGGTTCAAACTTTGAAGGAAAAATTTCTTTTAACGATTAATTATTTTAACAGAATAAGTTTCCTGCTTGAAATAAAATCACCGGCTTGCAGCCTGTAAAAATAAATTCCGCTTGCAAGTTTGCTTGAATTTCCTCCAGAGGCGGATCCGCCTTCGGCGGAAAATTCAACTTTATATTCACCCGGCGCTTTATGTTCATTTACAAGCGTTGCAACTTCTCTTCCCATTATATCAAATATTTTTATTGTTACTTTACCTTCAGTTGGAATACCAAACTGTATTGTTGTTCTTGGATTAAAGGGATTTGGAAAGTTCTGGAATAATTGAAATTCAGATGGCTTAGAATAATCAGGTCCCTGGTTGGAAGTAACAATTCCATTCTCCTTATATACGGTAAGTCCTCCGCTAATTGTTCCTATCCATTTATTACCGTACTTATCAATTGCTAAAGTATAAACCCAGTCATCAGGCAGTTCAGAATTCCCCCTGTTAAAAACTTTCCATTCCTTTCCGTTAAAAGATACAAGTCCCTTACTGCTACCAATCCATTTCACTGAATCTTCAATTAATATTGAATTGATCCCACCGCCGGGAAAATCCGAATTCAGGCTGGTATAAGTTTGCCAATTATTATTTTCAATCTTTACAAGTCTTCCTCCCGGTGTTCCGCCTGTTCCCATCCACACAACATTATTACTATCAACAGCAAGTGCATAAGGAAAACTTGAGATCAGATCGGGATAATCGTTCAACTTGCTATAATTCCATTTTACGCCATTATACTCCCACAAAATTCCATTGAAGCTTGCATGGTTAAAGTCGCCAGCCCAAATATGATTATTGTTATCAACCACAAGGGACTGATAATTACCAATTGCCGATTCATTAGTTAAAACTTCCCAGGTACCGCCATCTATTTTTATTAAATTTAATTCCCCAGCCACCCAGTAGTTATTCTCTTTATCCTTGATAATATCAACTATAAGCTGGCTTTCAAAAATTGTTTTTTCTTTATCGAACAACATCCACTTCCCTTCATAATATTTTGCAAGTCCGCTATCGGTTCCGACAAAAACTCCTTTGCTATCGGCATAAAGTGAATGAACAGCAGACGACGGGATTTCAGAATTTTCAGTGTTAAAGACTTCCCAATTTGAGCCGTCTATACGCACCAATCCTTTTGCTGTACCTATCCATTTAATATTGTTTTCATCTACTGCAATTGCATGAATCTGGTTATCAGGTAAGCTTGAATTAGTAGTGTCATAGACTAACCATTCTATTTGCTGAGCATTGATTGTTTCTAAAACTAATACTGCAAAGACAATTATAATTTTAAGGTTCATATTTTTTTAATTGTTTAACATTCAGGTATAATAGCAATATAATTTTAATATAAATAT
>QZKB01000009.1 GCA_003599415.1 Ignavibacteriales bacterium | reverse complement strand
TCAGGAAAATTTTCCTGACGCAAATACATTTATGATTTTCTATTTTACAAGTAAAAGTTTCTTCGATATAATATTTGTCTTGTTAGTTGAAACTTCCTTGATTACTACCTGAGCAATATAAATTCCTGTACTTATGTACTGATTGAAATTACCTTTTCCATTCCATCTGAAACTCCTGCTCTCATTTATCAAATCAGAATTAGAGAGTACAGCTACTTGTTGACCAAGAATATTATATATAATCAAACTGACAAATGAAGGATTTGAAACATTAACTAAAAATGTTGTTTGCATATTAAAAGGATTCGGATAGATGTCAATAAATAACGAATCAGAATACTTAATCTCATTTTCAACTTCCGTCATTCCGCCTTCATCAAAAGGATCTTTCATAAAATGGAGAGTATCATTCGGTTCTAATGCAATCAGTGCTGTGTAATCACATAGTATATTATGCCTTAATGCCAGGCTTATTATTGCCGCTGTATCTGTACTGTTATACCTGAATAAATCATTAAGTTTTTCATTCCCAAGCATGGTCGGAATAATATTTCCCATTTTTGTTGTATCCCCGTTTGGAATTATCTCAACTGTTTTGTGCCTCCACTCGTTGGAATCATTAAACTTTGCAGAAATATTAAATTTATATTTAAGAGCATTTGTTGATGATCCGATATGAAATATTGGTTTGTTCACATCATTTTTAACCGGGCTTACTTCACGTATTTCCTGCATTGTACCAGTACCCTCATTAATATCAATAGATATATTCAGGCTGTCTTTATTTGGTAATGAATAAGCAGACAGAGACGATGCCATATAATCCCAGTCATTTTTATAGGATTCATAATGTAAACCATTCGTACTTTCCGATAATCTGCTTAACAGGTAACCCGAGCCGTAATACTTTTCCAGGTCTACGGTTAAGTATGAAGGTAATCCTTCATTTCCATCTAATAAATTAATAGAATTAAAAACCGGCTTTTTCGTAAAGCTGCTTAAATAATTATTAACCCAGCTTGTTGCATCGGTTTCTGTTATTAAGGAATCGGCATTGCTTATTATTAAACACTTATCAACGCTATCCTTTATATTATTTGATGTACTGATTTCAGTTAACAGGTTTTGAAGCTGCTGGCTGCTTTTGGTAAATGAATTCAATCCCATTAAACCGACACTAAGAATTGCTTTTAATCCATCATCATCATTCAACGACCACATTCCGCTTATTATAATTAATCCTTTCCCGATCCTCTTTGAGATAACCGCAGCATTCCCATCTTTATCCCTTAGTTCAACCTTAACATCCGGATCATTATAGTTAAAGAAGTATGTACCTGCATGATCAACTTTTTCCGGGAAATCATTCCCGATATTTCCTTCAGTATTCCTGTAAAGTGTAATTGATTCGTGTACTGCTTTTTTTGTTGATAAACCATTTATATAATGCTTGCCTATTACCTCTGCAAATTCTCTGTTGTAATCATAATAGCTTAGGAATCTTCCTCCCTTAACAAAAAAGGAATCCAGTGCAGGTTGAATCATAGTTTGAAATGTACTTGTACTGAATGGATCTTCATATCCATGGCTATATGCAGCAATTATATCTGCATTATGAAAATTCTGTACAGCATTAGTCAGGTAATCAAATCTGTCATAAGTTAAAAAGGAAGTTATCTTTGAAAAATGCCAGCACTGTATCGCCCTTACATCGCAATAAACAAGGTAAGGTAACTTTATGCTTTTAATTGAATCAGCAAAAGTACTGTTAGAAAAATCATTCAGAAGATTATCTACGTTAGAAACATTGGCGTCTATAAAATCCGGGGTAAGAGATTTTATTTTTCCGGCACCTGAAACTAAAACTTTCAGCTTGTCATTTGGCTTTAATGCTGAATGTAGAACCTTTTTAATATTCGGAATAACAACATCCATATTCATATTATTATTTCCGCTTAAATCAATGCCAAGCATAACATTTTTATTACTGCTGTCTGCACTTAAATTAAAGAATTTCCCTGTCTCAATTCCAAATTCAAAATAAGTTGGTTTATCTGTCCTCGAGTAACTATCAAAATAAAATCCTTCATTAAATTTTGTCTGGTATACCAGGTTCAAACTTGAATAACCCGAAATATCATTAATTCTTGTCGATAGATAATGGAATCCAAGTGTATCTTTCAGCGGCTCAAACACGTTTGGTATATCTTCCAGAAAAGAAGGATTACCCCATACATCTTCTCTGTAACGATAAAGCACTTCCAATGGTTTTTGTGTGCTATTATTTGAAGCCAGCATATCAAATGGGAATTCAGCAATAGCAAGATTTCCTATCCACTTTGATGGAACAATATAATTCATTTTAATTTTTCTTATTCCACCCGGAGTTAATGGGAAAATATGTAATTCATACTGGTCTCCTACTTTGGACAGAAATGCCGGATCTCTTTTCATACTTACAATACTATCATAAATTGATCGGGCTGTCCAGGTATCAAGCATTATTGCCTGCATAACACTATCGCCTATCCACAGCCACATATCATTAATAACTGCACCTTCCGGTAATTCAAACCTGTGGATTACCTCAACCTGATTATATCCATTGAACTGTCCGCGATCAGAATATTCAAGATATAATGATTGTTCAGAATAGCTTCCATGCGGTTCGACAACTAATACTGCTTTATCAATATAACCGGGTTTAGATATGTAAACATCGGGAACTTTTACATCTAATTCGTTAATAGCAAAAACATTCCCATAAAATGCAATTATTAAAAAGAATAAAACATTGATTTTTAGAATTGTAGAATTTTTCATATCACTCCCGCATATATTAAGATTTTTCCCTAAACCCCAAATAACATACCAGCCAAATTCAGCTTAATAATTTTTTTTTGGTCTC
This sequence comes from Ignavibacteriales bacterium, assembly GCA_003599415.1. GTDB lineage: Bacteria > Bacteroidota > Ignavibacteria > Ignavibacteriales > SURF-24 > SURF-24. Next base: position 53,461 of record QZKB01000009.1, on the reverse strand, counting down.
TTAACTGGAATAAAGATACGAATAAATTTCGTGGAGAAAAAAATTTGCGTAGCAGAAAAACAATTCTCTTATAAAAGGAGAGTCAACAGATTATCAAATCAACCTGTTTTCATTTCCAAAATTCTGGTATCCTTCATCTACCAACAAATGATGACCATTGGCGGCAAGTTTTACAAGTTCATCACACCGCTCATTTTCGGGATGCCCGGCATGACCTTTTACCCATTCAAATTTTATTTTATGAATTGCCACTAAATCCAGTAGTTTATTCCAAAGGTCCGGATTTTCAGCTTTATCTTTTTTATTGCGCTTCCAGCCATTCCTTTTCCATCTTTCTGCCCAGCCTAATGTAATTCCATCCACAACATATTTGGAATCCGTATAAAGAGTTATATCGCATTTTTCTTTTAATGCCTGGAGAGCAACAATTGCTGCAGTTAGCTCCATCCTGTTGTTTGTAGTTAATTTATATCCGCCGGAAATTTCTTTAATCCTGTCTTTATGTTTTAGAATTATACCATAACCACCCGGACCCGGATTTTCAAGGCTGCCACCATCGGTATAAATTTTTATTTTCTTTAATTCAGTCATATTAGTAAAAGACAAAAGTGAGAGGTCAAATGTATGAAAAGAAAGAAGGAATTCACAAAATTATTTTATTCTGTCCATTACTCTATTTATAGTGAATTCAGTTTTCCGTATTTGATATTTCAATGTTAGCCAGAGGAACCTTTGAATTTCGCAGTGAATGAACTTTATTTGCAACGGGAATAACGATTTCTCTTTGCACTGCTTTTTCAAATTCATCTCTGAACCTCTGAATCATAAACTTAACCGGCCAGGCAGCGGCATCACCTAATGCACAAATCGTATTTCCTTCAATGTTGTTTGCAACGTTTATTAATAAATCCAGGTCGTTTGATGTACCCTGTCCTCTTATAATTCTGTTCAGAGTTTTCAACATCCAACCGGTACCTTCTCTGCAAGGAGTGCACTGCCCACAACTTTCATGATAATAGAACTTTGTAATACGGGCGAGGACCTTAACTAAATCAGTATCTTCATCCATAACCATCACTCCACCTGTACCAATAGCAGAGCCGGCAGCTTTAAGTGATTCCGCATCCATTTTAACTCCTTCAAGCTGATCACCTCTTAAAGGCGGCATAGATGAACCACCCGGAATAACACATTTAATTTTTTTATCACCCGGAACACCCCCAGAATATTTATAAATCAGATCTGTAAGAAGAACCCCTGTTGATAATTCATATACACCGGGTTTGTTTACGTGTCCGCTTACACCAAACAATAATGTACCGGGGTGCTTTGGTTCTCCAATCTTAGAGAACCATTCCCAGCCATTGTTTATAATTGCCGGAATGTTAGTTATTGTTTCAACGTTATTAATCGTTGTTGGATTTCCCCATAAACCATTTTGTGCCGGGAATGGCGGCTTAACTCTTGGATATGCTCTTTTACCTTCAATTGAGTTCATTAGTGAAGATTCTTCTCCGCATATATAAGCTCCGGCACCTTTATGAAGGTAAATGTCACAGAAAAAATTTCCGCCTAAAGTATCGGGCATCTTCTCTCCGACTAATCCTTTTGCATAAGCATCATCCAAAGCTTTCTGAAGAAGCTTAATCCATTTATGATATTCACCTCTGATGTATATGTAAGCTACTTTAGCCTGAATTGCATAACAAGTAATCAATATACCTTCAATCAATTGGTGCGGATTAAATTCAAATATTTGCCTGTCCTTGAAAGAACCTGGTTCACTTTCATCGCCATTAACACAAAGATATTTTGGTTTATCATTTGATTTAGGCATGAAACTCCACTTTAAACCGGTAAAGAAACAAGCTCCGCCTCTCCCGCGCAAACCGGATTTTTTTACTTCATCAATAATTTCATCAGGTGACTTTTGCAATGCACTTCTGATTGCACTATAACCGTTATGTCCGGTGTAAACATCAATGTCCGTGAGGTTTGGAATTTCAGGTAAAACAATTTTTAGCATATCAATTTAATTTGTCCAATAGTTGATCTAAATTTTCTTTTGAAAGATTTTCGTAAAAGTCTTCATTAATTGCTAACATAGGAGCAGTACCGCAGGAACCCATACACTCAACTTCTTCGATTGAATATTTACCATCATTTGTTACTTCATTTTCTTTTATTCCAAGTTTCTTTTCAACCGATTCAAGAATTTCATAACCGCCACGAAGCATACAGGAAACATTTGTACATACCTGGATATGGAATTTGCCTGCAGGTTTCTTATGATACATTGTATAAAATGTAGCTACACCTAACACATCAACCGTATCTATATTTAATAATGAAGCAACTTCAGTCATAACTTCCTGAGAAATATATCCATTCTGTTCCTGAGCAATATACAATGCATCCATTACAGCAGCCCTGGAAGTTGGATACTTCTTTTTTGATGCTTCAATTCTTGCTACGTTTTCTTCCGTAAATTTGAACATAATAATTCAATTCAAAATTTATAATTCAAAATTTATAATTACTTATCTGCTTCACCCATCACCGGGTCCAGGCTACCAATTATTGCAACGACGTCTGAAATCATTGCGCCTTTGCAAGCGAGCGATAATGCCTGAAGATTACAGAAAGACGGTGAACGAATCTTTAATTTCCAAGGATAACCTTTACCCTGGCTAACAATATAAAATCCCAATTCACCTTTTGGATTTTCAACTGCAGAATATATTTCTCCAACCGGTGGATTGATTCCGAAATTTACAATCATAAAATCGTGAATCAGTTCTTCCATCTTAGAATAAATTTCGTCTTTGTGCGGCAGAACTTTTTTAGGATTATTTGCTATTGCTTCGCCCGAAGGCATTTTATCAAGTATCTGCTTTACTAATTTAATGCTTTCTCTTACTTCATCAACACGAACAAAATAACGAGCCAGACAATCACCTTCACTATAAACAGGTATATTAAAATCCAGTTCATTATAAAACAAATAAGGTTGTGCTTTCCTTAAATCGAATTGCACTCCGGAAGCTCTCAGGTTTGGACCGGTAAGCCCAAGCTTTATTGCATCTTCTTTGGGAATTACTCCGATCCCTTCAAGTCTGTCTATAAATATTTTATTTTTATTCAGAAGATTTTCAATTTCATCGATTGCATTATCGAGTTTAGAAATAAATTCTTTAATCTGATTAATCACCTCATCAGTAATATCGATTGCTACACCACCAATACGGGTATAACTTGTAGTAAACCTTGCCCCGGCAAGTTTATCATAAATATTCTGGATATATTCTCGCTCACGAAATGTCCACATAAAAACAGTAACCGCTCCAACATCCATCGCAAACGTACCTATAGAAACAAGATGACCCATTATTCTTGAAAGCTCAAACACAAGCATCCTGATATATTGAGCACGCTTAGGAACTTCAATACCTGCTAATTTTTCAACGGCCAAAACATAAGCAACATTGTTACACATTGTTGATGTGTAGTCAAGCCTGTCTGTATGAGGGATGTATTCATAGTAAGTCATGTTCTCAGCTAACTTTTCATAACCGCGATGCAGATAACCAAGTTCAGGAACGCAATTAAGAATTGTTTCTCCATCCAATCTTAAAACAAGTCTTAGTACTCCATGAGTGGCGGGGTGCTGCGGACCCATATTCAGAATCATTTCATTTTCAAGCGCGTCCTCAATTGTAATATTTGTATCTTTCAGAAGCGCCTGAACAATTTGCGATTGACTTTCTTCTTTATTTATTCTTTCCATAAATTTTTATTTCTTTGGAAGAGTAAGTGAACCGGGAATTCCTGTTAACGGAAAATCTTTTCTTAACGGGTAGTATTCAAACTCCTCCGGCATATACATTCTTCTTAAATCCGGGTGATTCTTAAATTTTATTCCATACATATCAAATGTTTCTCTTTCATACCAATTAGCTGATTCCCAAATTGAACAAACGCTTTCAATGGAATCAACTTCAATATTACTACGTAACCTTAACCTGAAATTATTTGATAATGAAAAGATATGATAAACAACAGTAAACCTGTTTTTTACTGTTCCCCAATCAATTGCAGTTACATCTTCGCAGAGATTAAATTCAAGTTCCGGTTCTTCTTTAAGAAACTTTGCAATTTCAGTAACGCGTTTTGCATCAATTGTAATAGCAAGGTCACCTTTAAAGTCCGTGACTTCTAAAATTGAATCAGTAAAGCTTTCTTTTAACTTTGTTGTTATTTTATCTTTTAAATCCATTAATTATTTCTACCGTTAATTTCAAGAAATGGTATATCCTGGTAATCTCTTCCACGTGATTTAGAAATTTTCTTTTGAATTTCCATAACAGCGTTCAGGAGATTCTCAGGTCTTGGCGGGCAGCCTGCAGTATAAACGTCTACAGGAAGAAAAGTATCAATTCCCTGTACAACAGGATAAGATCTGTACATACCACCGGTAGATGTACAAACACCCATTGCGATTACCCATTTGGGGTCAGGCATCTGGTCATAAATTTTTCTTACTACTTTTGCCATTTTATAAGTTACTGTTCCGGCTACAATCATTAAATCTGATTGACGTGGAGAAAATCTCATAACTTCCGAACCGAATCTTGACATATCATATTTCGGATCTACTGCGGACATCATTTCTATAGCGCAGCAGGAAATTCCCATAGGCATCGGCCATACAGAACTCTTTCTTGCCCATGCAATTACGGCATCTATAGTTGAAACAATAAAACCATCTGAATTTAGTTTAGCTTCTAATCCCATTTTAAGCCGCCTTTTCTGAATACATATAAAAAACCCAATTCCAATACTATTAAAAATATTAACATAGGTATGAATGCAAAGATTCCATATTCACCAAATAAACTTTTAAACTGAACAGCCCATGGATAAACATAAATTACTTCTATATCAAAAATTATAAACAACATTGCAACAAGGTAGTACTTAATTGATACTCTTTCCCGTGTGGTTCCTACAGGTTTCATACCTGATTCATATGTAGATAATTTCTCCTGGTTTGGCCGCTGAGGTCCAAATAATTTGGAAGAAATGATTACTGCAACGCTAAAAACTGTTGCAAATGCAAGCACTATGAATATGGGGATATATTGTTCAATCATCAATTTTAACTTTCATTATTGCAAACAAAATTTATCCAAAAAACAATTAATTTCAAAAATGGTTCCACTTAAAATAATTTAATTGAAAATTAAAATGACGACGGCAGAGGCAACTATAACCTATTAAAGCTTAAATCCTTTTCGCTCCATTCGGCTATTATTTTTACTGCGGTTTCAAACTCATTGGATTTATCTAAAAAGTAATCCACGCCAAGTTGAATTGCCCTCAATTTAACTTTTTCGTGAGGATAATTTGTAAGCATAATCAAAACAGTCTGCGGATGCTCTGCTTTTATATTACTTATTATATCCAGGCCGGTTCCAACAGGAAAAGCATTATCAAGTATAACAATTTCCTGGTGATGCTTGAAAAAAGAATTTAATCCTGTACTGGGAGAATCGGCTTCATAAATTTCAAGTTGAATATTTTCTGAGAGAATTGCTTCTATCAGCCTCTTCCGTAATATATCTGAATCGTCTACAATTAGAATTTTTTTCAAAGAAAACTCCTCAAACATTTCTCCATGCTAAAGACCCTGTTTTCCAAACGGAAAATCGTAAACTAATTCAAAATAAACAACTAAATGTTTCTCGTCCTGTTGAAATAAGTGTAAACAATTTTTCTCACTCTTTTATTTAAAATTAGAATTTCACTTAAGAGTATTTGCACTTATATCATAAGACCAGAGTTCAACACCATCTTTATTAAACAATTTACAGTTGAGTACACGATCATTCTTTGGTCCGGTTATTTTAAACAGACCAAAATTTCTTTCTGTTACTAATGTACCGGGAACACGCAATGTATTTTTGGCCGGGTCAGGCTTACTTGGTCCGGCAGACATTGTTGATAAGGTAAAATCATAAAGCGGATAAGTGCCTTCCCTTTCTAATTTGGTAATCTCAGAAAAATGCCTGTCACCCGTTAAAAATATAACACCTGTTAAGCCTTCATTTTTAATTGCAGTTAAAAGCTCCTCTCTTTCTTCTTTATAAGTAAGATAAGTTTCACTTGCTTCTTCTGTACTGAGCACCTGCCCGCCGATTGCAATAAATTTAAAAGTGGCGTTGGATGAAACTAATGCTTCAATTAACCATTTAAGCTGATCCTTACCAAGCAATTCTCTCTTACCTGTTTTAGAGTCATCCGGTGATCTGTAATATCTGTCATCCATCATAAAGAATTCTGCATCACCCCATTCGAATTTTGAAGCAATACCCGGTTTGTCATTAACGCCATATGATAAAGCAGGCCAGAAAAGTTTAAATGCTTTTAATGTAAGATCTTTATGAATAAAACTTCTGTCGGAATTATTAGGTCCAAAATCATGATCATCCCAGATTGCGTAGTTATGAACAGACGAAAGAAGGGGCTGCATTTCCGGTAATGATCGCGTATGAGTAATTCTTTTTATAATCCCGGTCCAACTGTTCCAATCTGGTTCCCGCAAGTAATAGTTATCGCCAAGCCACACCATAAAATCAGGGTGCCTTTCAAAAATACTATTATATATTTCATAATTTCCACCGTAAGGTTTTCCGGGCCTGTCATATTGGGACTCATTCACATATGCGCAACTTCCCGCAACAAACGAAAACTCAGGCGGATCTTCACGCCATTGCCATAATTTTAATGTCTGGAATTCACAGGGCTGCTTCAGTTGGATTGGTTTTTCATCAATATATACTTCATAATTATAATGTCGGCCTGGTTCAACCTCATCGGCAATAAGAGTTGAAGTAAATCCTTCTTCCTTTTTAGTAGTCTTTTCATCTGTAAAATATTTATGCTTAGGATTTTTTTTATCCCAATAACTTATTTTCACTTTTGCAGGTTGAGTAGTTTGTAACCACAATGCTACTTCTCTCATTTCGGAGTAGCCGACCATTGGTCCTGACTGAAGCTTTGAAGACTGAGGATATATAAAAGTAAAAGCAGCAAGAATAATCAGCAGAAAATATAGTTTCATAAATGCCCTATTAGGTTATTTTATTCAGTTGATAAAATAAGAATCTCAAACTATCTTTGAAAGTGAAATTATTAAATAGACAAAATCAAAATGAAGAAAATTGCAATATTAATATTTATAACAGGATTTATTTTCTTTTCAATAGATTGTAAAGATAAATTACCACCGGAGCTGGAAATTCCGGCAGAAGAAGTAAGTTATACTAAACATATTCAGCCAGTATTCGAGCTAAAGTGTAACAACTCCGGTTGTCATAATGATGAGGATCGTGCAGGAAGTATAAGTCTTACTTCCTATCAAAATACTACTGCGGATTTAAGTGTTGTGTTTCCGGGCCAGCCACAGAACAGCAGGTTAGCAACTGCAATTCAGCCAAGTACTTCAGTACCAATGCCGCCTATGGCTTATCCCCCGTTAACCGAGAATCAGGTTAAAGGAATAATTACCTGGATTAAAGAAGGGGCAAAAAATAATTAATCTTATAAACTATTTAATATTCACAGACAATTCAGTTTGATAAAAATATTCTTGATTGCCTTTAATAAAATAGAAATATTTAAATCGGTTTATATTTTTAAAAATATATTGACAAATTCCTTTGAATAGATTTGTGATTCTCTCAATAAAAAATTAAGGTGATTATAATGTTGAAAAAAATATTTCTGTTCATATCCCTGTTATTTCTGGGAACGGAAGTAAATGCACAAAATTCTATGCCCGATAAAAATGAAACTCCTATTGATACGGCAAAATACCTTGAAGACATAACAATTGTTGCAACAAGATACGCAGAATCCATTCTTGAAATTCCTTATGCTGTAACTCTAATTAATCCTAAGCAACTCGAAAATGTTAAAGGTTACGGACTTGATGAAATTCTTTCTTCAGTGCCCGGTGTACTTGCTCAGTCGAGAGCAGGCAACCAGGATGTGCGGCTTGTGATAAGAGGATTTGGAGCACGGGGCGCGGGTGATCGTTCAAATTCCGGTACATCACGCGGATTAAGAATTATGCTTGACGGATTTCCTGAAACAGAACCTGACGGCCGGACATCATTTGATAATATTGATTTGAGTCTTGCAGATAATATTGAAGTCGTTCGTTCGAATGCATCTGCATTGTGGGGAAATGCTTCCGGTGGTATTATCAATATTAATACTGTTCCTTATTTTCAAAATACTTTACTTGATTTACAATTTGCATCAGGCAGCTTTGGATTTAATAAAGGAACATTCCAGGCTGGCGCCAAAGTCGGAGAAGGTCAGGTTTATTCATCAGTTTCATACACTTCATTTGATGGCTGGCGAAATCATTCTGCAGGAAAGAGAGCAATTGCAAATTTGTATTTTATCTCAAACCTCTCTAGGAATACCAGGCTGGGAGCATATTTAACAGGCACGAGTAATATTTTTCATATTCCGGGTCCGTTAACTCTTAATCAGTTTGAAGCTGATCCTGAACAGGCAAATTCGATATATGAAAAAAGAGATGAGAGACGTTACAACAGGTTAGGCAGAATCGGAATTACCTTTGAACATGGTTTAAACACTGATAACCAGTTTTCTGTTATGGCTTTTGTAAATCCAAAATACCTGCAAAGATCTGAAAGAGGAACATACAGGGATTTTACCCGTTACCACGTTGGCGGAAGTTTTATTTATCATAACAATTATGAATTCAACAAACAATCTTCAAATAAATTTTCTGTCGGAATGGATGAAGCATACCAGGATGGTGCAATATTATTTTATTCTCTTTCTTCATCTAATGAAAGAGGAACTCTTTCAACAAATAAAAGAGAAGGCGCAAACACTTTTGGTGTTTTTTTTCAGGATGAAATAATTATTGATGATAAGATAAGTATAATTGCCGGTGGAAGATTTGATAACGTAACTTACTACAGCGAAGATTTCTTAGAACCTCAGTTCGGGTTACAGGATAAAAAGTTTTCCAAGTTTACACCAAAAGCAGGATTTACTTATCGCTTCAGTCAAACACAAAGCCTTTATGCAAATCTTGGTGGAGGTATTGAAGTGCCTGCCGGTAATGAAACTGACCCGGCTGGTACTTACGGACAGGATTCAGTTTATTTACTTAATCCCTTGTTAGAGCCAATTGTTTCTACAACTTATGAAGTAGGCACCAAGCATATAATATTGTTCGGCGAAGAATCGTTATTCAGGCAACTGAATTATGATTTAGCATTCTACTACATCGATATTAAAAATGATATAATTCCATACCGGGGCGGAAGATTTTATTTTACTGCCGGTAAAACTACAAGAGTTGGAGCAGAACTTGGACTGAATTTATTTTTAGCTCATGGTATTAATCTGCAAACTTCATTCACTTATTCACAGAATAAATACAAAGATTACTTAGTTGATTCTGCCCATTATGGTAGCGTAGGTAAGTCTGCTGATTATAATGAAAATAAAGTGGCTGGCATTCCGGATTTATTTTATAACGCTAAACTTGGATTCACCCCAACTTTTATTGATGGAATTTCTTTCAGCTTCAGTTTGAATGGAATTGGAAAATATTTTGCAGATGATGCTAATAAAATTGAAGTACCAGCTTATACTGTTTCCAATATATCAATTGGTACTTCCAAAAATATTTTTATAACAAAAGGTGTTAGCTTTAAAGGATTTATTTCCGTTAATAATTTATTCGATAAAAAATATGCTGCTTCTGCATTTATAAATCCTGATGTTGTTAAAGGAGAAGCTGTTTACCTTGAGCCAGGTATGCCGAGGAATATTACGTTTTCGGTTTCTATTAATTTCAATTAATATGAAATAAGGACGAATCATTGGTTCGTCCTTTATTTCTTAATCATTGTCAAAGAAATCTCATTTGAACTTGTTCCGCTTTTTTCAAATTCAGTTATATTTTCAACGGTAGTTTCCGCAATTTTATCTAAAGCTTCTTTCGTAAAGAATGCCTGGTGACCGGTAATTACAACATTCGGAAATGTAAGCAGCCGTGCAAATATATCATCCTGAATTACATTACCCGATTGATCCTCAAAAAACAAATCACCCTCTTCTTCATAAACATCAAGACCAAGCGCACCGACTCTACCGGATTTGAGTGCTTTGATTACTGCCTTTGTATCGATCAATGCTCCTCTGCTTGTATTTATCAGAACAACACCCTTCTTCATTTTGTCGAGTGATTCGGAATTAATTAAATGATGTGTTTCCTTTGTTAACGGGCAATGCAATGTTATTAAATCTGATTCTGCAAATAAACTTTCCATCGAAATATATTTTACACCCATCTCCAAGCAGGATTTATTTTGTACATGATCAAAAGCTAAAATATTGCAGCCGAATCCTTTCATTATTTTTGCAACAACTTCACCAATTTTTCCTGTTCCAATTATACCGACAGTTCTTCCATTAAGATCATAACCAAGCAAACCATCCAATGCAAAATTTCCTTCTCTAACACGGTGGTATGCTTTATAAATCTTTCTGTTCAGCGCAAGAATAAGAGCTATTGTGTGTTCGGCAACTGAATAAGGCGAATAAGCAGGTACTCGAACAACTTTAATTCCGTATCGTGAAGCAGTCTCAAGATCAACATTATTATAACCGGCACATCGTAATGCAATTAATTTTATACCGAAGCCGGCAAGCGCTTCAACTACAGTTGCATTCAGGTTATCATTAACAAAAACACATACTGCATTAAAACCCATTGCAAGAGTAACCGTGTCTTCGTTTAAGTGAGGTTCAAGATAAACTATTTTGTGATTTGATTTCCTGTTAAATGAATCAAAAATTTTCTTCTCGTAATTCTTTGCGCTAAAGAATGCTATCTTCATATGTTCCACCTTTATTTAGAATTGTTACTAACTAAACATTTATTAGTGTTTTATGGTTTCTTTATTCTTAAAAAAATATTTCAGAATTAGATGGAAATAATATTTTCGTTACTTGTAATATTTACTCAAATGATATTACAGAAAAAAATTAATATGTGAATTCGGGAATAAAGTACAGTTATAAATACTGGCATTATAATTATAAACGATAAATGAATTTCACAAGCTGGATATTAAATAACATGAAAACTCTATATAAATTTTTCTTAATTGCTGTCCTGACAATAAACTCTTCAGTTTTACTTAGTCAGAATTTTAATTACACAGAAAGCTTTGAAACTGCTAATCCTTTTGTTAACTGGACGAGTAATGCAACATATACAATAAATTACTTTGGACCTTCTACCGACAGGTTTGTAGATGGAACAAAATCCCTGAAGATGGATATTACTGTTAATGGCAACGGAACTAACGAATGCTATTACTACTGGAAATTACCTTTAAAGGTAAATCTTCATGGCACATTAAATTTTTCAACGCAGGTATGGATGGATCAGACAACTGCTGCATCCGTAAAACTCGGATACTATTACGGGTTTCCTCCTACAGGCCTTGAAAGACTTCCAACTCCCTCTGCCGTTACAACATATAACAGCTGGTATACTCAATCAGTCGTTTTAAGCCAGGATGTATTGTATCACGCTGATTACTTTGCAAAAACAAAAATGTATAGTGCAACCAGGGATGATTTTGGCCGCGAGCTACAATTTATTGCGTTAACAATAAAGGCTAAAGGTTCAAACAGATTTGTTTTTTACATTGATAAACTTGAGGTTTCCGGAACAGTTCTCTCATCAACTGATTTTACAACAACATCAACGCAAGCATGGAGCAATTATCAACTTCGTGTTGATGCTGACGTTGCAACAAAACGTACATCATATAACAACCTGTCGCCTATCCCGGATACAACCAATAAAATTATATCCTCACAAGGATTAGTATATTACAATAATCTTAAGACTGCTAAGACAAATATGTCTAACCTTTTGACCACAATGGACAACTCAGTTTATTTTGCACCGGCAATTATGGATTCCATGAATTCACTACTGGGTTTATATCCAACCTGGTATAATTTATTGCAAAATGAGATCTCAAATCCCGGGGTTGATTTACAGGTATTCACTTTTCCGGCAACCGTTTACAACAGGTTAGATGAAAAAAATCAGCCAGGTGGGTTAAGCAACTTTGATAAATTGAATGTTAAAGCCTGCCCGGGAGAAGCAGAGCCACTTACAATTTTATTGCAGGCACAAAAAGATGTTAACAATATTACTTTAAGCTGGACAAATTTTGTCGGGTCTGCCCGTACAATTTCTTCAACTGCATTAGACATATCAATTGCCAAGGTCTGGTACCAGGCAGGGTTAGATGAATATAAAACAAGTAACAAATATGCTATGCAGGAATTACTTGTAAAAAATGACAGCCTTGTTAAAGTTGATTTTACTTCAGGCACAAATTATTTACAAGTTACAAACAGCAGCGGGATTAAAAGTTATATTGATATATCAACACCCACTGCAGTTTTTCCTACCGGAGTTACTATTGCAGACAGCCCTACTCTTTTGCCATTTAAAGTTGCAGCCGGAAGAAATAAACAACTTTGGTTAACATTCCGCGTTCCTGCAGGTACTCCGGCTGGAATTTATACTTCACAACTTACTATTAAATCCGGAGTGAACACTGTAAGAACTTTTCCTGTTGAAATAGAAGTTTATCCGTTCAACCTTGATGAATCAAGAGTTGCTTATGGAATTTATTATCATGGTTACCTTGATAACATAACAGACAGACCATTTTATTACTCAAACAAAAAAGATACACAGTTAAGAATTGAGCTTGCAGATATGCTTGAACATGGTATTAAATATCCAACCTGTTATCAATCATTAAATAATCTTGACGGAGATTTACAGATAAGAAAACAAACAGGATATCCGACTGATAAATTTTACACAGTATCATTCTCGGCGGGTAATCCGCAAACTCAAAGCGAACTTGATGCATTAAAGACTCAGGTTAACAATTGGAAAACCAAACTTGCAAATAACGGTTTCCAGGATTTGCATGTATACGGAATAGACGAAGCAACAGGAACAACATTAACAAGCCAGCGCCTTGCATGGCAGGCAGTTCATGATGCCGGCGCAAAACTATTTGTTGCGGGTTACCAAGGAATGGCGGATGTAATGGGAGATTTGCTTGATGTTGGAGTTATTCTTGGAAGCTTAAATAACGCTGAGGCAGTTAAATATCATAATTATAACCATAAGATTTTTTCATATTCTAATCCGCAGGTTGGGTATGAAAATCCTGATATCTACAGGCGTAATTATGGATTTAGTCTAATCCGTTCAGGTTATGATGGTGCAATGGATTATGCTTACCAGAAAAATTACGGCTCATTTTGGAATGACTGGGACGGCGCTAAATACAGGGAACAGAATTTTACTTATCCTGTTACAAATGGTGTAATATCTACAATTCAATGGGAAGGTTTTAGAGAAGCAATTGATGATGCACGCTACTTATCCACTTTGTTAAATCTAATTGATAAAATAAAATCAAGAGGTGGAAATGCTTCTACGTTTGAACAATTTGTAAATTCAATTAATACAGGAAGCGATTTAGATTATCTAAGACAACAAATTGCCCAAAAAATTATCGAAGCAGGTAATGCTGTACCGCCACCGGATGGAATTGCACCAACTATTGTCTCAGCAAACATTGTTAATCCAAATAGTATAACCTTAATTTTAAGTGAAAGCGTAACAAATCTGAGTGCAAACAATCCCCTCAACTATAGTATTACACCTGGCATTACAGTTAATGCTGCAACCTTAGCCTCAGACAACAAGACTGTTACATTAACAACCACACAACATCAACCATATGTAACATATAAAGTGCTTGTGGATGATGTTTTTGATTTAGCCGGTAACCATATCTCTACAACAATTAACAGTGCAAATTATTCATTCAAATCGTCTGTCAAGGTAAAAGCGAAAATATTCCTGCAGGGTCCTTACATCAGCGGAACAATGTCAACCAAGCTATATTCATCCAGTTTAATTCCAAAGACACAACCTTATAATGTATCACCATGGAATTATAAAGGAAGTGAGACAGTTACAACCATCCCTGCTAATGTTGTAGATTGGATCCTTGTGGAATTGAGATCAGAAACTTCCCCATCCACTGTTCTGAAAAGAAAAGCTGCGTTCATAAAGGCAGATGGCTCTCTCGTTAGTTTGAGTGGCGAAGCAGGACTTGTATTTGATACGCTGCTAAGTGGGAAATATTTTGTAGCATTAAAACACAGGAACCACTTACCGGTTATGACAGCAAAAGCAGTTTACTTGTCGGATACAACTTCAGTTTATGATTTTACAAAATTGAACAGCGCTTACGGAACTGACCCGATGGCAAATCTCGGCAGTAATATCTTTGGATCATACGCAGGCGACAGTAATGCTAACGGCATAATTAACCAGGAGGATATTAACCTTGTCGCAAATTCAATTTTTAAAAGCGGTTATAAACCAACAGACATCGATCTAAATAAAACAATAAATGTTTTAGATTACGGTAAGATTAAAAATTCTCTATCAAAAACAAGTCAGGTACCATAACAGTATTTATTTGTGTTGCTGATAATTAAAAAGCCTGTTAATACAGGCTTTTTTTTTTGATTTTTAATGCGATGACTATTTACTGTACATAATTTGTCAGATTCAATTTTTATCATCTCTACTTTAATAAATGTTCAAACAATAATTGTTGATACGTTTCCATACTTACTTGTAATTCTTACCAAATATTTTTCCGTAAAGATAATAAGATGCTTATATCACACTTAATAAAAATGGCATAATAATTACAATCCATGAACTAAATATTTGATTTTCGAAAATTTTATCTGAAGGGTCGCCATGAAATTTTTTTCTGCATTATTGCATTCATATATACTTACGTCATTAGTTTCGCTTATACTTAGTTCTTACACTTTCTCACAGTATAAGGTTGAAATAAGTAATAGCAGTTTAACGGACGGATATAATTATGAATTTGATATTTGTGTTCAAAGCACAGGTGCTGATTTCTATCTTTCGTCATACCAGACTGCCTTGTCATTTAATTCATCAATTAAAAACGGCGGAACATTATCATTCAATTATATTGAAGGCACTTCCGAATTAAATAATATTCCCACATCAGGTATTGGTTTATTGGATGAAAACGGGATTGATAAATTATGTTTCGCTTCTAATTCGGGAAACGATTTAATCACATCTAACCCGGTAAAAATCGGACGATTCAGATTAACCAACACAAATCTTTATTCCTCTGAAATATCAGATATCAAATGGGTGTTCTCCGGTGAAGTTAAAACAATTTTCTGCGATAAAGACTATAATGATATTACTCTTACAGCTAACTACTCTAATTTAAATGATCTGTCTCCAATGCCCGTTGAACTGACTTCTTTTGATTACAAGTATGACGGGACAGATGTAACATTAAATTGGAATACAGCCACTGAAGTAAATAATTACGGTTTCGAAATACAAAGGAAAGATGAAGTAAATAATGAATGGACAAGCATCGGATTTGTAAACGGTGCGGGCAATTCTTCTTCTACGAAAAATTATGAATTTAAAGACAGCCCTGATAAAAACGGCCAGTATTTCTACAGACTAAAATCTATAGATACTGACGGGCAGTTTGAATTTTCAAACGAACTTTCCGTTAATATTGAAGTTGTTAAGGAATTTAAACTTTGTCAGAATTATCCTAATCCTTTTAATCCTTCAACACGATTACAATACTCGCTTAAATCCTCCGGCAAAGTTCTGCTGGAAATCTATAATTCTTTAGGTGAACTTGTAACTTTATTGGTTAATGAGAACCAGATTGCCGGCGTTCATCAGGTTGACTGGAAAGCAGATAATCTTAGCTCAGGAATCTATATAAGCAGATTAACAATTCTTTCTGATGAAGGCAGTAACTTATATACTTTCACAAGCAAGATGCAATTATTGAAGTAGCAGGATTCTGTCAATTATTTCGTTCCTTAATTTATCAAGGTCATCGTTAGGATTCAGATCGTACAGCCATTGTTCAATAGCGGAAACATTTTTCCCGTTGTTCTTAGCTTTATTAAGCAAATCCAAAAGTGTTGACAGGTATCTAACATCATCAACTCCTGCTCTGAATCCTTCCCACTGAACAGTTGAGATAATTCCATCGGCAGTTGGGTATGTAAAATTCTCGTCTCTATACTTTTTATGATCCCAGTCATTCCAGGTGCTACCATAGTTTTTTTGATATGCATAGTCCATTGCACCGTCGTATCCAGCTTTCCATAAAGCTAATCCATAATTCCTCCTGTATACTTCCGGATTTTCCTCACCGGCTTGCGGATTTGAATAAGAAAATATTTTATTTCCCTTTGAATGATAAAGCTGAGCCTGCAAAGGATCTAATGATCCCTGTATTACAGCAACATCAAGAACGTCTCCCATATCTGTAAATGTCTCTTTATATCCCGCAACAAAAACCTTTGCACCGGCACTCCTTACAAGCGTCCAGGATTTTCTTTGACTTCTTAATTTATCGTCTCTTGCCTCATCAATACCATAGACAAATAATTCTTTGTAACCATATTTGCTTATAGTTGATCTCCACTCACTTATATTTTTTCTTAGCTGTTCCAATACAGCATCATTATTGGAGTTGCCTGTTTGAATTCCAAGTGTAAATAATTTATCGGTTGGTAATCCAACATCCTTCCTTATTTTCAAATCCTTGTTAAGATTTTTAAGTATCTGGTAAGTCGTAGGATATAAAACTCCGTGTTGTTTTAAATCCTCCATTTCGATTTTATATTGCTTTGAAGTTTTATTTGTAAAGTTCATTGGTTTGTCTGTATAGTCATCAACATAGCCATGGTAATAAATTCCATATGTTAAAATAGATTTACTCAGATGAAACGGTAATACTTCAACAACAATTGGAAATGCTTTTAATTTAACATCACCTGCAGTTATTGTAATGGTACCCTCATATTTCCCCGGAACTGCATTTTCCGGAATATGAAGAGTAAACCAGATTTGTTTGTTAAAATCTTTTTCAATTGAGAATAGCTGCAATTCATCACTGTCTTGCACTAAACCATTATCGGGAAATTTCGAATCAGAAGATGTTAAATCGACATATTCTTTTTTATTACCGGGAAGATTCACACGGATCAGGTTCTTTTCATTTTCATAATCGACTTTTAGTATATCATCATCTTTAACAAGCAGTTCCTGAGTTAGTATTTTTAATTTGTTCTCGTTGGTTCTGAATCCTGCCTGATACCAGACTTTAGCAATTGATATATCCATTTTATCTGAGCTTATTGATGAAACAGGACTTTTCAAATCTGAACAGTAAATTTTAATATGAGTCAAATCTTTTTTTGCCTGAATGAGTAATGAAAACGGCAGGTATTGGCCAGGTGCTCCCCTGTCAGAAAATTTAGTTAGTAAAACAGCGTCCTTAGGAATATTTTTACCTGTCAACCTATTGTATTTTGTAGGCGGTAAAAAGTAAACGTCGGCTGAGTTATTTTGATCAGGAATATTGGCTGTTTGGATTTCGGCAACTTGCTTTTTTTTGAAATTGGTATTAGCAAGAATATTATTATGTTCTCGAAGAGAAGTAATTCCTGTGTAAATTTTGTCATCTGAAGTTAGATGACTTATTTGCAGGTCATCAAGATAACAAACAGCTCTGCCGCTTTGTTTTGTTTCTATTTTGATTAAGAGGTTACTAACCTTTTCGTAAAATGGCAGCAGTTGAAATGATTCATCAGGTTCACGGTGTGCTGTTTGAACAACGGGGAAAATGTTTGTGTAAAGCTTCTTCCATTTTGATCGCGTCTTTTCAAAGTAATGATTTGAAGAAATATTACTAGCATCGTATGGTAAAATTGTAACCTCGGCGTCACTATGATTTCCCTTGAGAGAAAAAGCACACGAGATTTTTATTACATCTTTAATAACAAAATTAAGAGGCATTAACCAGTAGTGAACGCTTTTTGCAGAATCATTTTTATTAATGATAAAATCGAACTTAAGCGAATGCCTTCCGCCTGAAGACTCTTCACCTGTTATCCCGGCATAATTCATTTTAATATCTGTCGTAGAGAATAGATGCTTAAAGTTTAATTTCTTATTATCCTCAAAATTATTTTCATATAGAATATAGGAAGAAAATACTGATAGATTAGTAAGCAATGAAACAGCTGTAAAGAACAGAAATAAAATTCTGTAAATATAAATCCTCATAAAATTATTAGCTCTTAAAGCAGTCTACATTATAATCAGTGTAATAATTGCGAGAAATGGGAGCGCAAATGAACCGTAGAATAAAAGGTTTGTCATTTCAGTCTTAATAGATATCATTATTTTATACCAGAGGTAAAAAATGAAAGCTTCAAGAAAACTGATACTAAAGAATTCATCAAAATGAAATTTGATAAAACTATTTATAATCATAATCAGCATTATAAATGCAATTACAGTTAAATCAATTCCATTCAGCACTACTCTTCTTACGGGTGAAATCTTATCACTTGAGATAAGGAATAAAACAATAATTACAGCAAGTATATAGTAACTAATCTCTGTCATCTGGTTCACATTAAAATCAGAAGTGGTTATGTTAAAAATAGAAGATGAATTTAAATTTGTTATTGTAAAAAATGCAGCCAGGTTTATAAATGTATAAATGTTACTTATGTCTTTGGATCTTTTCTGATGCCCGTAAGCAAGAAGGAATAAAATTAAACCCATTGCAAAGAAAAGGAACAATAGATTGATGCTGATATTTGAACTTTGCGGAATTGACAAAATAATTATTACTGCAATTAAAATTGTAGACAGGCTAACAAGAAAGTTTTCCATATTGCCTACAACCTTTGCCGGAACTTCCCGTATTACTTCTCCCTTTGAATTCCATTTTGAAAACTTTCTTATAAATTTCAGAATCGGGTCAATTAAAAATACAATTCCAACAAACACAAAAAATAAAATCGTCGGTACCATGTGGGATACTTTAATATAGTACAGTGCAATGATTATAAAAATCAGTGTAAAGCTTTCAATAAGAAAGACAGTAAACTTATGTGAAATATTGTTTGAAGTGATTATATGATGAATATGTGTTTTATCCGGAAGGAAAGGATTTTGTTTCCTTATTATGCGGAATGACATCACCTTAATAGTATCAATTATTGGTATTGCAAGCAGCATAATCGGGAACGTTAAATCCAGTGAATGATTATTATAGTTAATAGATGTTAAGATAGAAGTAAGGACTAAAAAATATCCAAGTGTTAACGAACCGGTATCGCCTAAAAATATTTTTGCCGGGTGAGCATTATACTTCAGAAATCCAAGTATGCCACCCATTAGACTTGTTGACAGGATTAAAAGAAATGTGTCATTGGAAATAATTGCCAATGCAAGTATTATTGAAAATATAAGCAGAGAAAAACCGCTTACAAGCCCATCCATCCCATCAAGTAAGTTAACTGAATTGATGCTGCCTAAGATAAAGATACCGAGCAATATATAATGGAACGGCGCCGGAATGTCTAAACCAAAGAGTGATAAAGTTGAAAACTTTGGCGACAAGTAAAAAATCAATAGAACTGTAGAGAATATTTGCAATAGAAACTTAGCTGAGTAATCAAGTCCTAAAATATCATCAAAGATTCCGATCATCAGAATTATGTTTGCAGAAATTATGATTAATCTTATCGAGTTAAGATTATCAAAAAAGGTCAACATCATTACAGAGACGACCATAAAGATTAATAAACCACCCATCCTTGGAACGATAGCAGTGTGTATTCTTCTGTTACCGGGCAGATCCACTACTTTAGTCTTTTGCAAATAAGCAATAAAGTAAGGCGTAAAGAATATTGTAAATATCAGGCTTGTGAAGAAAATCAGTAAAAAATTCATTTACAGACCATTTCCTAAAATAGTATTACATAACATTTATTTTTGAACTTACACCCTCTTTATATAAGATAAAATAACGGGAGTAAATGTCAATTTTTTTTATTCGGTTTGTGTTAATCCGCACCACTATTAACAATAACTTAATGATGAGTAGGATAAATTATAAATCACTTTTTATAATCAGGAAGTAATTTAAGTATAGATTCTGCCATCTCGTTCATTATCCTGTTCCTGTTAAATTTCTCAAGGAACTTTTGCCTGTAATTTCCATTAGGTTTATATGAGTTTAATTTTTCAAGAAGTTCATCTGTTTCTCCGGGTGAAAATAAAATTGCATCCGGAATATTTTCATGGATAAATTGATTAGCATATCCACCTACTCCGGCAATTATTCCTTTCCTTGTTGCCCCGTACTCAAAAATCTTGGAAGGCAACACTTTTTCAAATGCTTTGTAATTATTTAAATGAAGAAAAAGGAAATCGCTTTCCGCATAATGTTCTTTAAGCTTATTTCTGTTTACCGGCTGCAGGATTTCAACATTGTCCACTTTCATTTCCTGTAACTTGTTTACAAGATGCTTCTTTGCACCACCATCGCCAATAATTCTGAACTTATACTTGTTGCCTAATTTTTTTGCGGCAAACGGAATTATTTTTTCAAGCCCCTGCCCTTCACCGATGTTTCCTGCATATGTAATCAGCTTCTCTGTTTTTAATGAGTTGTTTTTATTCTGTTGGTTTGCTAACTCTAAAAATTCATCATCAATACCATTCGTATAAAACGAAGTTGAACCTTTATAAATTGACTTAAAATAATTTTCAAATCCTTTTGAAACAAAATTAATGTGAGAGGCATTGTTAACAGTATAACGTTCAATAAATTTTAAAGAAGGAAGAATAAAAGTTTTGGCAATTTTATTTTTCAATACTTCATTCATTGTATCGGTAAAGATATCTCTTATATCAAGATAAAGCGGAAGTCTCATTTTCTTAGCTAACCTTGCTCCTAAAAATGCTGTGAACAATTTTGATGATGATGCATAGATTAGATCATAATTCTTTCCTTTAGTTAATCTCTTAACGCTTCTGTAATAATCCCGGTAAGAAATCACCTGGTCAGCAAAACCATTTTTATGCGCTGATAATTTTATTCGTCTGATTGTAACATTACCATCAGTTTCTGTTTCTGAAGCCTGAGCCTTGAAAGTATGATACCTGTTTGGCATTGTTGTCAAAACTTCGATTTCATCTTCCGGTTTGATTTTATTTTTTAGAATATCGACTAATGCAGTGTTTCTGAATGAACCGGCTGATAAATCCGGTTTGTAAAAAAAGCTTAAGAATAGAATTTTCATCGTAGTCTTTCGGATTGTTTTTAAAAATGTTTTTGGGTTTTTAAACCAAGTTCAACTTAGCATAACTGCTTTTTGCAACCTTACCTGTTGTGTTAGAAACAGCAATTTGAAATGATCCTTTGCAGGGACTTTTTCCGTAAAAGATTTTTATCTTCTTTGCCGGAGTTGATTTTCCGAATGCCGGGAAATAATAAGCGGGCATAATTTCATATTTGGCAGGAGTATTTATTATAATAATACTATCATTTTTTATTATCCGGATTTCATTATCACTGGGAATAATTGCGCATTCGGGGTGCAATAAAAGATTAGCTGCTGCCAATTGCCCGTTCCCGCCAATTATTTCGTCTGTAATTTCTATTATGTTTTTATTCAACTTAAATTTTCTTGAGTGCAGCGGTTTACCGCTAAGTCGTTTATACCCATCGTGTGCAGCGCTTAACTCAAATCCATCTTCCCACGTAACATAATTTTGAATCTTTACATTAGCCCGTCTTGCAACTCTGAATGCGCCATAAAATTCACACTGATCAACATCATCCAATGTAAGAGTATTGTGTGAAGATGTAGCTCTTGAATAATTTCTTTTCTCACCCGGATTGTACTCATATACACCGGGGTCAACAATAATTCTTTCTTTGCCCGCACTTAACTCGAATGAAAAAATATCTCCGTGGCTGTGGGCTGGAAGATGATCAGCTCCAACCCTACCGGCATCAATCATAATATATATGGCCTTGTTTTTGAAACCGAAGTATCCACTTGATTCAAGTTTGATATGCCGGTTTACTCTTGTAAAGTTTCCTGAAATTTTTTCCCATGCTTTAAGACATTCGTTTGCGGGATAACTCATGTTGACTGAGCCATCATTGAATACACATATATTATCATCAGGATGTGTAAAATCATTAATTGCCTGGGTCATTAAGTAAAGTTTGTTATACAGTTTCGATTTTAAGTGTGAATCTTCCAATACGGAATAACATTCTAACAAATCAACAAAAACCTGGCAATGATATGCGGTAGATAATTCAAAATGCACCCCATCAGGAAGAATCTGTTCATCAAGTTCTTTATTTAATAATTGAACAGCAATTTCTTTCCATCGTGAGGTATGGTTTCCGTTAAAAAATTTAGCTGCCCAAAGTAAAGCTTTAATGTTTTTAATAATATGATTTCCACCGATATCTTTTTCAATGTTCCTTTCGAGATATAATAACTGCAGAATTAGACTTTTATTAATTTTTTCATATTGAGCTAAATTCAGATTAATTCCCCTTAAGGCAAACTGCTGCATCCATACTAAAGTCCTTAATGAAAGCGAGTATGAATTCCATGCTGCCCAATCGAAGTTATTCCGGAATATTTTATTCTGTTCAATCCAGTCTTCAATAATTTTGATAAAATCATTATTGTTTACCTCTTCAAGGTATTCCATATAATGAAGGTTCATAAGCCACAGGCGGAAATTGTTATCGGTAATATTTAATTTCCAGTTAATCTTATCATTCATTTCAAAAGTCTGATTAAGAAAATTAAACTTGTAACCGTTATTTACTTTATGAATAAAACCGTTTCTTGCCGGCATTACCGGAAGAGGAAGTATTTCGTTTGCAATGATACTTCCATTGGCTAAGATCATTTCATATTTTTTTTGATAATATGAGCTGATCCTAGAATAAGCTTTTCTCCTGGCAATGAAAATCAGTCTGTAAAACAGCTGACTAAATCTGGTGTACTTAATTGAGTAAAAGAAGTGTATATATTTTTTCAATCTGCTTGCTTGAATAAATCTTAGTGAATGAAGAGTGTAGTAGGTTTAAACTTTTTCCAGTGTAATTACTTTATCAACCGGATCTTCT
The DNA here is from genome assembly GCA_003599415.1 of Ignavibacteriales bacterium. Lineage (GTDB taxonomy): Bacteria > Bacteroidota > Ignavibacteria > Ignavibacteriales > SURF-24 > SURF-24. The sequence goes on along the minus strand of QZKB01000009.1, from coordinate 30,203 downwards.
TTAATAATTTTTTTTATCTTCTGAAAAACGTTATCCCAATTGTATTTTTCTTTATATAACTTGAAGCCCTTTTCCCCGAACTTTTTACATAGTTCCGGAGAGTCCAATAATTTTAATAAAGCAATTTCAAGTTGCTCCACATTCCCGGGCTGAACAAGAAATCCGTTCTCATTATCAATTACAAAATCGGGAATCGCATTAATCTTTGTAGCAATAATCGGAAGTTTGTTCATCATTGCTTCTATAAACACTATTCCAAACGGTTCAATGTATGACGGCATACAAAAAATAGATGTCGTTTTAAAGAGGTTTCCAATGTCATCCAGACCAACCTTACCATAAACAGTAACGCCGGGCTCCGATATTTTAGGCGCTCTCCAGCTTACAATTGTAAGTGTTGCATCTTTATGAATCTCCTTTATTTTTCTGAACGCCTGCAGCAGTAAATGACCACCTTTGCGCGACCAGTTGCCGCCTATAAATAAAATACTTTTCGAAGTATAATCCTTGAGTTCCGAATCATGGCTTTTGGAATTTATATTGCCGCCGGTATAAACCACCTTAATTTTATTCTGATCGATTTGATATTGGATTACAAGTGAATTCCGGACATTTGAACTCATCACAAATATTTTTGCCGCATTGGTGTACAATGATTTCTCAAATGCCAACCATCTTGATGTAGGAGTTTTATTCCTATCATAGAATTCATTGTTTAAATTTTCAAGGTAGGTGTTATCCGTAAAAATGTAATTCTTAATCCCCGGAATTGAGGCATCTACCAACGATTGAGTTTGAAATGTAAAAGCAATTGAATTATGAATATGCTTATAATTCTGAAGTATCTTTTTTCTTACCAGCCTGAAGAAGAATGTATTGGGAATTACACAATCTTTTATTCTGATTCTAAAAGTAATCAGTCTGAAAAAATATTCTTTAACAATAAAAAAATAATTCAGCAGGATATATATCTTTTTTGATCTTAATATTTCAATCGCATCAACAGTAATTATTTCGTGCTCCGGAAAATTCGAGCGAAGTTTCTGATAAACTTTAGAATTTATATGTGAAAAGGAAGATATTTTTACGAAAAGTATTTTGTCCCTCATGGATATTTTTTGACCCTCTCTTTAATAAAATATCACAGGATTTTAGAATTTGTTTTGTTGGTAATGTAACACATCACCGGTAAAAGTTTCATCCTGATGTTCAAATTCGTGTTCTAAAATGGAAGCATTATTGTCAATGTCATCCTGCTTAATTTCATTAATTACAAATTTCATTTTTCCATTATTAAGTTTTCTAAGTTTATCCGTATAGACAATTCTGAATTTAAAACTTTTCCCAAGCCGGTTAGTGACTTCGTCAATTATAACCTGTTCTTCTTCTTTCGAATAGTTTATTCCTTTTACGATATAAAATGTTGCCTCGCCTTTATGCTTCTGAATAATCTGCGCTCTTTTAACATTCGGAGCTTTCTTGAAAAAGAATCCTGAACCTCCTACTCTTGTACCATCTTTGAGAATAAGAAAATCCTGTTCCCTTCCAAGTATCTCGTTTACAATTCTTGAATTTCTTCCACAAGAACATTTGGCATTGATGTCATGTATTTTTACTATGTCACCTGTGTCATATCTTATAAGTGGAAAAGCTTTATTAAAATAAGTTGAACCGACTACACGATACTCGTCATCCGTACCATTTACTTTTAGAAATTCTACAAATGAAAATGATTCGTCAACATGGAGGCTTCCCTCTTCACATTCATAAATACTTGCTACTCCTTCGGTCATACTGTAAAACTGTTTTAATTTACAGCCGAAAACTTTCTCAATGTTTCTTTTCTGGAATTCAAATAATGTTTCAGAACTTGTGGTAATAATGGAAAGTTCTAACTCACGCGCAAGTTGTTTAAGATCGGTCTTTTCAATCAGGTCGGCAAGATCATTTAAAGTTGACGGAAAACCATGCATCCATTTTATTTTACTTTTCTTAATCTCTTCAAGGTAGAGTTTAACTGTATCTTTATTTAAGTGGCAGCTAGAGAAAAGATATTGTTTGGTAAAATAAGATTTAATCCAGTACGGTGGCTTAGTTCTATCTGAATTTAAAATGCTTTTTCCGATAATATAAGCGCACCAGGAATCCGTGGTAAGATGAAACAGATATCTGAACTTCCAGAAAATTGCCCACTGCGAAAAAACAAACTGCCTGCACACCGGGTATTTCAGTCCTGAACCTGTAGTTCCGCTTGTATTGTAATATTGCTGAATGTAATCCGGATTTAATATGCTATCATAGTTTTCTTTTACAATTTCTTTATTCACGATTGGTGAATTATAGAAATCCGTTTCACTTTTTATCTTGTAGAATTTTGAATTCTTTGTATTCTCAATAATCCTGTCTAAGTTCAGTCCCGGACTTTCAGTACGGTCCAACAAAGTAAAGTTGTTAAGCTGAGCATAAAAATCATTGTTATATCTTTTTCTTTTAATTTTTAAACCATAAAGGTTAACAAGTAAAAACTGTAAAACGTATGGCAGTCCCAAATATTTCTTATTCATTTTATACCTGGATTATTTTAATTTACAAAATTGAAAGGAGAATCGACCAGACCTTTATCTATTTCGGTTTCATTTATGATTAAACGGGTTTTGCCGTTCCTTGTTGTTCTTAAAGTATCCGTATAAATAATGTCATATTTAAAATCCACACCAAGCAACTGAATAATACCATCAACCAATTCATCTTCATCCTTCTGAGAATACATTGCACCTTTAATTATATAGAACTCGGCATGGCCTTTTGTATGTTGAACAATCTGGGCTTTGTTGATATTATATGCACTGGCAAACAGCATTCCTATCCTTACAATCTTTCGTCCATCTTTAAGTAAAAGATATTCAACATCCCGCCCTATAATTTCTTTTATCTTTCTTGATTTACGTCCGCATTTGCATAACTCATGATCATTATCAAGTATTACCCTGTCACCCGTATCGTAACGAACCAGCGGGAAAGCTTTATTGTGGTACTGTGTTCCGACAATTTTATATTGTGTTGGGTTATCTTCATCCTTAATAAATTCAACAAAGGAATAAGTCTCGTCAACGTGCAAACTTCCATGTTCACATTCAAAAATATTAGCAACACCTTCAGTCATTCCATACAATTGCCTTACCTTACAATTAAAAGTACTCTCAACATTTTTCCTCTGGTAACCAAGCAGCATTTCTGAACTTGTGGTAATACATTTTATATTAAGGCTGTGAGCCAAATCCGTAAGATTATTCTGATTTACAAGATTAGCCAGTGAATTAATTACTGAAGGATAACCGTGCAGCCACTGAATTCCACTTTTCTTAATTTCTTCAAGGTAACTTTTTACTGTTGCCGGATTGAGATGATCCAGAGTAAGGTACAATCTTTTGGAAAAATACTCCTTAATCCAGAACGGTGGTTTTTTCTTGTTGCTGCTTAAAATTGATTTGGCAAAAATATAAGCGCACCATGTATCCATATCTAATCCATGGATCATCCTGAATTTCCAATACACTGCCCACTGGTGATAAATAAATTCTTTGGAGATCGGATATTTCAAACCTGATCCGGTTGTACCGCCAGTTGCAAGATATGTTGTAACTTCATCTTTATTTATTATCTGCTGATAATTCTCTTTTACAATTTCCTTTGTAATAACAGGAGATTTGAAGAAATCAATTTTGTTAGTGATGGAATAGAAAGGAGAATGTTTTGTAATTTCTTTTACCTTGTCAATATCAAGCCCCATGGTTTCATCCTTATCAACTTTTAAATAGTTGTTAAGAATTTCAAAGAATCTCCCCGAATATCTTTTTCGCTTTAAGTAAAGACCATTAAGGTTTACGAGTATAAACTTAATTGCATGAGGAAGTAAGAAGTATGCTTTTCTCATAAAGTCTTTCTTTATTGATGATTCTTTAAACTGAACATTAATCCCTCAAAAAGCATTTATTAGTTTGTCACTTTCAGTATTCTGTAACAATGAATCATAATCCAATTCATTTATTATTAACCTGATTTTACCATTCTTAGAAACTTGTAAAGTATCCGTATAAATAATGTCAGCTTTAAAATCACCGCCAAGGTAATTTTCAATATTATTTAGGAGAGTTTTTTCATCTTTGGAATTATAAGCCGGCCCCTTGACGATATAAAATTCTGCTCTTCCCACATGACGCTGAATAATCTGGGCTTTCTTTACATTCGTTAGTTCTCTGAAAATTATGCTGCCAATTCGAACGCGTTTTGTATAATCCGGCATTATCAGGTAATCCTGCTCCCTGCCTATTATTTCTTTTACCACTCGAGATTTCCTCCCGCATCTGCAACTGAAGCCGGCATCAGGTAATAAAACTGAATCACCCGTATCATATCTTAAAAGAGGAAAAGCTTTGTTGTTGTATGATGTTCCTACAATTTTACAATAGCCGGGTAAATTCTGATCCTCAATAAATTCAACATAGGAGAAGGTTTCATCTACATGTAAATTTCCTTCCTCACACTCGAAGATATTTGCTACACCTTCGGTTAACCCGTACAACTGTCGTACCTTGCAACCAAAAATTTCTTCTATATTTTCTTTTTGATATTGATAGAGTATTTCCGAGCTGGTAGTAATAACAGATATACCTAATTCTTTAGCAGTACTTTCAAGTTTCTGTTCTTTTATTAATTGAGTCATCAGGTTAAGTGCCGAAGGATAACCATGAATCCAACGGATATTATTCTTTTTGATCTGTTCAAGAAAAAGTTTTATTGTTCCGCTGTTCAGATGAGGTAATGACAGAAGTAATTGCCTGCTTAAAAATGATTTAACCCAAAAAGGCGGAGTCTTTCTTTCTCGCTTTAATAAAGTTTTTCCTATCAAATATGCGCACCAGGTGTTTAATCCTATTCCGTGCAATATTCTGAATTTCCAGAATAGAGCCCACTGGTGATTTATAAATTCCTGTGAGACCGGAAATTTCAATCCGGAACCTGTTGTGCCGCCGGTAAAAATAAATGTGCTAAGATAATTTTTGTTAATAATCCTGTCGTAATCCTTCTTTATTATTTCTTTATTTATAACTGGAAGATTATAGAAGTCATCAGCGGATTTTATATTATAATATGAATTATCGCTTACCGACTCTTTTATTTTATCAATGTTCAATTCATACATTTCCGTAAAATCAACAGACTGATAGAATTTTAGTGCGTGCTTAAATCCTGCTTTATACCTTCGTTTTTCCTGCATATAGCTGTAGATATTAACAAGAATGAATTTGATTGGATACGGAAGTTTTTTATACAATTTATTCATAAAATCTTTTTGTCTAAATTACTGACTAACAAGTTGAAGTGTTTCTAAAAATTTGTTTGTGTGGATATCAGATCTGAAAACTTCAAATTTCTTGAACGCCTGCTGAGAAAATTTCTGATAATTATCCCTGTTAAAATATTTTATTGCAAACACCATTTCGGGAATGCTTTTAGGAGTAACAAGTAATCCTTCAACACCATTGTCACATATTTCCTTAATTGATTTTAATGATGTTGAAATAATCGGGATGCCGAGCGAGTAAGCTTCAATAATAATTCCCGGGTAACCTTCCTCTGCCCTGTAACTTGGTAAAAGCAGTACATCATATTTATTAAGAGTAGGAATTACCTCGTTGTGTTTTAATGCGCCTTTATAATTTACGTTATAGTTTTTAAAATCCTTTTCCGAATACTCTCCGTACATTATCGGACCGTAAATATCAATAGTGTAACCGGGTTCCAATTGATTCGACGCTTCCAGTATCTGGTCTATTCCTTTACCTTTGCTAACGTGACTTATAAATACAAACCTCTTATTAAAAGAACGCGGTAATTCAGGTGTAAAAGTTCTCTCCCTTACATTCGGGAACCAGAAAGTATTTTCATTATACTTACCGAAATACTCAACAAGAAATTTTGTTTCAAAGAAGGTGTAGTCTGCATTCCTTAAAATAAATTCAATAATGCCCCTCCTGAATTTTCCTCCGTTCTCATAAAACTGGTTGAAATTACCTGCAAATTTTCTAAGGCTTAATGTCTTCCTGAATAACCGGCATAATAGAATTGCAAATGGCGCAACAGAAAGATAAGTAGCTGCAGTTCCGTGTAAAGAAACGTGGTCAACCTTTCGAATATTAAGCAGCATCTGGTACATAATATTTAAGAACGCAGAAATTTTATTTCCATAATTGGCACCGTTTGCATCAATAATTATTTTCTCAACACCAAGCTGGTCTAATTCATTTATCAATTGTTCAAAAAGAACTATAACACCGCCTGTCTTTTCAGGATTTATTTTTCTTGTACGCGGACCAATTAAAAGTATTTTTGACATAAATTATTTTTCTCTTTAGTAATCAAAAAGGTTTATTGTTCATTTGAATATGAGTAATCCATACTTTTATAAGCGATACCGGATGGTTTAGGCTCAAAAAACGAGTTGTACATAACCAGGTAATTTGTTACGCATGATTCTATAGTGTAGGTTTTTGCTTTAAGCTGTGCATTTGCTGAAAAGGTTTCTCTAAGCTTAACATCTTTAATCAGCCTAAACAATGCCTCTGCTAGCTGCTCCGGATTCTCTTTCTCCACAAGCGATCCATTTACATTATCATCTATAACCTCAGCATTACTTCCTACATTCGTTGCAATAACAGGAATGCCTGACGAAAATGCTTCAAGCAAAGCAATGGATAATCCTTCCCATCTTGATGACATAACCCAGATATCATTTTCTATTAATTTTTCCGGGATGTCATTCCTTGCTTTCCAGAAAATAACGTCATCACTCAATCCAAGTTCTAACGAAAGAATTTCAAGTTCCTTTTGTAATACGCCGATACCAATCAGGTTCAATTTTGGTATTTTAAAGCCTGATTCAAGAAGTTTAGATTTTAATACTGCAAAGCTTCGCAATAATGTTGCATGATCTTTCTGAATATCAAGTCTGCCGACACATAAAATATTTTTTACATCCGGACGAATTACTCTTTCTGTATTACGGAATTTTGCGATGTTAATTCCGTTAAAGATCAATGCAATTTTGCTTTCTTTAACCTTAATAACATCTTTTATTAAATCTTTGCACCTGTCAGAAATAGCAACAAATTTTTTAATGAGTGGCTTTGCGAAATATCTTTGTAATCTGGGGAAAGCAATTACTGTATTATGGATTGTCTGAACAAGCTTCACCTTTAACCCAAGACTTGCAGGAGCACAGTAAAAAGTTGCGAGTTCCGAATGCGTATTTATTACATCTGGATTCCTTTGCTTAATTAATTTTCTTAGCTGAAATACAACCCACAGCCTTTTCTGATGTACAACTTTTCCTACATTAACATAACCAACATTATTTGAAATTAATTCGTTGATATATTTTTTCTCAAAGTTCTCATCACCTGTTGCTCCAACAGCCCATACTTCTACTTCATATTTCCTTGCAGATAAAATTGCAATATCCTTAACAAGAACTTCTGCGCCGCCGGGACTGAAAGACGAAATAACGTGTACAATTTTCATTTTTAACTTTCCTGAATTTTGTTTAAGCGAATTAATTTGTAATGATGATATATCTGGTTATGAACATTCATAAGCAACGCAAACGTAAGCCAGAGATATTTATTGTAGTTTAATCCTAATGTAAAACCCATTAACAAAAAAGCAACAACAGCTAAGTAAATCCAAAAATAATCTGAGTTAACAATCGTCCGGAAATACTTTGTAAGCATATCAAACAAGAAAATAACTAATGAGAGAAAAACAATTAAACCACTTTCTGCAAGTGATTTAAGATAAATATTATGCGGTGCAACAGAATCCTGGCTAAGATTTTCTCTTGTATATTTAGGAGAGTTAACGGCGTAGTTATTCATACCAACACCAAGAATTGGTTTATCAACAAGCATATTCAGTCCTGCATTCCAGCTTTGAAATCTTGTTTTAGCAGTACCGGTTTTTTCAGTTCTGCCAAGCACATTATCAATCGCCTGAATATCAAGAATCTTATCCTGCAATGAAATGAAGGCGAAGATACCAACTACCGCAAGAATTGTAACGGTAATTATACTTTTTGTAAATGCGAATCTTAAATACTTGATAAGAATAAAAATGCCAAGCACAAATGCCGCAAGGAAAGAAGACAAAGATGCAGCCTGGAACAATCCATACAAAAACGCCATTGCCGAAATTGAAACAAAGATATAATTCCTGTTTTTTCTGAACAGGTAAATTGAAATCATACTGAAGGCAAGCAGTTGGGTTGCAAACTCATTAGGATCTGCAGTACCGCCAGTTTTTCTGAATGTCCATTTGTTTATTGTAGAATTAAAAGCTAAGATGATTACGGAGGATAAAATTACAACCCAAACCATGTACAAAACTTTATCAAAGTTATAGTTTATATAGCAAACTGTTATTACAAACATCGAGATTAGCAACAGTAAATTATTTGTCAGTTTAGTCGGATCATTGGTTCCCGGGTTAATCATTAATGAGGATAAACTAAGCAGTAAAAAAACAAGGAACGGTATAAGCTGCTTTAGCAATACTCTGTTTGTTATGTTCTTATACATTCTTCTAAGATTCAGAATGATGAATACTGCAAACACAACACGCAGAGATAACGGGCCGAACTTTTCAACAAAGAAATTATCGTTGTAAAGAGTAAAAATGAAAACAAGATTTACTACGTCGTATAAAAGATTAAACAGGTTGTAGCGTTTTTTCATTATTCAGTTTTCTTAAAATAATATTTGAATAGATAATCTCGACAGTTAAGTCAATTGCATTAATTAAAAAGAATGCAAGTATAACGTTTGAAAGAAATAGCAAATGTGTAACCAAAATAATCAGTCCAAGACGAATTATATTCATCGTAACTTCAATCCGGTTGTAGTTCATTGTCTTGGATAAGACTGTGAATAAACCAAGGTAGAAGATGTAAATCCTTGAACTGAAGAGAATGAAAGCGAAAATAACAGTATTGAAAGTAAGATAATGCGGCTTCAACAAAAATATAAGACTTGTAAGCAGAAGTGATATTAATGCTCCGAACAGAAAAATATATTTGCGTAGGCTTTTTAAATTAGAAACATAATCAGCAATAAAATCCAACCGATCTTTACTTAACCTTGATACAAGATAATTCCTGAGTGAAGTATAAAAGACAAGGATAATCCCGATGAATGTTAATGAATAACCGATATCTGCAAGAGCAACATTGTTTTTACCGGTAAGATAAAGATAAGGATACCTTCCCGAATATAAGTACAGAAACCCGGCAATGTATGTTAGCAGAGAGAAGGAAAGATATTCTTTTGTCTTTGCAACAAACTTCGTTACGGCTTTCCACCTGTAAACAGGAATTAAAGACATACCCTGGAATACAATTTTTAGATTCACAAATAAAATATGAAGCAGTGCAGGTATGAACGGGAACAGCAATGTCTCAACGAACATTTGTGTCAATGTAAAGTTTTTTACTGTGTACAGATGACCCAGGAAAGTAAGGCGTAATAAAAAGACAATAACAGAGTGTGTAACCTGCATTTTATTATAGCCGTTAGCAAGAAGCCAGTTCTTTATAAACAGCCAGGCTAATTGCGAGATCACCATCAGGTAAAGTATTTCGGAATTGATAGGTATCTGGTCAAGATTAAATAATGCATTAACCTGGCTGCTGAAGAATAATCCCGTAACAAGAAGTATACTAAACAACAATAACTGTATTACACTGTTTACGTATTTTGTTGATCTGTCAATCTTGTTATATCGCAGATAACTAATCGATAAACCGAATTCAAAAATAAAAGAAAGCAGTAGCAGCACCTGGTTACCGGCAGTAAAGAACGCCATAAAATCTGTATTAAGAATGTACGGCAAAAGCAACCCAACCATATAAGTTGAAGCGCTGTAAATAAGATTACTTGCTAGGTACCAGGATGTCTCAGAGAATAATATTCTCTTTAACTTATAATTTTTTAAAAAATTAACAAAGCCGCCAATCTTTGAATCATTCGTCAACGATTTAAGCAGGCTTTGTATTGAAATAGAAATATCAGCCATCCTGCTTATGCTTTAACAATTTTATCTGAATAAATTCCACGGTTACCAAATGCATTCCTTGTATCAAGTATAAGCCTGGAATTTTCCTGGATAAATTTATAATCAAAGGCTGAATGATCTGTACTTAACAGAACAAGATCATATTCCTTCAGGCTTTTAGCCGTTATCTCCGTTGATACCATATCATAACTGTAATGACGTGTTTTAGGCAGCTTTGGTACAAATGGATCATTATAAAATACCTGAGCCCCTTTACGCTGAAGAATTTCAATTAACTTTAGCGTTGGCGATTCGCGCATATCATCAATATCTTTTTTGTATGCTGCACCAAGAATAAGAACTTTAGAACCGTTAAGTGATTTTTTAAACCTGTTCAACGCTTCACCTGCCTTTTCAATAACATAGTTAGGCATTGAGGTATTTATCTCACCAGCTAATTCTATGAATTTTGTATTAACATCATGTTCACGTGCTTTCCATGTTAAGTAGAAAGGATCAATAGGAATACAATGCCCGCCCAAACCCGGACCAGGATAAAATGCATGGAATCCAAATGGTTTTGTTGAGGCTGCTTTTATAACTTCCCAAACATCAATTCCCATCTTATCAAAAACCACTTTAAGTTCATTTACCAGTGCAATGTTTACAGAACGATAAATATTCTCTAGTAGTTTAGCAGCTTCGGCAACTCTTGTTGAACTTACAGGTACGGTATTAACAACAACATTGCTATATAATGCTACGGCAACTTCAAGACAAGAAGGAGTAACACCACCGACTACTTTCGGAATTGTTGATGTATTAAAATCAGGATTATTCGGATCTTCCCTTTCCGGTGAAAAAGCCAGGTAAAAATCTTTTCCAACCTTGAAAGTTTCAGGTTCAAATTCCAATTCGGTAACTGAATTGCCAGACAATTCATATTGCTCAACAGGAATCTTCTGGAACATAGGCAGAAGAATTTCATCTGTCGTTCCCGGGTAAGTTGTGGATTCAAGGACTATTAATTGTCCCTGTCTTAAATATTTTGCAACTGTGGTTGCAGTATTTACGATATAACTTAAATCGGGTTCTCTGTGTTCATCTAACGGAGTAGGTACACAAATTATTATCGCATCAGGTTCAGTTAATCTTGAAAAGTCCGTAGTTGGATTGAAATTACCGGAATCAAAAGCTTCGGCTATTCTTTGATGCCCGATATGCTTGAAATAACTTTTACCGTTTTCAATTGAATTTATTTTCTTTTCATCAAGATCAAACCCGATTACACTAAAACCCTTTTTTGTAAATTCAAGTGCAAGCGGAAGACCGACGTAACCTAATCCGATTATACCAACTTTTGCAGTCTTGTTATTTATTTTGTCTAATAATTCCATCATTAACCCTTTATTATTTTATTATTTGTTTTTAATTCTGTCTGCTATGTAAATAACGCTTACAATCAAAGCCACAGGCGCATAGATGAAACCGAAAATGTCTTTCCATGTAACTGTGGAGCTATAATCAATTATTATTGTATCCTCATTATTCAAGGTAAGACTTGCTTTGCTTGTTTTATCCGGTTCTTCAACATTTACTTCCCTTACTTCCTGTTTACCGTTATCGGTTGTTCTGAATATTTTTACTTCATCTAATAATGCATATTGCTGCGGACCACCGGCAATAGCAATTAATTGAATTAAATCTGTAGATACAGGCACTTCGTACCTGCCCGGATTTTTAACATAACCCCATACATTTACTTTTTTTGTAAGCTCACCGTTCTTGTCATCAATCTTATAAAAATTACTTACTGCCTGTGAAAATACAGGCGCTGAAGTTACAATTAAAAAAAACAGAAGTATTATTATTCTTTTGTATGCCATTTTTCCCTCATTTAATTTAAGCGATTGTTTCTTTTTGTTTACGCTTGAAAAATCCTTTTTTCGTTTCCTTTTCCTCGTAAGAATAAGGACCATAAAATTTACCGCCGGAGATTGGTGATTTTGATGAATCATAATCATTAAGTACAACACCGCTGATATTAACATTAACCTGTTTTAAAAGATCGTTTGCTCTTTCAAGTTCATCAACATATGTTTTATCTGAACGGACCACCATAACAACTTCATCAACATTTTTAGCAAGGTGAATTGCATCCGTTACAACATTTAATGGCGGAGCATCGTAGATAACAAAATCATAGTTTTCATTTTGAAGCTCCATGAAAGTTTTCATTCTACCTGAAGAAAGAATTAGAGAAGGATTCAAAAATCTGCCGCCACACGTAATAATATTTAATCCTTTAACAAGCGTAGGTTGGGTTATATGTTCTATATTTTTTTGTTCAAGCAAATACTCTGTTAATCCGGGAAGCATTGGCTTGTTAAAATATTTGTGAATAACAGGTCTGCGAAGATCAGTATCAACTAATAAAATAGATTTACCAAGATTGGCTAAAGTTATTGCAAGATTAATTGCGGTTGCGCTTTTTCCTGCTCCCGGTCCCGGGCTGGTTACCAGCAACGAATTGAGGTTTTTATCAATAAAATTATACGCAATATTTACCCCAAGCCGTAAATACGATTCATATATCTCTGAGTTTGGATTTTTTGCAGTGATTAGTTGTGTACTATTATTTGAGCCCTGGGTTAAAAATTTAGTCTGACCCGAAGATTCAAGCTTAAGTCTTGGGATTGTTGATAATAACCTGAACCCGAGATGCTCAACATCTCTTGGAGTGTGAATCTTGTTGAATAATAAATTAAGTAAGAACGCGAGGATGATTCCAAGTGTTAATCCTGATAACGAGCCGAACAGAATATTCATCTTAACATTCGGAGAAACCGGTTCTGTTGGTGTGGATGCCCTGTCAAGTATTTGTACTTTTCCGAAGGATGATTTTTCTGCTAATAAAGCTTCCTCATATTTTTCTCCGATGCTTAGTGTCAGTTTTTCATTGAATAACCTTTCACGCTGCAGCTTTGCGAGAGTTATACTTTGTCTCGGAATAGCCGATAATCTCGATTCATATCTTTGTAGGTTCTCGCCTAAAATATTTTTACTCTGTTCAATAGCAGCAAGTTTTGTATCAAGCCTTTGGATTTCACCGGATAGCTGCGAGATATAATCTTTATTGTCTGCTTTGCCGTCAACAATTGAATAATTTGACATTGAGCTTTCAATATAATTGTGTGTTCTTTCTGCAAGTAAGGATTTAAGTGAATCCAGCCCGTTATTTAATTTCTTAATCTGATCTGTATATTGAGAACCAACCCCTTCAATAGAGCTGTTTATTTTAAGTAAATCCTTCTCAGCTTGTTTCTTTGCAATGACCTGCTGAAGTTCCGTTATATATAAATCATCAACATCTACAAGTTTCTGAGAAACAGACGGACCTAAACGTTTTAATTCTTCCTTATATTTATTCAGGAGAAGTTCGGTATTCTTATATTCTATTTGATTTGCCTCTAATTCAGACTCAAGGCTAGCAACTCTGTTTGTAAGTGCATTTGTCTGTGCATCAAGTTCTTTTATGCCTGCAGATTGCATATACTTCTGCAGTGCAGAATCACTTTTAGCAAGTCTTTCATTCTTCAGCTTATTTTGTTCTTCCAGAAAATTTCTTAACTCAGATACATTTGCCCTGCTTCCCTGTAAATCTCTCTGGGCATAAGTATCAATAAAAATATTTGCAAGGATTGAAGCTTCTTCAGGAACCGTACTTTTATAATAGAATTTAATAACATTTGTATTTTCTTTGTAGTACAAAGACATGTTATCAGCAAACAGCTTTTGTAATGTTCTGCGGAATTTCTTGGAATAGATATCATTTGTCTGTGCCATTTCCTTTGCATCATAAATTATTGAAAGAGTATCATTTTTTGCCGTCGTGTCAGAATAGACTCTGTCAATTATTTTTGAAGTAACTTTTCCAAGCAGGTCCTTTGACTGAAGCACTTCCAGTTCATTCTGAATAATTCTGTCGATTGTTTCATCTGTTTTTAAAAAACCTATTGCCTGGCTTGCTTCATTATCTTTAACAAAAATTGAGGTTGATGCTTCATACTGTTTTTGCTGCATAAAAGTATATACGGCAACTCCACCAAGTATAATTATGAATGTAATTAGGATTGTCCACTTCTGTCGTAATAATATATCAAGCACATAAGACAACCTGATTGGTTCTTCGTTATAAAAACTCTGGTTATTGTTCATTTGAACTTCCCTCTTTTACTATTTATTAAAGCTCCGCCACGTCAGTCACATCAGTAACTTAGTGGTGTTGTTTTTATTTTGGACTTTATATCTAATTTAAAATCATTTCGCAGAATTACAAGTCGGGGTGAGCAACCTCACTTTAAATAAATGTTAATTCCGGGAAAACTTTTTTGTAAGGGTTACAACCTTATCGCAGTAAAATCATTTTTCTTGTTTCGGAATATCCTTCACTAACAAGTTTATAAAAATAAACTCCGCTTGGCATATCAATTCCGTTTGATGAAGCATTAAAATCTATTGTATACTCACCGGTATCTTTATAATCATTCAACAAAACAGAGACTAATTCACCAAGTACATTAAACAGATATAGTTTAACTATACCCGGCTTTGAAACCGAATAGCTGATTCTTGTTGTCGGATTGAACGGGTTAGGATAATTCTGCTTTAATGAAAAATGCAGATTATTATTTTTCTCAGTCGATGCGCTTAGCGGTATATCAACCGGAGATAAGATTTCAATTGCAGAAATTTTTGCCCTGTTCACTTTAGAAATAAAATTGATATCCAGAGTACCATCAGTAACCAACATATTAAAATTCTTTTTCACCATTGCCATACTGCCCACTTCCTTTATAATATCAAAGTCAATCAGTTTATAATCATCTTCAATTTTAACATCAAACTTTCTTAAGCCAGTATCGCTAAGCGCCGGATATCCACCGGTCGCCCCAAAATAAATTTCGGCAAAATGCAGCCAGACGGAATAATTTCCATTAGGAACAGTAAATGAATAATCTAATTTTTTAGAATTCGGATCTGCATTCCTCTCAGTTTTATAAAGGTCATCATAAATCGTATTCTTTATGTCGGCAATATTCTGGTTCGAATAAACTCCGGAAGGCTGAGAGAAATTTTTGTCGGCAGAGAAAATTTTATTTTCATAATAGACATCCGTGGTGCTTCCGCAACTTATGCGAATTGGCGAAAACGCTCCACTCCTCAATTCAAGTACGGCAATATTTGAAATATCACTTGTCTTTCCGCTTGAATCTTTTATAACAGCAACTATATAATTAAATCCACCTGAGTCAGAATCAGTCCGGTATAACGTTACAGGAACTTCTACATTACCCTGCTCACCTATATGGGCAGATACTTCACTTAAGGAAATAAAACTATTTGCTTCAAACGGATCAACATCAACACCACCATCAGGAACACCTGATAAAAACATTCCACCTTCCGCAATTAAAACAGAAACATCCGTATTCGGCTGACCAATGACTTCAACTATTTGTTCCGGGTTAGAAACTATTGATGGTAATTCCGGTTGACCTTCAATTGAAATCCGAGGTTTCATCAAAATTTTATTTGTAAAAATATTCTGTGAACCGCCTTTGCTCTCTTCAATTCTGAATGGTTGGGCAATCTGAACAGAGTTATCGTCAAACATTATCATTACATTTGCACCAATCAATTCAATTCCTGAAACGCTGCCTGAACCACGTGGGCCGGGAGGATTACTATTATGAATGCTTGTAGGATCAACATCAATTGAAAATGCAAAAAACTCTCCGGGATTAAAATCTGTAAAATCAACCTCTAACCATGTATAACCGCCATCTTCAGGATATTTATATTGAAAATTACCCAAACCAACTTCTGTCGCATTGCTATCCGGAGTAAAACCTTTACCAACAATATCACCTGCAGTTCCATCAGGATCAAAAACAAGATCTGGTAATAAGGTATGGCTAATATCTGCAATTAGCTTTTTAATCTTTTGTCCATCAGGTGAATCATTTCTAACCTGGAAAGACTTTGGATTATACGTGCTCTGATTATAAGTATTCACATTACTGTACGGAGGAATGATTCCAAACCAGGCTTGAGATGTTGATTTAAGAGGAACGACTTCGATCATATCCCATGTAACGGGAAACGGAGTTGCTTCCCTTGAAGTAGAAATAATGCCAACAGCAAGAACATTACTAATCCATTCATCAGGAACTTTAATAGAACCTGCCGGATACATAATTGGTCCGGCTTCAATTGAATACCCCGGTAGAACAGTTTTTGCAACCGGGTCTACAATCAGGTAAAGATCAATAAAACTTTTATTTAGAATGTCTGCCGAGTACAGAATATCTTCAACGTACATATTATTCTCAAAAAGAATCTCAATGCCACCCTCGCTGTCATTTGCTGCGCATACAATTTTAAAGTAGTTATCCTGATCACCGGTTCCTATAAACATTCCCATTGATTGATAATTAACCGGAGTAAACCCGGCGAAGGGAGCATTTATTCTCGTATGAGCTTCAAAAATTCCCGGGAAATCTTTTACATTAACTCCAAACTGAAATGCCTGCTCCTGGTTATTCATATCCAGGTAAGCATCGCCGGGAGATATTTCATCCAAAGTAAAAACACCGGCAGCACCGCCTGCTGTCATCTTGCTTGTGTTAAATAAATCCTTGTAGTTTGAAACTCCGTTAGTCATCAGGCCGGTAAAGCCCATACTCATAATTCCACCCTGTTGTAAGTCATCATTATTCCATGTCCGTATAAATGGAATTTTAGTAGTCTCGCCATTTTTATTATCAAGTGCAAAGAAATCAGATGTATCAGGTATTCCATCATTATCATCATCTGCATCTAACAGATCAGAAACTTTATCTTTATCCCAATCTTCCGGAATAGAAGCCGGAGAGCATGGATCACTTATGTTTAATTGTTCATCCTGGTTTGAATATCCGTCACCGTCCGCATCTGCTAATGGATCAGATATATCGCATGAATTAACATCATTCGGCTCAAAAATGGTAATGGTATTGCTAATAAGATTTGCAACCCAGATAGTCCCCGGAAAAACATCATCATCCGATTGTGCTACAAGATCAAGCGGTCTATCACCAAAATTTGAAAAGAGTTCAATCTTTCCGTTTGGTACAACAGCATCACCGGATTCGTTCAGAATAATTCTATAAACTCTGCCATCAAAACCGGCTGCAAGTAAATTTCCTTTCATCTCACTATTGAAATTAGTAGCTGTGTATTCACTAAGTCCATTGGTAGATTCAGGAAAAGTTGCCAGCGCAAAGTTTTCAACACCGGGAATTAAGTAAGTACATTGTCTCGGATCATCATAACCAACAGGAATTGGAGACTGCGGATTAGTAATATTAAAAGTATTTGACCTGCTTGCCCTTGCAAGGTTGGGATGCCCCCCGTAATAATCCTTCGAAATTAAATGCAATCCATCCGGATATGTTTTTCCGCCCTCAACAGTATCATTTGAGCAATCTGTAGGTGCTCCTCCCCAGCCTGCATTTGAGCCGTTATCAACAACATATATTTTTCCGGATGTTGCAATTAAAATATCATAAGGATTCCTATAACCTGGAGAATAAACCTGCACTGGTCCACCAGGTACAATCGCTGCCTGGTTTTTCCCGTCATTGCCGCCAAATGGATCGTTTTCATCGTTAACACCAACTCTGTCTTCATCATCAAGAGTTGGAAGGTCATAAGTAGTCTCACCAATAACTTTAAGATCAATAGACAAGATTGCAGCTGACAGCGCAAACTCCGGCAAATGTGCTAAGTTAGCAGATAATGCTCCCATATTTGTGTGCCCGCCCATTGCAAGGTAAAGAATGCCGTTTGTTTCATCCAATGCCATTCCATTCGGTGAATGGTTTTCTTCAGATCTTGGTAAACCACGAACAAGATCGATCCTTATCCACTTTGTACCGTCCCAGATTAATTTTGAAACAATACCGGAATTTGTATCAAGGTTAACATCGTTACCAGTTAAACCAGCGCCAACTCTCGGATCGCTTGACGAAACATAGATGACCGGATTTTCTGCAGTTCCTGTAACTAATATTCCTGTAATCTGACGTTTGGTTACGTTTGTATTTAATTTCCCGTCATCATCATGATTAACAATTTTTCTTATTTCATTAATTGTCTCAGTCTTTATCACTGAATAATTATTTTTATAATTTCTTACAACAGTTAAGACTTTTATTGTACCGTCTACCTGAGCAATATATAACCTGCCATCCGGACCGAACTGCAAAGATGTAGGATAATACAGGCTCACACCGTTAAGATCACTTTTATTAAAACTTATAGTCTGTGAATACGCAATTGCTGTTATAAAAAAATAAACCGCCAATATTAAGAACTTTCTGTTCAGCCTATTTAAAGTCATTGTAATTAAATCTGCCATTTACCTGCCCTCTTTTAAGTGAAAATATTTGTCGTGAGAATGAAAGGTTTGCCGTTTAGATACGGATAATTCGGATAAGGTTAATTAATCTGAAAACTTTATAGATGCTTATAAAATAACCTGAATTCATTTTTAACTTCGCCCTCATTTTTACTTGAAATAACATTAAACCTTTATACTGTTTGTTCGTGCTTTATATTAAAGATAAAATATCAAATCAAAATGTCAAGGATAGAAGTCAATTAAAAAATAATTTTATCGAATGAGAGTGGGGAATTACAGCAATTGCATTCGATATCAATTTTTAATAATTTTTATTTGAAATTTTCAAAGAGATAAAATGTACATCTCAAAAAATATTTTTCTCTTCTTACTTTTACTTTTCAGTTTCACTTATCCTCAGCATAAGAAAGTTGTAACAATAAATCTGGATGGCACAATTAATCCAGCTGCAGCTGATTTTATACACTCATCAATTGAAAAAGCAAAAGAGATTAATGCAGAGTGTATTGTTATCAAGTTAAATACTCCCGGCGGATTATTAAAATCAACAAGAGTAATAGTTTCTGATATTCTTCAATCTTCTATCCCGGTTGTTGTTTATGTTTATCCCCAGGGCTCGCAGGCAGCATCTGCCGGAACATTTATAACTTTAGCAGCTCATATTGCTGCAATGGCTCCGGGGACAAATATCGGTGCAGCTCACCCTGTAACAATGGAAGGTAAAGCCGATTCGACAATGATTGAAAAAGCAACTAATGATGCAGCAGCATTCATCAAAACAATCAGCGAAAAGCGAAAGAGAAATATAAAGTGGGCAGAAGAAGCCGTTAGGAAAAGTGTATCGATTACTGAGAATGAGGCATTAAAAGATTCTGTAATAAACATTGTAGCATCGGATTTAAAGGATTTACTTTCTAAAATCAATAACATTCAAGTGGAAACTAATGATGGGAAAAAAGTACTGCACACATTGGATGTAGAAATTTTAGAAACCGAGATGAGTTTTAACCAGAAGATTCTTGATATACTGAGCGATCCCAACATAGCTTACATTTTATTCATGATTGGATTCTATGGATTATTGTTTGAACTTTATAATCCCGGTTCAATTTTTCCCGGAGTCGCAGGAGGAATTGCACTCATACTTGCATTTTATTCAATGCACACTTTGCCGGTTAATTATGCTGGAATGGCCTTAATCATATTCGCAATCATATTATTTGTACTTGAAATAAAAATTATAAGCCACGGTCTATTAACTGTAGGCGGAGTTTTATCATTAACATTAGGTTCATTTATGTTATTCGATACTGATGAATTTTGGGAAGCGGCAAAACTTTCCTGGGAAGTAGTTCTGTTCGTGGTTTTATTTTCTATCGCTTTCTTTACTTTTGCAATTGGAATGGGAATTAAAGCCCAAAAACGTAAACCCGTAACAGGAACAGCAGGTCTGATCGGAGAAATTGGTGAAGCATATACAGATTTAATACCCGAAGGCAAAGTAAAAATTCATGGAGAATTCTGGAATGCAGAAAGCCTGGAAGGCAGAATAAAGAAAGGAGAAAAAATCCAGGTTGCCGAATTAGTAAACCTTATATTGAAAATAAGAAAAGCAAAATAAATAATCGGAGGTTTCATGCAGCCATTATCGGCTTTCTTAATTGTGCTCGTCTTCTTTGCATTTTTCATATTATCAAGTGCAATTAAAATATTAAAAGAATATGAGCGTGGTGTTATTTTCAGGTTGGGCAGATTAATTGGGGCTAAAGGTCCTGGCATTATTTTCCTGATTCCCATAGTTGACAGGATGGTTAAAATAAGTTTGAGAACCGTAGTAATGGATGTTCCCGAGCAGGATGTTATAACAAAAGATAACGTTTCTCTGAAGGTAAACGCCGTTGTTTATTTCAGGGTTATTCAACCCGATAAAGCTGTGGTTGAAGTTGAAAATTATCTGCATGCAACTTCACAATTATCCCAGACAACACTTCGCAGTGTGCTCGGTCAATCTCAACTTGATGAACTTCTTTCCGAGCGCGAAAAGATTAATACAGAATTACAAACCATTATTGATCACTTAGCTTCACCCTGGGGAATTAAAGTATCAAATGTTGAAGTTAAACATGTTGATCTTCCAATTGAGATGAAACGTGCAATGGCAAAACAGGCAGAAGCGGAAAGAGAACGCAGGGCAAAAGTAATTCACGCAGACGGTGAATTCCAGGCAAGCCAGAAACTAGCCGATGCGGCAAAGGTGATCGGTGAGCATCCGGTAGCCGTACAATTAAGATTTCTGCAAACGTTAACTGAGGTAGCAACTGAGAAAAATTCTACAACTATCTTCCCTGTCCCGATTGACTTGCTATCCCCTTTCATTAAAAAAATGAAAAAAGAGAAAGACAAGGATAAAGAATAGTCTAAGATTTTTAATGGATTACTTGTTACAATACAGTATAAAAATTAAAGCGCGGTTTGCAATAAACTAATTTTCAAGTTTAAATTTTACAGAAATTGTTAACTGCGCTTTTACATTTTGATCTTTTAGTTTAGCCGGGAAAAATTTTGTATCTGTTACTGCTTTAATTGCAGCTTCATCGCAGCCATAACCAACACTTTTAATAATTTCGGTTTTATCCACATTTCCACTTTCATTTATAAATGCTTTTAAAACTACAATACCTTCAATGCTTAATCTCGTTGCTTCATCAGGATAAATTAATTTAGAAAAAACTGCACTTGGTCCTTCAACCGGTTTTGGGAATTCATCTACTGCTGTATAATATTTCGCCTCAACAGGAGTAAACTTAGGCGCTTCGTCTAAGGTAACAGCAACAGTTTTAGTTCCATTGACTATTTGTTCAACCGGTTCAGGCACTTCTTTTTTATCTTTGTTGCCTTCTTTAATACGCTGAGATTGCTCCCTTGCGTTAGCTAAACTTCTTATTGTCTCTTTAGCTGGCGGTGCTAAAGTTGAGTCAAATTGAACAAATTGTTCGCGTTGAAGTTTTCCATAATCATAAACTCTCATTCGTTTCAGGCCGCCATTCTCGTAATAGTCTCTTGCAACCCCATTTAGCTTACCTTCATAAACATAATACTCTTCTTTTGGTGCACCGTTTGGATAATATGTTCTTATCCATCCGTGCAGCTTTCCCTGGGAATAATTTTTTTCTTCCTTGAGTACACCATCTTCATAAAAATATCTTGCTGTTCCGTCGAGTATATCATTTACATATACAACTACGGATTCAAGATTCCCATTTGAGTGATAACTGCGGACCAAACCATTCTGTGATAATCCCTCATTTGACAGGAACACTACAATGAAAAAGAGAAACAAGGATCTGCTGAAAATCATAAAACTTTTTGCTTTCAATAACTTAAAAATTGCTTAACAAATATAGTAAAATTCATAGAGGTTGCTTAGATATTTTTATATGAACCAGATATAGCTGCCCTTTCTAGTTCAGATTTATTAAACAACCAGAATGCTTATGACTTTCATTATTTCTTTTATTATTTTGCAACCCAGGAACAAAGGTAAAAAACATGAACACATTTGAATTCAGTAATGAAATACGTTTTGTTATTGCTTTAGCGTTGGGTTTTCTTGTTGGACTTGAACGTGAGAGTACTAAAATTGAAAAGAAAAAATTTGTTCTTGGTGGCGTAAGAACATTTCCTATTATCAGTTTGCTTGGTTTTAGCTGTGCCTGGTTGTACAAAGTTGGAGTAGTTTATTTTTTGCCAGTCGGACTTCTGTCAATTGCAATTCTTTCAGGATTATTTTATTACACTAAAACTAAGGAAGGCCGGTTTGGATTTACTAGTGAAGTAACTGCATTGTTAACATTCACTGTAGGAGCATTAACATTGCTTGCCGACGTATGGATTGCTTTATCTCTCGGAATTATAAATGCGCTGCTCCTTTCGGAAAAAGCACAACTTGAAAGTTATGTTGAACGGCTTAATAAAGTTGAATACCTTGCCACGTTAAGATTCCTTATTGTTACCATCATAATATTTCCAGTGCTCCCGAACCAGGATTATACACAGTTCAGGTTAAATCCCCAGAATATCTGGAAAATTGTTGTAATGGTTTCATCAATAGGATTTGTCGGTTACTTCCTCATTAAAAAATTCGGTAGTAAGGTTGGAATGCGTCTTTCCGGTATTATGGGTGGAATTGTATCTTCTACGGCAGTTACAATTTCTGCTGGTAGAACTGCAAAACAATATCCTGATAAAGCTTTATTCTCGCTTCAGTCCTCTATACTTGCAAGCAGCGTAATGTACCTTAGAATACTCATAATCATCTGGGTTATTAATTTTTCTTTTATACAGGAATTATGGTGGAGGTTAATCGCTTTATCTGTAATCGGAATGATGCTTACAACCGGATTGGGAAATAAGGAAAATAAAGAAGAGCATTCTGATTTTTCCGGCATTCATAATCCTTTTGAACTTAAACCCGCATTGATCTTTGCTGTACTTTTTGTTTTGCTATCAGTACTTACTAACTTTCTTAGAACTTATGCAGGCAACTTCGGTTTACTTGTTCTATCATTCATTATCGGTATGACGGATATCGATCCATATGTAATCTCAATCGTAAACAATTCAACTGAGTTATCTCCAATTCTTTATCAAAGCATAATATTTGCAATGATGAGTAATACTTTAATGAAAGGAACGTATTTCTACTCACTCTCTGCAACCACAAGAAAAGAAACATTACTAAGATTTCTTTCCTGGGCAGTCCTTCATATTCCAATTATGCTTGTTTAGTTTTTTTCTTTTGTTGGAATGTATAAATTCATACCCTGATTTAGTCGATAATGATTGACTTTTTTAATAAATAATTAGAACTTACACACGAGTATTTTTAAACATGATATTTTAGTCTCTTTCATTCTCTTTACTCAAATTTTGAAGTTAAGCCGGAGGTAAAATGAAAAAATTCCTCTTACCAATATTTTTTATTTTTTTCACTTGTCTTATTCCTGGCCAGGTAAAAACCGGCGGAGAAGCCTTGGGAACAAAAAGCTATAATGATTTTGAGAAACCAACTTACTGCGGTAGCGCTTGCCATAAAGATTTTTTTGAACAATGGCAACAAACAATGATGTCACAGGCATATACTCATCATTGGGATGAAATTGAATATTTCAAGTTAGCTATACCGCATGCAGAAAAAGATCCTTTTGTTGCAGAAGTTAAAGCCGGTTGTAATGGCTGCCATTCTCCTTTGGCTTTCTTAGCCGGGGATATTCCACCACAAAAACCTGAAATGAAATCCCGTGCAAATGAATCGGTTTCATGCGCGGTTTGCCATTCAATAACAGGTTTTAGCGGAGATACGCCTTACAATTTCAATTTTATTTCTGAACCGGGCAAAACAAAATATTCAGGAAGAATGCCGGAATTGCTTTCACCTGCACACGAGATAAAGAAACTTGATATTTTTAAGAAGAGTGAATTCTGCGGAGTCTGTCATAACGAAAAAAATCCTTACGGAATCTGGGTCAAATCAACTCATCTTGAATGGAAAGAAGGACCATATGCAAAAGATGGGGTTCAATGCCAGACATGTCATATGCCGCCGGCAGAAACAAAAACTTCTAACCTTGGGAAAAAATATGCTGATGCGCGTCAGCATTTATTTCACGGAGCTCACGATCCTGGCAAAGTAAAAGGTACAATTGAAATAAGAATCCATCCTGATATTCGTGAAGCGGAACCTGGCGAGACAGTTAATCTGACTGCAATTTTATTTAACCAAAAAACAGGTCATAAATTTCCTACCGGTTCAGTTGAAGACAGGATACTATGGCTACACGTAGAAGCCACTGATTCAAAAGGAAAGGTTTATCATTTACCCGTTAACAAAAAAGGTTTTGAAGGTGAAGAATATACTATCTCCGGTGATGTGCTTGCTTATAAAGATATGGGTATTGCATTAGATAACAAGGATTTTCAAGGTGTTCAGAGAGATGGGATTCCAGTCGGCGACAGAATTTTCAGAATGCCATATTTGGACCCACAGGGAATAATGACAATACAACAATGGAATACTAAATCGTTAGGTGTTGACTACAGGTTTGCACCAAGAGATACAAAGGTAGAAACATATACCTTCAGGCTTCCGAACAACATTCCATCCGGTACAGTTACAGTAAAGGCTTTACTCAATTATCAGAAACTTGTTAAACCTGTAGCAGATTTTCTTGGTGTACCGGAAGAAGAATCAGAAATAATTCCGGTTAATGAACACACTACAACATTTACAATTTTAGATTAGGGAAAGCAAAATGAAAAAATTTTATTATGTTTCTTTAATTTTAATTATGGCAATGTTTTTATATGAAAATACTTTTGCCATACCTGCTTTTGCCCGTAAATATAATATGACTTGCAAAACTTGTCACTCCCCTTTTCCATCTTTAAAATCATATGGAGAAGAATTTGCCTCAAACGGTTTTGTACTGAAAGACCAGGAAACTCCAAGGTACTTTATTGAAACCGGTGATGATGAGCTGTCATTATTACGCGATATTCCGCTCGCATTAAGAGTTGAAGGATACATTACTTATAATCATTCATATTCTGAAAGATCCGATATTTCTGCCCCTTACTTAATTAAATTGCTTTCGGGTGGAGATATTGCGGACGATATTTCATACTACTTTTATTTCTTCCTTGGTGAACGCGGAGAAGTTGCCGGATTAGAAGATGCTTTCATAATGTTTAACGATATCTTTAATTCTAATTTAGATTTATTTGTCGGTCAGTTCCAGGTTTCCGACCCTCTTTTCAAACGCGAGCTGAGACTTACATTTGAAGACTACCTTGTTTATAAATTAAAAGTAGGACAATCAAACATTAACCTTACTTATGACAGGGGTTTGATGCTGAATTACGGATTCAGTTCAGGGACTGATGTAACATTGGAAATACTTAACGGCTGCGGAATAGGTGCCGCTAATAATTACAGGATTTTTGATAACGATAAGTATAAAAATTTTATGGGCAGAGTAAGTCAGGACTTAACTGAGAATATCCGCATCGGCGCATTTGGTTACTATGGTAAAGAAGAGCAAAACGAACAAACAAACGAAGTTATTTTAGCAGGTCCGGATGCAACGGTAATTGTTGGTCCATTTGAAATGAATTTGCAGTATGTTGAAAGGCGGGATAAAAATCCTTTATTTCATCAAACAAATGCTAAAGAAATTTCTACCCGCGGTGCATTTGCAGAATTAATCTTCAGACCTGATGGTGACGAAAGTAAGTGGTATATGGTCGGTTTAATTAATTACCTAGACAAAGATGAAAAAGTAGAGATAAGCGGGATAAACCATAAATCCGCTACTCTTTCCGGTGGTTATTTGTTAAAAAGAAATATTCGCTTTGTCGCAGAATCAACTTATAACTTTACAGAAGAGTTTTTACAATTTAGCGCAGGAATAATCGCTGCATTTTAATTTAGATTTTGCCGGTAATAGGTAATATCCCGGAGTAAATGAAATTTTTCTTGGATTACACATTAATGAAAACTAAATTTCACACTAATTGAAAACAGCTTTTTTTATGAAGATCTACAGTATCATCCTTAAGTCCTTATTCATCCTGTTTATTTACAATTTGATTTTATATTGCCAGGTTGATTCAACATATATAAGTTCTGTTAGAATTAACGGCAATGTTGTTTTAAGTAAATTCTGGAGTAATCTTTCCATTTCGAAAAAAGATATTATTAGTTTCGATTTTAATACTCAAAGAACCGGTACCGGTTCAGAAGAAATGCTTCACCGTATTATATTGAATGGTGTTCCGATAAATCTTGAAAACATGAATTCCAGAACAGTTTCGTTTTCATTACTTGATTCCGGTAATTATCTTTTAAAAATCCAGGGATACACAAAAACAAGCAATGAGGCTAAGCCGGCTTATATCAAATTTAATGTTGACATAAATCCCATTACAGTATACAATGAAATTTCCGATTCAGATATTTCACTCAGTAAAGAATATTATTATGCAGCGTTAGTCTTCATAAGCTTACTTTTGCTGTTTAATGTTGTCTATTTTTCCTTAAGGCTTTTAAGAAACAAAAAAACAAATACCGACCCTGAATATAAACGATATAATAAAAAAGAATTACTGAAAGAAGTTTTTAGTAAGTCTGAAAATCTGAATGATCTTAATTACTCAAACAGCCAGCTAAAAGAAAGCGTTAAAACGTTAAGAGAACAGAATAATAATTTAAGAACCCAGGTCAGAGAGCTTAAACAGCATATTGAAAATCTTGAAAAGGCAAACTCAGAATTGTTGGAACAGAAAACCAAACTTGAAAAAAGCATAGTACTTGGTGAAGAACTTCACATTAAAAAGGAAAAACTTTTTGCTACTGCAGTACACGATATTAAAAATCCTGCCGCTGCAATAAAAGGTTATGTTGAATTATTGGAATCATTTGATCTGAATGCAGTAGAACAGCAGGAAATTATCCAGTATCTTGTTGATACTTCGGCAAGAATTGTAGACCTGGCTCAGAAAATGTCTGTTGCAATTGCACAAAGTGATACCAACACGGCGCCTAATTTTGAATCTTCATCTTTAAAATCAATTATTGATTCTGTATGCTATCAGAATATTGCAAATGCAAACAGGAAGCAGATTAAGCTAATTAACAACGCATCACCTCAAACGCCCAAAATTGAAATTGATAAGGAAAAGATGCACGAAGCAATTGATAACGTTGTAAACAACGCAATTAAATTCTCGTATCCGAACTCTACAGTTATTATTAAATCATATTTTAACGAAAAGAAAATTTTTATCGAGGTTATTGACAACGGGGTTGGAATGGATTCGGACGATCTGAATCATCTTTTTGAAAAAGGTGCTCAACTCAGTTCTAAACCAACAGGCAGCGAAGAAAGCTCAGGGCTTGGTCTGTGGATAGTTAAAAACATAATTGATGAGCATGGCGGAACTATAATTGTATCCAGTAAGAAAAACGCCGGAAGCACATTTAAGATTGAGCTGCCTCTGAAAAGAAGGAAATAACAGTTCCCTGTTTATCTGATTAAAAATTACTGTTAAATACATTTTTTTAATTTGGAAAAAAGTTTATCTTTTAGCCGAATTATTCTGAGAATTTTATATAGTCCTTTTAATTGCATTTCTTTGATAAGGTAAAAGTGCGGCGGGAATAATTCTTATTATTCTTTCTCCTAAAATATTTTGTAAAAAACATTGTGGATTGTTCATGAAAACCAATTCAGGCGAATCAACCTCGACAAGTTCTTCATTTAAAGACAAATTAATTAAAACACGGAAAAGCATATCATCAAAAATGAAAGGGAAAGCGGTACCTAAATTCTTTAAGAAAAAAAGGAACCTGTTTATTACTGCTGTGCTTTTTCTTGTAATAATTGTAATTATTGCTGGTTCATTTGATACTTCCGTTGTCTCTATTCCAACCTTTAAAGTTAAAAGAGGCAACTTCCTTGTCTCTATTACAGAGAGCGGAGAATTGCGGGCTAAAAATTCTGTGGCAATAATAGCCCCAAGAATAAGAGGCAGCCTTAAAATTGTATACATTATTCCGGAAGGTTCAACTGTTAAAGGCGGGGATACAGTACTTCGCTTTGACCCGACAGAAGCAATGAGTACACTTCGCGATGCCGAATCAAAATTAGAACTGGCTATTTCCGATAAGGAAAAATTAAATGCATCACACAGCTCGCAGGAAGCACAGATGGAATCTGATCTTAGAAGTGCAGAACTTACCTATGAGCTTTCAAAGTTATCCCTTGATCAAATGAAGTTTGAAGCTGAGGCTAAACAGCAGGAAGCCAAATTGCAGCATGAGAAAAACAGGTTAAGCTATGAACGCACTAAGAAGGATATTGAATCAAAAAAAATAATTCTGAAATCTGAAAAGAACCGGACTGAAATTGAAATTAAACAAAGACAGTCAGAACTTGATAAAGCTAAAAGCGATCTTGCTATGCTTACTTTAACAGCACCAACTGCTGGACTTGTTGTTTACGAAACAAACTGGAGTAACAACGGTAGAAAATTTGCCATAGGTGATAATACCTGGCCCGGTAGTACAATAATAACTTTACCGGATTTATCTTCTATGGAGAGCATAACATCCGTTAACGAGGTAGATGTAAGTAAAATTGCAAAGAATCAAAAAGTTGAAGTTAAGCTTGATGCTTTTCCGGATAGTTCATTCGATGGATTTATTTCTAATGTAGCTTCTCTCGGAAGAACGAAGAGCGGAAATTCAACGGTTAAGATTTTTGAACTTATTGTTGGTATTAAAAATATGTCGCCGATTTTAAAACCGGGCATGACAACAAGCAATAAAATGATAATCAATAAAATTCCCAATGTTCTTTCCGTTCCTTTGGAAGCAGTATTCGAAAAGAATGGTAAGAAAATAGTTTACGTTAAAAACGGTTCCGGTTTTGACGAACACTTTGTTGAGGTTGGTGAAAAAGGAGAAAATTCTATTATTGTTAAGAAGGGATTGGAGAACAACGAGGAAGTTGCACTTCAGGATCCTACAATTGAAACCGAGGAAGAAAAATCTAATACAGATAAATCCGTAAAAATTCCAAAGACTGAATTGTAATATGAAAAAATCTGAAATACTTGTTATTAGTCTTACGGAATTAAAATCCAACAAACTCCGTACTGCACTTACAATGCTCGGTATTGTATTCGGTGTTGCCGCCGTTATTGCTATGATGTCAATTGGCGAAGGGGCAAGACAGGAAACAATTGAACAAATTGAATTGATGGGAACGAATAACATTATAATTAATAAAGTAATCATTAAGCAAAAAACCAAGGAAGCAAAAACCTCATTCTCCCCCGGCCTCTCTACCAAGGATGCCGATGCAATACTTGAGATTAATCCTTATGTACAGATGATTGTGCCTCAAAGAGAAATTAAAAACAACCTTACTTACAGATCAAATATTATTGAAGCAAGAATTATCGGAACTACACCGGATTATCTTAAGGTAATGAATTCCAAACTGGAGTCCGGAAAATTCTTCCAACCTTATGATGTTACTAATGCTGCCAATGTTTGCGTCCTCGGTTCGGGAATTAAAGAGCAGATTTTTAAATTTGAAAATCCGGTCGGGAAGAAAATAAAACTCGGAGATCTTTGGTTTGATATACTTGGTATTGTTGCATCAAAAAATATTACTGCATCAAGCGCAGAAGGATTAGGAATAAGAAATTTCAACGAGGATATTTACGTTCCCTTTACAACAATGGCATACAAGATGGATAAACTTGAGGAACAATCTGAATTCAGAAACGGAATCTTTTATTTTATTGAAAGCCAGGAGGTTCCTATCCTTGATAAAACTTCCGTTGATCAGCTTATAATTAAAATAAATGATTCGGAAAATCTTAAACAGGCATCTCAATTAATATCAAGGATAATGGAACGTAAGCATTTTGGAGTGATGGATTACGAAATAACTCTGCCGGAACAGCTGCTTGAACAAAAACAAAAGACGCAGAAAATTTTTAATATAGTAATGGGTGCAATCGCAGGAATATCTTTACTTGTTGGTGGAATCGGAATTATGAA